>WQVG01000140.1 GCA_009781675.1 Candidatus Bathycorpusculum acetigenes | reverse complement strand
CTTCCAGCAGTTCTGAAACCAAAAAACTGACTGGAGGAAAGGTATGGGAAAGAAAAAGATCAAATTCAGGCCGAACTACGAGAAACTTTACCCGGGTCTTGATATAAGCCCGGAGATACTCACTGTATTGAAAAAGGGTGACAGGCGTGATGAATACGAGTCCTATCACCTTAAAAGTGCACGTCGAATAAAGGATGAGCAAGGGAACATAATCGGAATTAAGCCAGGACGCGAAATTTCTCTTGAGTTCTTATTGGATCAAGGCGTGTGTTTCATTGATGATTCTATGGAGCCTGAGAGACTGATCATTGAGCAGGTTGAAAAAGAAGCACTTTATCAAGCCATTGCCGTGCTTAACCCTGAAGAAAGGCGTCTGCTTGCCGCAATATTTATAAACGACATGACAGAGAGGGGATATGCAAAAGCTACGGGCAATTTACAGCAAACTATACATTGTCGAAAAAAGGCAATTCTTAAAAAACTAAAAAAACTTATTAAAAAACAAAAATAATCTTTGTCAAAATCACTCTACATAGAGGAAGTTGTTGAGGGGGTAAAATCTTTTTTTACGGCCCCAGTAATGCTAAAAAAAACTCGGCCTGATTTGCCGGTCATATACGGACGCCAAGTAACGTTACCGTCCTGACGAGCGCAGAGAAGAAGCGGCGCTATGGTTGCCCCTGGGCATAATCCCGGGCAGCTGCGATAAACCGTTGGCTTACACCCTCGATTTTAGAGGTTCGCGATGACTCAGGGCGCAATAATGATACTTCCGAAAAGACAGGCTCGCCCACAAAGGGGGCGGGAGAAGCGCCGCCATGTTTGGGATAAAACATGGGGGGCTTCTATGCGGAGATCGCTCTCCGGCTTGGCGGCATCCCCTTGTATCCGGGTAACGTGGTTAAATTGGGTACATTTCAGAAACCGCTGATAAGAATTTTTGATTGGCGGCAGAACAGTGGGTATGGGTTATGCCTGTACCCATCATTGTGCCGCCAGTCAACGGAGGTACTGCTATTGATCAAAACAACTGGGCTAAATGACTACATGAAATTTTTACAATGGTTCTTCGAGCAGGTTATGCCCAAATATGGTTTCATTCCGCGTCAAATGCAAACAGAACTTGCTAAAGAGATATTTGGAGCGATGAGCGATAGAGGCATATTTCTAGCTGAAGCAGCAGTCGGCACGGGCAAAACACTTGCGTATTTACTGCCCGCTGTGCTAATCCGCCGGGGGCGCATTAATGAGAGCATGCTCGGCGTTAAACTTCCTGACGGTCATACAATGCCTATTCTTATCGCTACATCAAGTATTGCACTCCAGAAGGCATTAATAACGGACTACATACCCATGCTTTCTGAAATATTAATGGAACGAAGCATTATCAAGAAACCACTTACTGCCGCCCTCAGAAAAGGTAAAAAGCATTATCTTTGTGAGCGTCGGTTTGCTGGATTTTGCAAAACTGCAAACACCTCGACTTTAGCCGCACTAAAACCATTACACAACTACGATATTGTAGACCTCTCAATAGTGAAAGGGATTACATCGTACATGAAACACGGCATTAACGTTGTTGAACAGTGCAGCCAAAACTGCCCGCTATATGGAATCTGCCGATACACTCAATATTTGCGCAGCGTTAATAGGGGCGGATATGACTTTCAAGTAACTAACCACAACCTTTTTCTAGCGGACATGCTTCATAGGGTTCGCGATAAAAGGCCAATTATGCCTGAATATCAAGCTGTAATCGTTGATGAAGCCCACAAGTTCCTCGATGCTGCACAGGATATGTACGGTGTAGAGCTTTCACTTATGGAACTATATAGAGCTGCATATGACTTAAGCGGGTTTAAATTTACACCCAAGCAACAAACTAAAGATTTGATTAGCCGGGCTGAGAGGGTTTATTCCAAAAGCTGTTTGCTTTTTCAGTTTCTAAATAAAGAAGTGCCTGCCTATGTTAAAGATGATACTGATGTTGGCCGCTTTGCAACCAAAATCCGTTCGCGGGCCGACAAGCTTATTCGCGATTTGAAAAAGGACATAGATATGCTCGTTGAAATAATGCCACACATGCTTGTGACACCTAAATTCGCTGAACGATACAAATACACAAAGAGAGCACTTACTCACATTAGCGAAGCATTAGCTGGCTTTACACATCACAAAGACTTGATCTTCTGGTTAGAGGAAGGTGAACACCCACCAGTTATAGACGAAATGAAAAATAATAATTCTGATCTAACTATACTGCGAGGTATGTCCAAAATACTTGGAGACTTGCTATATAAGGATTTTTGGTCAAAGAAAATCCCTATGGTGCTGATCTCCGGAACACTTTCAGCAGCTGGCAGCTTTGAACATGTCAAAAGGAAAACCGGTCTGGATAATGTACCATCCACAAGATTATTCGAAACAAGTAAACCATCGCCATTTAATTTTCAAAAGAATTCCCTTCTATACATAAGTGAAAAAATCCCCTTCCCAGAGAACACCTCCCCTTCTTATATCAAGGCAGTATCAG
>WQVG01000139.1 GCA_009781675.1 Candidatus Bathycorpusculum acetigenes | reverse complement strand
TTTTGGGGTGGGTGTTGTTGTGTTTGGTTTGGGTGGCTATCATTCGTAAAGTTACATTTGGGATTAAGCTAATACATACTAATATGCAATTATTCTTGGAAATCTATGTGTTTTTGTAGATTTACAATGGTCTCATTGTTTATCTTCGCTCGGTGAGATGCTGATTTATGACTACAGCTATTTGCTATATAATTTTTTATATTTTTCCCTGCTGGTATAAGTGAAGTCCTTAAAGCTTCTTAACATTTTGTCGAGATGGTCCAGTTCTTCAGGCTCGAAGGTGTCTAACATATTCAAAACCATCTCACGATGTTCCTTTTGTTTTTCAGCTTCTTCATTAAGGGGTTTGCTGTACCCTTGGCGAGAAAGTGCGGAATTAATTTCTGGTTTTGTCAGCATGAAGTCAGGACTTTTGTCGAAGAATTTGCAAATTTCCATCAACGTTTCTATACTCGGCTTACGCTCTCCACTTTCCAATTGACCTACGTAAGAAGGTGTTTTCCCTATAAATCTAGCCAAATCCCTTGCATTTAAGCCCTTCTTTTTTCGTAGGGCTTTCAGATTGCTACCAAAAGCATGGTAACTATACTTTTGCTCCTTGCTGTCATTTTTGGTTGTGTTGCCGAAATCACTCATCTTATTACCTCCTAATTTTAGTTTGTCTAGTGTTATCCACGCATGAATAAGACTGACTTGATTTTGCCATAGTAATATCCTGCTGTGTTTGTCAACCACAAATTCCAGCAAAAGGGCGTGTAAAAATCCAGCACCCTTCAACACCATATATTTAGTTTTTGTTGCACCACTATACAGCAGTGACCATACGCTGTATTTTTGAAGCCCATATGCTGTATAACTCAAGCCCTATTGGTGTATTATGAGTAGTCGTGCAAGGGTTCACATTCTCCTCAAAACCCCGTAGCCGAAGGCGTAGGGGTTTTGAGGAGAATGTGGCGAACTCTTTGACGACTCAGGGCTTCAAAATGACACACGGTTACAGCATTGGTTGATTATACCGCCAAGGGTGTTTACAGCATTTTTGGGATTTGGTCTATTAGCTCACTTTTTCTGACGCATCATGGATTCTTGCAGTCTATGGCTTTCTCCTGTAAAAATCAGTATATGACTATGATGAATGAGCCTGTCGATTAGGGCGGCAGTTAAGCGATTATCACCAAAGACTGTGTTCCATTGACCAAACTCAAGGTTTGTTGTGATAATTAGGCTCTTTCGCTCATAACAGTCAGATACTACTTGGAACAGGAGTTCTGCGGCATCTTTGTGTAGAGGTACGAATCCTATCTCATCAATAATCATGAGTTCTACTTTCTTCAAGGAATTGATGAAGTTGACAAGACCGCCTTTTTGGTTCTTTTCAAGCAGTATGTTAGCTAAAGATGCGGCTGTGTAGAATCTTACTTGTCTGCCATTTTCGCAAAGCTTTAGACCCAAGGCTGTAGCTAGATGTGTTTTGCCAGTACCCACAGCACCCATCAGAATTAGATTTTCTTTCCTTTGGATGAAGCTGCCTAATTCTATTTCCTTGCGAGTTATGCCTTTAGGGATTTCTATTGTGGGCTTCCACACAAAATCTTTAAGGGTTTTGATTACAGAAAAGCCTGCTGTTCTAACCATGCGAGTGTTGCGGTTGGATTCACGTTCGGTTAGTTCGAGTTCTAAAAGGTTTCGTAGATAACTTTCGGTGTCGCCACAGTAGTCAATATCTCGCCAATTCTTTGCAAGTCCGCTAAGCTTTAGGGTACGCAGTAACTTTTCAAGAGGCTCGTTCATTAGTTGTGTAACTGTTAGGTGTTTATTCAACTAAAGCACCTCCTCCATCACCTGTGGTAAGTGTTCCTGCTACTATACTGCCTGTTACCGAACTACTTTTGGTAAGTCCATCATAGGCAGAAAGGTCGGGTTTGTAGTACAGCATCGGCGGTGATGACGATAATAGCACAGGTTCTGGATGAAACTCTTGCTTGCAAACCATGTAATAACACTGCCTTATGCTGTCGGCATCTACTCTACCACATTCCATAGCAAACGATAAAACCTCGTCACAAAACTCTTCGTTACCATCTCCAACTATTTCAGACAAGACCATTAGTGCGGTTTTACGCTCTTTGCCACTGGTGTTTTCAAGGTGTCTTTGCCAGAGTTTGGGCAGTTGGTCATAAAATCTGGAGTGAGTAAGACCGCCAGGTTTATGGATTAGGGTTGGTAAGTAATGCTTCCAATCCATAACCTCTTCATTTTTGCCATAGCTTCTTGCGTAGGTCTTTAACAGGTTGTGGTCATAGTATAGTTCTACCTTGTCATAAAAGATTTTGGCTTGAATGATTTTACCAAAAAACTCTGGAGAGATACCATATTTGTTGGTATCTACAGTGACAAATCCATATTTGTTCACAGCAAGAGCTTTATAGCGGAATATCTGGTATTCATGCTGGGGTAGAGTTAGAAGATGTTTCTTTTCATCTTCCCAAAGTTTGTTGATTGGAGTTTTGTGTCTGTAGTGGGGTCTGTTGTGGTCTTGGTCACAACG
>WQVG01000138.1 GCA_009781675.1 Candidatus Bathycorpusculum acetigenes | reverse complement strand
TTTTCAAAAGTATTTTTTCCATGGTTTGAGGTGTGATTTTTGGTTTTCTTCCGCTGTTTTTAGGTTTAGGTGTAACATTTCCAGTGGTTAGGAACTGCCGCCATACTCTGCTAACTGTTTGATCCGTAACTCTGCAAAGTTACCCCTATAACAGACATTTGACGTCAAATATGAACTCTATTTAGCAATCTGAGTCAAAATCTTAAACTTTGTTACCCCATGTTTACCCCTATGCAAAACAGTCTAAAACAGTATGTGTTTATATATTTGCACACACATTCGCTACTACGTTTACCGATATAACGGTTGACGTAGTAAAGAAGGGTGAGTTGAACATATGGTTGACGACACAGCACAAGGTGCACTAACAGAAGCCGTCTATTACATACTGCTGACAATGCTTGAACCTATACATGGCTATGCAGTAATGCAAAATATTGAAAAACTGACCAACGGACGGGTAAATCTTGGCGCAGGAACACTATATGGCGCAATTAACAATTTACTGGAAAAACAATGGATCTGTGCCGTAGCAGGTGACAAAGACTCACGAAAAAAAGAATACATCATCACAGACTTGGGCCGCAAAATTCTTCAACGCGAACTTGCACGCATAGAAGAACTACTCGTTAATGGTAAAAATAAATTGGAGGGCACACAATAATGAGAACAAAACTTTGGAAAGCCTTTTGGGATTATGAGAAAGAAGAAGACTGGCTAAATAAAATGGCGGCCAAAGGGCTTGCTATGACGGCATACACTTTTTGTTGCTACACCTTTGAAGACTGTGTTCCGGGCGAATACATCTACCGCATTGAGCTCTTAGAACACAGTGTTAGCCATCCCGAAAGTGTCAGATATATCCGTTTTATGGAAGAAAACGGTGTAGAACACATTGATACATACTTCCGATGGGTATATTTCAGAAAGAAAGCCACAGACGGAGACTTTAAAATATATAGTGACTTCACTTCCCGAATTAACCATTATCAGAGAATCTCCAAGATTTGGTTTGTAATATGCTGTGTAGACCTAAGTGCGGGCTTCTTACAGCTCAGCATAGTATTACACGGTTGGGAGAACGGAGTTCAATACTGGCTTACTAACGCGGCAGCAGGGGTACTCCTTATTTCACTTGGGGTTATCCTCTTGAGCCTTTGGTGGTGTTATGCCAAAAAAATCAAACGCCTCAAACGTGAACGTGAAATACACGAATAAGACTTTCAAAAACATAGCCAATTTGCCATTTGCTCTGCACACAGACATAACCAGGCGTTGTGACTCTTGACAGATAGTTGTTACAACTATTTCAAAAATAGATAATAATATAAAAATAAATACATAAAATACTCTGTTGTGGCACATATAATGAACATTTAATGTACTTTGCAACGGGACGAGCAAGTTGATTAAAAACAGAGGCAACGATAGAGGGCAACGCAAACTCAGAAAGGAAAACCTATGGTGAGAGCTATGATTTTACAGAAAAATCAACAATTAAACCACTTACTGATTTTGTACGAACACCTTAAGCATTTCCCGTATTCCTATTGAAGCAGTATTTTTGATTTGGCACTTCCTTTGGACTTCGCTCAGCATTATTTCATGAAACCAAATAAACCCCAAGACACCAAAACAATATCGCAATAGTCAAACATGAAGCAAAGAAAAATTTGAATTTGTTAACCAGCTAACGACAATCACCCACAATCACCCCATAAGATATAGCAACCACCAGTCATCGGAACTAATTCCAGGGAGCCTAGTGCCACAAAGCACCAAGCAAGATAGCGTTAAATATCTGACTACAACCTACCCTTTAGGTGAATTTATGAATGAATCAAACTTTCTATCTAAAAAGAGTTTATGAAAGACACGAGCCAATAGTTTGTGTTGCTGGTTAGTCCGATTGTTTCTTGGTCAATTCGACCGTTAAAAAGACTGGGCTAAACCTGCGCTGCTAAACAACTGGGCAAATCGCCCGAATGAGAGAATGCAGCCTGAAACCAGCAGGACGATGAGAAAGAAAGATGATGAGATATGTCGGAGTAGACGTAGGCAAAACTAGATGCCGAGCCGCACTCATGAACAAACAAGGCACCATAGAACAAGAATTTTTCTTCGAAAACAACCCCCAAGGAATCGAACACCTAACCACACTACTAACTAGTGATGATCAAGTGGTTATGGAATCAACCGCAAATTTGTGGCAAAACCTATACGACGCACTGGACCATAGAAACATAAAGGTGATCCTAGCCAATCCAATGAAAACCAAAGCCATCGCCTCTGCAAAAGTAAAAACCGACAAAGTAGACGCAAGAATTCTAGCCCATCTACTAAGGGCTGATCTGGTTGCTGAGAGCTACGTACCACCCCAACATCTACGAGAGCTACGAGCATTGATGCGCCATAGACTTTCTTTACTAAAGATGCGCACCATGGTAAAAAATAAAGTCCATGCATTAACCGACAAGTATGGTTACCGATGTGAATTCTCAGACATGTTTGGAACATCAGGATTGAAGTGGCTTAGATCTGTTGAGATGGG
>WQVG01000137.1 GCA_009781675.1 Candidatus Bathycorpusculum acetigenes | reverse complement strand
TTGAATGCCCAGGATGATAAGGTGCGTACCAATCCTCTAACACGTAGAGGGTTACGTTTTCACTTTCGCTTGATAAATGCATTTGACGATTATTAGCAGATGTACCGTATGTTACGTTTTGGAATGTGCATTGTAGTGTATAGTTTCCTGCTTTTGTTGGAGTATAGCCATAACCGACTGTGCCTGTAGACCAAGTCATACGATCAACTTTCTCAACCTTACCATCAGGATCAGTAATAACTAAAGTCATGTTCCAACCATGTTTGGCATTGGCTAAGGGTTGAATCAAACCAAAGTTAATTAGCGTATATTGACCAACACCAACAGTGTTTGGAATTGGATCAACAAACGGTATAGAAGGAATAGCTTCCGCTTTTGGAACAACAGCCATTGATGTGACAAAAGACAGCATTAGTAGCACTGCAAGCATCTTTACAACATTTTTAGATTTTAAATAATTCATTCTTTTATTTCTCCATTTTTATACACTTTTTTACACACAAGTATATTATAAAAGTATCGTATGTCTTGGCTTTGGGACAAAATTATTTGTGCCAGCTTTCTCTTGCATTTATATCCTCTAAGTAGTTAAGATAGCAGAGACGTTTGATGTTTAGGTTGCAGGCACGTGTGAAAGATTCTTGCTGTTTACGATCATCGAGTTGTTTACGTAGCGGTAAAGGGTTGTCTCGTTTTAGAGTTGAAAAACAACCCTCAACATTTGAACGCTTATGATATTCCAAAAGCCACTTCACAGGATCAGCAGTCAAATCCTCCAACATTTTACGCCACACCTTGCTACCTTTTTGACGCAAAGTAGAACCTTTTTTGGGATAAAAACGCGGTACCCCACCCACACCAGCCACCAAATCACAATTCACACGCGACAAATAAGCCGAATCCCCAGCCACCAAATCCACCCGACCATACCGACGAGCAGTCTCACGCAGTAAAAACTCAAAATAAGGCGACTCATGATCCACAGACTTACGAGCAAACTTGAAAGAAGAAATAAGCTTGTACTTAAGACCCACCATCACCAAAATCTTCTCATACCCCTTATTTGTCTGATCCTTTGCACGATCATTTTCATAGTTTTGTTTACTTGAGGTGGAAAGTCCTGTGGCGTCTGGCCCAAACTCGTGCTCCAAATCCCGCACAGGCACATTTGTTAGTTCAAAGACTTCCTCCAAAAGCGCTCTAACCTCCATATTGCCATAGGCACGTTCTATTGTTTTGTAGCTATAGATAGTGGTTAGGTCTAGTTTTTCTTTGAAGAGTAGCATGTAGCCTTGTGCGGCGCGGTTGGATAAACCAAAATATTGAGCCATTAGTACCACTTTTGCGCCGTCTGTTGGGTTGTGTTTGGGTCGTCCTGGGCTTTTGGGTTTTGTTGGATCGGGTAGGTTTAGGTTGATGGTGGCTTGATTTGCAATGTCGCGTATGAGTAGGAGCATGTCGTTTATTTCGCAGGTTTGTGCTATGTCATAGTTGGTCCAGTTTGTGGGTTTTTGTTCTTTTTCTTTGTATTGGAATTTGTCGTTTTTTAGTTGTTGTATTAGGGTGTTTAGTTTTTGTTGGTTTGGTTTGGTTTTCGTGTTTGTTGTCGCCTGTTTGTTTGTATAATGTGTGGCGTTAGCTTTATAAAGTTATGCGTGTTTATAACGCATACAAAGTTAATATGTAAGACAAGTAAAGGTATGGGTATGCAAGGCAAACTAGTGGTTTTCCGTGTTTACAAAAATACTGAAGGTGGAGTGAAAACTAGTCCAACTTTTATTAATCGGTTTGTGCAGAAATTTTATGGTCAAGACACTACTAATCATAAAGGGAAATATAAGCATCATCGTCGTGGTTTGATGGAGGATATTGCACATGTTAAGCTTATTCGAGGGGTTATAATTGTGGGTGAGTGTGATTTGGAGAAGGTTTTGATTTTTTTAAGAGAGTATAATGCGGAAGTTTACACTAGAGATATTACTCTAACGCCTGAAGATGAAAAAATCTTAAACAAAGAAAACCAATAATTTTGTCCCAAAGCCGGTACTAACTGTTTTTAAGAGGTTATATGCACTTTTTTGATATAAAGCAGTAAACGGAAAGTGGAGTTTAAAAAGGTGTTAGAAAACACTTTGCCTAATAGGTTGTATTCAAGTTCACATTTTGAAGTTATGGGCTTATTCTTTATAAAGCTAAAATAGGTAAAAGTTTAGGGATGTTTAGATATGGTTTTAATTGTTGCAGCTGTTGGGCGAAGTGGTTCGGGGAAGACTGTTACAATTGAATATTTAATTAGGCATTTTTCTGTTGAAGGCTATAATGTAGGTGCCATTAAACATGTGCATCATAGAGGTTTTACTATAGATACTGAGGGGAAAAATACTTGGCGATACGCTAAAGCGGGTGCTAAAGTGATTGCAGCAATTTCTCCAAATGAAGTGGCTATAATTAAAAAAGTATCTCAGGATACAGATAATTTAGAAAAAATTATTGAGGTTTTAAAGAAGGAATCATTGGATATTTTGTTTATTGAAGGTTATCACAATTTAATC
>WQVG01000136.1 GCA_009781675.1 Candidatus Bathycorpusculum acetigenes | reverse complement strand
TTTTTGTTGGGGTTTTTTGTGGTGTGTTATGTTTTGTTGTGGGTTTTGGGTGGTTTTTGTGAAAAATATTGGCTTTTGAGTCGTTAATTTTGGTCAGGGCAAACCGGCTTTTCCATAGAAAACTAAGACAACAAAAAATAACACGATTTCATGGCAACATTTATCGATGGTATATTTGCATTCTATTGAGACTTATGCGCTTCAAGATACACAAGCGGGAAAGCCGCACGTAATACTTGCCATCTTTCCACCCAAAAACCGTTCTGTTGAATAAATGCAACATACTCCTCTGGGCTCCATTTTGAATAGGTTTCAAACCCGATAAATTTCAAAATTTTTGCATTTAAATTCCAAGTTGAATCACCTAAATGACCGTGCGAATAAGTAGGCGCGATAAGTAACCCTTTTGGCTTTAGCACCCTTGAAATATCCCTAAGCACCTTAACAGGATCCGGTACAATGTGAAGTGCATTTGAGATTATAACCGCATCAAAGCTATTATCCCCAAAAGAAAGCCCAATAGCATCCTCTATCGAAAAACGCACATTATCCGGAGCTTTTTTCTTTCTTGCCACCTCAACCATTTTAGGAGAAAAATCAACAGCCTCCACAGAACGCACACATGCCGCTATATTTATAGCAACCAATCCAGTCCCGGTCGCAACCTCCAACACATCCATAACAGGCAACAACGAACTTGACATCAGACGATACATCTCTAAATAGGCTTTAGCATTGAACCGCCTAATCTCAAAGTCATATAACCTCGCATAACGATTCCAAAAACTTTTGTTATCCGACCTTTCACCCAAACCTTACCCTCCAACAGCAACAACCATACGCAAACAGCACATTGAACCAAAACAACACAGCAGATGATAAAGTATTTGACACCACAAAAAACCCACAAGAACACAAACAACACAAGTGACTACAACCACCTGCCTCTTAGTGAACATCCTGCAGAGACATGCCAAGGCACGGAAGAATTTTAAGCCAAAACAACCACCTAGAAGCCATGTTTATGCCCCGATGGATCATGGAGAAAAAACTCCTCGAATTCCTCTCAGAAGACCTAGGTGAAGGCGATGTCACAGTCACTGCCCTCATCCCCCCAAATCTAACCACAACCGCCAAAATCATCGCCAAACAAAACGGCATAATCGCCGGCATCCAAGAAACAACCATCCTCGCCGAATGCCTAAACCTAAAAACACAACCCCACATAACCGACGGACAAACCATAAAAAACAACCAAGTGCTCCTCGAACTCTCCGGAAACGCCCAAACCCTCCTTACCGCCGAACGCACCATACTAAACCTCATCTCACGCATGAGCGGCATCGCAACCCAAACCCACACCCTCACCCAACAAATAAAAACCACCAACCCCAACCTCCGAATCGCAGCCACACGCAAAACCGCCCCCGGCCTACGATACTTCGACAAAAAAGCCATCCTCATAGGCGGCGGCGACCCCCACCGACTACACCTAGACGACATGGTGCTCATAAAAGACAACCATATAGCACTCACCGGCAGCGTAGAAGAAGCCCTCAAAAAAGCAAAAACCCATGCCTCATTTAGCAAAAAAATCGAAATCGAAGTCACAAACATCCAAGACGCCCTAAAAGCCGCAGAAGGAGGCGCAGATATCATTATGCTAGATAATTTCTCCCTCAAACAAGCCAAAGAAGCCACCCAAATACTTCGTCAATTAGGCCATACAGAGGTTCTAATAGAAATCAGCGGTGGTATAACCCCTCAAAACATCCTCGAATACGCGGCCCTAGACATCAATATTATAAGCCTAGGCGGATTAACCCATAGCGTAAAGGCACTTGACATAAGTCTAGAAATAGTTAGTAAAAAAATAAAATGATGATTGCTTGTTTAGAGTTGAAGTGATAGTGTTGCAGTTTCCACGATGGCCCCGATAACGAGCAACAAAGCGACAACTCCGATGAATATGACAAGCCATTTGAGCTCACTTCTCCATTTATTTTGCAGTATGCGGCGAAACAGCCAGATGCTCTCAGTCATACCGATTGAGTAGGACACATATTCAAGCAAAAACACAACCGCTATGCCTATGAGAGCTACAGTTATGGTTGTAGCTGCAATGGACACATCTGGAGTTGCTGTTGCGGTACCGTTTGCCATCTGTACCTCAAATATGGCCCTAAACGCTTGTCCGGTGCTAAAGAGGATGAACATACCTATGAAGAATCCGACCAAGGGAATGAACATAAGCAGACACAGTGGAAAATTGTTAAAGAAAATATCAAAGTCTAATGTGCCCTGCGCTTGCCCCTCTGTTAGGGTTTGGTTGAGCTGATCACTTATGATTTGGGCGGTTTCAGGACTGACTGGAACCAGTGCACCGATTAGGGTTGCCAGCATAGCCAGTACAAGCATTATGCATACCGAATAGACACGTTTACGTCTTGGTGAGGCCTTAAGCCAAAATTGTGGGTACTTCATTAATGTTCCTTCTCTGATTGCGTAATTACGGTCAAGAATATCCCTTGTATACGTAGATATTTCAGATAATTTAACCTTTACTAACTCCTCAGTAGTTCCGCAAGTGTGTTAATCCGTTAATGCTAAATTGAGAACCATACCTTACTGACGATTGTCAAGAAGGTCAACAAAGTATGGCTCACGGTATAAGCAGAAGCTTGATGTGGCTT
>WQVG01000135.1 GCA_009781675.1 Candidatus Bathycorpusculum acetigenes | reverse complement strand
CTTCTCAGCCTTTTCATCGCTGAACTTTTTTTCGAGCCACATATCAAACTTGGAAGGCTTTTCTTGTTCTTCCTCAGGCATATGATCCGCAGAAAACATTATGCTACGCACACCCAATTTCATTGTGCTTATGAAGTTAGCCGCTCCACGTACAAACACAAACCCTAATACAGGATACTTGTCTTTTGGCAGACTGGATTCCTCTGTTTTTTCAACCAGTCCGTCTTTTGTCCTCACAACAATCGCAGTGCGTTCCGGCCCCCTCATCATTATACCCTCGATCAATGCCTGACCGCCAATAGACGTTTTAAATTCCTTACCACAATTTTCTGATTTCATTTTCCTCACTCACTTATACATTACTTGTTTTGTTACCATTCACAGTTCGCCGCAAATGCGAACTCTTAATCTTCATCAAATTTTTCTAAGAGCGGTAACGTTATCGTCACCATAAAACCGCCACCCTCAGCATTAGAAAGCTCCACATTCCCACCATGATATTTCACAATTTCCTCGCAGACTGCAAGCCCGATTCCATGCCCTCTCTCTTTTGAATTACTACCCTTATAAAACTTCATTTTAAGATTTTCCAACTCATCCTCAGGCACACCTGATCCAAAATCACGGATTGTAATTACAACATGTTCATCAACTTCACCAATATACACATCAATCCGCTTACCCTCACGCCCATACTTCAAAGCATTATCAAAAATATTGAAGAAAACCTGCTTCAATCTGCTTGAATCGCCTGAAATAAATACTGTTTCAGCCATATCATTATGATAATCAAAGCCCAACTCATCTTGATGCAGCAGCTCCCTAAACATGAAAATAGCATCTTCCAACTCTGCCGCGATATCTATATCTTCCTCTATATTCAATGTAAAACGCCCATCTTGCATTTTTGTAAATTCCAGCAATTCCTCAACCATCTTCGTGAGCCTTTTCGCCTCTTTTAGCATAAAGCCAATCCCGCGCTTTGAATCTTCATCAAGCTCATCATTATAGGTAAGTGTTTCGCCCCACCCCGTTATAGCCGTCAAAGGAGTTCTCAGCTCGTGGGAAATTGAGGATAAAAATTCCGCTTGAATCTTTTCTGTCTGGGCAATTTTAAGTGACATTTCGTTTATTGATTCGACCATGTCACCTATTTCATCCCTGTACGAGTTGTTAATTTGAACACCATAACTTCCGTCAGCAATTCGCTTTGACATCTTCGTAATCTCGGAAACAGGCGTTATTACATACCGAATGAAGATAAGGTTTAAAATCAACGCCATACCCAAAACAATCAAACCTACCGCAGCTACCACAAGTATGTTGAGCATAACTCGCTCATCTACCAATCTAAGACTTGTAATATACCGCATCACGCCTATAACCTGACCGTCAGAGAGTATTAGCGGTGCAGACGTTGCCATCACACGTTCCTCTGTAACCGCAGCCCTGCCAATCCAAGAAGATATCTGACCTGTTTCAAACGCAGCATTAACATCCGGCGTACCGGGAGCTGTACCTGCCGCCATAGCAGAAGTTGATATCATTATACTGCCATCTCTGTTTATAAACTGCATTTCTATCCGATCCGCTTCCCGAAAAGACTCTGCATAACGAAACGCACTGTCATAAAAATCATCATAAGCTCTGGCAACATGGGTTGTAAAAAAGTCTGTAGCAGTTCTCGCTTTAGCTTCAAGCCCTGTCCGAACCGTTGCATAATAAAGATTGTATATTACTATTCCAAACATGATAACAGTAAGCAAGATGCCTGAGAGAGCGATAATAACCGTACCTCTCAGCCAACGCCTGCGTAACCCTCTTGTGAAATTTTGATAACATTTGATTAGTTTGTTTAGCAAATTATTAATGCTCCCGCAACTTAGTAGATTTTAAAGACGCTATTCATACTATGAGTGGTAGATTTTTTCGCCTATCGAGGCGGAAAGTCGCAGGAATACACTCGTATTTTAAGACTTTCCAACGAAGAGAGGCGGAAAAAGATGTCACTCATATGAGTGGTAGGTTTTTTCGCCTATCGAGGCGGAAAGTCGCAGGAATACATTCGTATTTCAAGACTTTCCAACGAAGAGAGGCGGAAAAATATACCACTCATAAGCCCCATTTGTAGCCATAGCCCCATACCGTTGTGATATATGTAGGATTCGTAGGATCATCCTCTATCTTAATCCGTAAACGCCTTATGTTGACATCAGCTATTTTCAGCTCTCCAAAATAGTCACGCCCCCACACGGTATTGAGAATATCCTCACGAGAAAGTGCTTTGCCCGGATTATCCATAAACATCTTCATTATTGAGTACTCGACTTGAGTTAGTTTTATTCGCACACTATCTTTTTCAAGTGTTCTGTTTCTTGTATTGAGACGGAACGGCCCTTGCACAAGTTCGCCATCGTCTGATTTGCCGAGAGTGCTTGTCCTACGGAATAACGCATCAACTCTCGCTGTCAACTCAGCAGGTGAAAAAGGTTTCGTTACATAATCGTCAGCTCCTGTCATAAGACCGGTAACTTTATCCATCTCCTGCGTCCTTGCAGTCAGCATGATTATCCCTATATGCGGATCAGCAGTCCTAAGCTTACGACAAACCTCAAACCCATCTGTGTCCGGAAGCATTATATCCAATATTGCTACCTTTACATCCGGATGAACTCGTAACTGTTCAAAAGCCTCCGCACCCGT
>WQVG01000134.1 GCA_009781675.1 Candidatus Bathycorpusculum acetigenes | reverse complement strand
GTATCAAGTAAAAGAAAACCCCAAAAATAGCGGATTTGCAGAGGTCGATATTAGATAACCTGATACAATTATAACATGACCCTAACTAACATTCTAGCTCATGTTTTTGTATAAATAGATTATACTATTTAAAATCATTTGACACAAGTTCTTAAAAAACAAGCTGCCCCTTTTTTACAGCTTTTTCCAAACCCGGTTTTAAATACTGCAACGTGGTGGATTGATACTCATGCAACATTGTGGCTTGTACTTTTTCTACGGATGAGGTCTCGATCAGCTTCATCCATGCATAGGTTTTTCGCATGGAATGGGGGCCTAAATTGGGCAAATTGCAAGCTTCTCCGGCTTTTTTGATGATCCGCCAGACGTATTGGCGAGTGAAAGGCCAAATGAGAGATGAATCAGATAGGCCGTTATTTGATGCGTAGAGGCTCAAATTTTGCATTGTTTGAAAAGTTATGACTTCTGTACGGTATTTTTTTGTTTTGCTCTCACGTATCGTTATTTTGCAATTATGGACGTCTGCAAAAGTTAAGCGAAGGAGATCGGATATTCTGTATCCGGTTTGGGTACCAATGACCCAAAGGAGGGCCATTGGATAATAAAAGCGGCGGAGATAATCCTCCACCGCTTTGAAATCTTTTTGTGTGTAAACGCCTATAACATTGTTTATGTGTTTTCGCCTCCTTGGTTACTCAAGTTTAGTTTGTAAACTTGAGATTTTGAGTTTTTCTTGATTTGTAGTTTAACAGGTGGTATAATGTTTGTACCCACTTGTAGAAGTTGGGATAATTTAACAGTTGGAGGGATTTTATGAAAAAGGTTGTGCAGAGGGTTTTGTTGTTGGTGCTGTCCTTGGTGTTTTTTGCTGGGGTTGCTATGCCGTTATCGGCGGATATGCCTGTTCCGCTTGTGATTGAGGATATGGCTGTGCCTTTGGGTTATGTCGAAGTTAACGGACATGAATACCTAGATGACTTGCTGGAAAGTGGAGTGTTGTTTGATGAATCAGATATCGTTTTTGATTCAGTCGACATCATGTACATCGAGGCATTTCGTAATATCAACAATTTCCTTGAGGGTCGCACCTTTAGAACCAGTGAAGATAAGTACGAGGCAATACAAGAAGCTATAGCCCTATACTTAAGACCCATAAGCGACTATCTCGAAAAAAATGCCAGCTATGCAAATCCCACAGGGGTAATAACACCCCCTCGTTTTGTTAGTCGTGAATTTGTGTTTGTAGGGAGACAGCCTCATCAAATACCGCCTAATGCTATTTTTTACTCCAACTTCTTTGGTTCATGGCCGGCATTTGAGTATGCAGGAATATTGACAAGGGGTATGTTTACATTCATACCAGACCCCCCTTTTATGGACAGGGGTACGTTTATTGCGGTTTATAGCGGCACTTTAAACAGGACAGGCGTTGGGCTTTTCTCTTATGACGGCGCAAGTGATTACGAGTATTAATAATTTTTGCATTTATGGGGTTGTTCTTGCAAACTGCGCAAGAACAACCCCATTTCTAATTGTTTTTGATGGCTACTCCGCACCGTCAAGGGGTTCGGGGTAGTATTTTTTTGCAAAGAGCGCAAAAAAATCTCCACCCCCGCTTCGCGCCCCTTGACGGTGCTGTTGTCTCGGCTCGGATGGGCAACATCATCTTCTTTGGGAGTGTCGAGCCACACCCACCAGCAACCCCATAGCCGGATAAGACAGTGATTTTGAGGTTCTGTCAAGAAATCGGAGATAACAAAAAAATAATCGGGCGGGGTTTCCCGATTATTTTTTTGTGGTTCTTGACAGGTTCTTGAAATCGCTGTAAACTTACCGGCTGGGGTTGCTGGGGGTTTGGTTTTGTGGGGTTTTAACTTACTACCGGGGTGGTTTTCCCCGGATTAAACGGTTGAGGGGGTACGGATAGCAGAAGACTTTGCAAAAACCCTATTTGCGATAAAGTTTCGGAGCCGACGTCGGGCGCGGTTTTTGCGCCCGTAAGGAGCGGAGGAACTTTTCGCAAATAGAGGGTTTTTGCGAACGTCTTCGGGGATTGGCAGGGATTTGGAGGGGAATTGACACCCAATGCTGGACGGTTATAAATCCGTAACGGTTTCATCCATGGCCCAGAATTTTACGGCCTCCAGTGCTTCAACTGCTTCCGGGTATAGCTTGTATCGTTCATGCAACCGGGCTAATTCGTCAAACAAGTGGTTTAGTAGGTGTTCTCTTATCGCTTGTTTTTCAATCATCTTGCTACCTCCTGCGTATGTAGTTTGATGCGCCAAAGGCCCAGCGGTAAACCTCAATTACGAAAGCCACGTCATCACGGATTATGTCGTTGTCTATGCTTATCAGATCACCTTCGTCGGGGGTTAGTGCATCAAGTTCTCTGGCGATTACTTTCATGACGCCGCCGTAGGCGTATAGGCGTTTGTGGTAGAAAGCTTCGGTTAGGGTTGTTACTATGCTATCGGTCAGTTTTTCGTTGTGGGGCTTTAGGTAGTCTGTGTCTTTGGTGGTGTACTTGGCCACTTCGGCAACGGCTTTATGGTTTGTATGGCCTCTGACCTTGCGGATGTCGACGATTGGGTCGTAATCTAGTTTTGCGGATGTTTTCCAGAGATGTTGCCAGCGGGGTTGGTCTATGTATTTTTTGTTTTTCTTGCTGAAGTAGTGCTTGTCCACCAAGAGGATGCAGTGGATGTGTGGGTGGTAG
>WQVG01000133.1 GCA_009781675.1 Candidatus Bathycorpusculum acetigenes | reverse complement strand
GGGGCAGTTTCACAAGGTTTCGCCCTCGCAAGCGAAGCTACACCTTATTAAACTGCTATATCAAAATAATACTCTATGGGGTGAGTTCATGTGGACAGAAAAATAAAGTATGTAATTGGGGCGGTTCTGATTATCGGTCTGGTAGCCTACAGCACCGGTGTAGTTTCCCAATTAGTTTATGCCGCATTGGGATGGTTGGGAGGGGATAGCGGGTTTGGGCAGGGATTAGCAGGAATAATATCAGATGTAGTTACTGATGCAGTTTCAGAAACGGAAACCGTCTCCACTGCTCCGCTTAATCTTGGTCAACCCCGTGCGGTACTCGCCGCCCTACTGTACACCCCTTACAACCTGTATGGTTTAATTGTAGTTGCTATATTCGCAGGGCTAATCATTATTTTCTTGATGAAAAACAGTTCTGTACACGGCATTATGGACAATGAACGTAATCTGGTCTACTCCAACAAAGGAACTTACGGTACAGCAGGCTGGATGACTGATACAGAACTTTACAAAGAACTGGAGGTGACGAAAGACTTAAAACGCTGTCGTGGTACTATCTTGGGTGAATTGGACGGTAAATCTGTTTGTGTTCCCGAAAACACCATGATGAACCGCAATGTCGCAGTCTATGGTGCTGCCGGCAGTATGAAAAGCCGTGCCTATGTCCGTAACATGGTATTCCAATGTGTCCGACGGGGAGAATCGCTAATCATAACCGACCCCAAGAGTGAACTTTATGCAAGTATGGCGGAATACCTGCGGGATAGCGGATATGTGGTCAAAGTTTTCAATCTAATTTCCCCCGAAAACTCCGATTCCTGGAATTGCTTGCGGGAGATTGAGGGCGATAATCAGGAGCTAATGGCGCAAATCTTCTGTGATGTGGTTATCCGAAATACTTTGCTCAACGGAAAAATGGACCCGTTTTGGGATACCGGCGCAATATCCTTGCTCAAAGCCCTGTGTTTATATGTGGTTCAGGTCTATCCAGAGAAGGACAGGAATATTGGAGAGGTTTACAAGCTACTGGCTGGCGTTGCCACGGGTGATGATGGTGGGGGGTTAAAAGCGGCTTTTGCGGCTCTACCCTTCGGTCACTCAGCTAAAGTTCCCTTCGATATATTCCAACAGGCAAGCGACAACGTGCAAAGCGGTATCATAATTGGTTTGGCAAATCGCATACAGGTTTTTCAAATCGAAGTGATACGAACCATAACCAGCCATAGTAATGGCATAGACTTAACTCTGCCAGGTAAAGAAAAATGTGCGTTTTTCTGCATAACCAGCGACCAAGATTCAACTTTTGATTTCTTGAGTTCGCTTTTTTTGTCTTTCCTGTTTATAAAATTGGTGCGCTTTGCAGACAGCCAGCCAAACCAAGCCCTGCCGGTTTCCGTGCATCTTTTGGCGGACGAACTGGCAAATATTGGTGTTATCCCAGACCTAACCAAGAAAATCTCAACTGTTCGCAGCCGAAAAATCAGCATGAGCGTTATATTTCAAAATATCGCGCAGATGCAGAACCGTTATCCCGATAATGCTTGGTTAGAAATTATAGGGAATTGTGACACACAGTTGTTTTTGGGCTGTACTGATGAATTGACTGCTAAATTTATCTCTGACCGTACTGGAGAGGTGACAATCGGGGTAGAAAGCATGTCTAAAGAACTCTCTGCCACTCGCATGACCAACTACACCCCATCCCATCGGGAAACTTCGTCCATAGGCAAGCGCAAGTTGCTTACCCCTGATGAGGTGCTGAGGTTGCCAAGGGAAGATGCTCTGATAATTTTCAGAGGGCAGAAGGTGCTAAAAGTTAAGAAATTTGATTTCACCAAACACCCTGAATCTAAAAAGATGCGAGATTGTAATGCCCGTGACTATATCCCGAACTGGCGTATGGATGCAAAAAGCAAGAAACCGATTGATGAAAGGATTATTCCCATAACATCACCTACCGAACCCATCCAGACGGTTATAGCCAAGAGACGAAAACGGCAAGACCCCCCTAATCCAACAGCTTCATCTGCTTCAAGACCAAGCAGTAAGGGTAGCCGCCGCAACAAAGTCGCAGTCGTTGAGAAGAATCTACTTCCATGTGATGATACAACTATGCAAACAACAAAGCCGGAAGTGCCAAATTTACAGCTTTCGCAGTCGGATGATTCTGCCCCAAACACTGCAAATGTACCCGCTGATAAGCTAGATGAACCTGATGCGCTTCGACAGGACGACATCCACCACCCTTACGGTATCATCGACATTGAAGATTTAATATCGGACTTATAATTTCATATGGAGGTATTTCATGGTAAATAACAGAGTCGGATTTGGAGGCTACATTTATGAACGACACTATCGAAAAGGCTGTAAAAAGCCTTGGCGAAATCCGTATTGATAATTTAACAAGTACGGAAGAAATAAGTAAGTATGACCTGTACCATTCGGATTACGACCCGATTACAGGTCTTTTTTTATGCCAACAAAACGAACCGCATTTTTTGAATCAAAAAGGAGGCACACGATATGCCCAGAAAAAAAGCAGAAGTAATTCCAGAAGGAGCGAAAAGCATGGACTATGAAAGCAGAACTGATGACGGTGATATTATTTCCGTTGAAGCATTTGAAGAATCGGATTTTCTCGATGATGATGGCACAGAATTAAGCGACAACGATATACCAATGGAGCAACCTGATATAGCAACCGCCGAACAGCCCGCCCAGATGCCAAACCCAAGGCGGCAACAGGCTACAGCCCCGATTCTAACCCTCGCAGT
>WQVG01000132.1 GCA_009781675.1 Candidatus Bathycorpusculum acetigenes | reverse complement strand
TGGATGTTTGGATAATATGGCGTAATTTAGCATGTAAATATCCTAAAATCAAAATAAAACGCTTGTACGCTAATAAAACCTCCGATTTACCACTAAAACAGCAATAAAGCCTAAGGTCTACTAAATGTTTGAAATTCCACGAAATGAATATCGCAATTAGCAACTACCGCGAAGGCGATATGTAAACAATCCTCAATACTTTTCTGACTTAACACACCATTATTGACATATTCCACAGCAAGCTCATTAATTTCAGATGTCTCCCGCAAAATCTGAAAATCAATCTCATCTAATTTTTCTACCATCTTGCCCCGTTTAGGCTCCGAGCACTTTTGAATTTCCTCAACGGTACTTGTTGAAATAAATATGTCATATTTACCGCTGATAAAATTGCCCCACAGATTGTTTGTATCCGCCATTTTATCCGGCGTATCTTCCGCGAATAAATGGCTGATTACCGAGGTGTCAAGATAAATTTTCAGTTTCTTCACGACAATCTGCTCCTTGTGTTCGTTAGTATTTACATCTTTTCTATATTATAGCTGATTAGCTTAAGAATTATGTTGCTCAAAGTAGGTATACACCGCTTCCTGCAAAGACTCACATTCAGGCGCCAAATCCACCAAAGCCCGCTTCATATTAGCCCACAACTTCTCAATACAATTATAATCCGCCAAATACGCCGGCAAAAAAACCAAAAACACCCCCGCCTGATGAGCCAAAACAAACAACTGTTTACGCCGATGAAACCGCGCATTATCCAAAATCACAACCGCCCCCCGCACAATCCTGAGTAAAAACTGAGTTTCAAACCACCACTCAAAAAACACCCCGTAGTCGAATGCTCATAACAATGCGGCGCCACCACCTGCCCCTAAACAACCCGCCCACAACATTTAGGCGGTGAAACCGTCTCCCGCGTTTAGCACTACAGCGCACACACAAAATATATAGTGTGCTGTGAGATCTATTGGCAACACGGTTGGGTGTTGACTGTGTTGCTCGATACAAATGCCTATGATCTCCAAATGATAAACGCTCTAGCACTTGGAAACATAAGTGAACAGCAAATAAATGACGAGTTAGAGCGCTACTTTTGGAGATACGCCAAAAGCTTTGAGCGCGCCCCACAAAGAAAATACTTCGAAGCCACAATACGCGGCCTATTGAGTGGACTGGACCGAAAATCCATCGAACCCATCGCCCTACACTTCCTAGGTCAATCTAAAGTGCGCGGAATGCAGCAATTCTTCAAACGCTCCAAAGGCTGGCAAGAAAACCTAACCCAACGCTACCAAACCCAGCTATCAAGACAACTCACAAGCCCCGACGGATTTGCATCCATAGACGAGAGCGACTTTGTAAAAAAAGGCACCAACTCAGCAGGCGTAGCACGCCAATACTGCGGACGAGTAGGCAAAAGAGAAAACTGCCAATCAGGCGTCTTTCTCAGCTACGCCTCAGAAAAAGGCTACGGCCTACTCGAAGCCAAACTATACATACCCAAACACTGGTTTGACAAAGACTATACAGAAAAACGAGAAACCTGCCACATCCCCAAAACCACAACCTTCCAAACCAAAAACCAAATGGCCATAGAAATGCTAAACAAAAAAATCACCGACCCCCAATTTCCAATTAAGTGGGTAGGATGTGATTCAACATTTGGCTGCGATCATAGCTTCTTAGATGGGCTACCCCAAAGTGTGCACTACTTTGCATCGGTTAAAGAAGATGAGTATATCTTTCTCACAATGCCCAAAATGGGCATACCCCTACCCAAGCGAGGGCCCCAATCCAAACAACCCCGCGCGCTGGAGGCACCTGTTTGTATTGCGTCTCTTGGAAGTGAGGAGGCTATTTGTTGGGAGCGGCGCACGCTTGCACAGGGAACCAAAGGTCCGCTCATAGCTGACATTAAATGTGTTCGAGCGTTTAGCTGCCGGCGAATCAACAATAATTTGTTTGTGCCCGGCGTCCCCATATGGGTCTATATCCGCAGATATGAGGATGGCACGCTGAAGTATTTTATTAGCAACGCGCCGGAGGATACAGAGCAGGGGGTGCTTGATCGACTTGCTACTATGCGTTGGTCTATTGAGCAGTGTTTTTTGGAGTGTAAGAGCTATTTGGGTATGGGTCATTATGAGGCTCGTTCGTATCAGGCTTGGCATCGTCATATGTTGTTGGTTATGGTTGCGCATTTGTTTACCTCGGTGCTTCGGGGGTATTTTAAAAAAAGGGTGTTTTTTTAACGATGCCTATGGCGCAATATCTTGTAGCGGGGTTTTTTTGTTTGTCTTTGTTTTGGACGGTTAGGCTTGGGGTGGTTTGTTATAGGCTGCGGCGTAATGCTATTTCGTACAGTTCTCATTGTAAGAAAAGAGCTAATCTATAGTTTGAACCTAAATTTTGTATATTCGGGAGATGGTGTTAGTTGATGGTACACATATTTGTGTTTTCATGGAGTGTGTGTGGGGTCTAAAATATTTTTAAACCGTATTTTGATGGTGAAACTCGCTGGTTCTATCAAGTTGTTGTCTGTTTTTGAAGTGATTAACGATTTGTGATCTACAAATCTGCGGATTTAGTATGATTTAAGGCTCATGTGTACGCTGTAGTGTTAAAACCTTCTCTGGCTTTCACACTATAGCCGTGGATGGCTACGTCTTGATGTCCCCGCTGGAGTAGACACGTTTGGAACCCACAAAACAAACGCCGAACCCTCACCCAAAACACAAGGAGCAGCATTTGTAGATATTCTAAATCAATCATCCTACAAGCCCAACTAAAACCCTACGGCACAG
>WQVG01000131.1 GCA_009781675.1 Candidatus Bathycorpusculum acetigenes | reverse complement strand
TCGTCCATACACACAACGGGTCTTTTTGGGTTGTAGGGGCGGGCATAAACTTCTAAAACGTCTTCCATTGCCGCGACAAATGCGCCGTTATGTTCTGGTGGGATGCACCAGTAGTCTTTTAGGGTAGAGTAGGAAAGAGCCGCCTTACCACATTACTGCAGCAGGTTTGCCCAGTCCCCTCTCAAAACCGTACTTACACTTTACAATGTATACGGCTTGCCATCATTGCATAATCAACACATAAACTCAAGGATTATGAATCATATAGTGGCAATCTTTACAAACAACCAAGGTTTTACGCCTCTTAGCAATCATCACACGCTCCCAAGGCAATTTCCCCTTAAGATTTTTAACCTTATTCACATGATGAACCTCAAAACGACAACCCCCAGTAACACCACACAACTCACACTTTTTAGCCTTCAATCGACTCTCAAGCGTCGTCACAGACCGACTATAAATCAAAAGAGCATTAGACATAACATCATCAGCAGCAGAAACATAAATCTTTTTGCTTTCAGCGTATTTTGCAAAGTACATACGTTTAGACCCTTCTTTTGTCTCATAAGGAATTCCCCAGCATCCTTTGCCATCTTGGCATTTACACCTGATTTTTTGAGAACTACATTGATGTTTTGCCGCTAAAGTCCTAAGACAACTATATTCCATCAAATAAGCAAAATAACGCAATTGATGAAAATTGCTGGCCATTCCATAATAATTACATTTACCGCGTAGCTCTGCATTGTAGACTGCAACAATTTCCAAATCCGTACAACAAAGCAACGCCCCTCTATGAACCGGCACAAAAGAACCATCCTGAATTTTAGCAATCCCCTTCGATAAAATAAAATGAGATATCTTATCCTCTAAAGGAATACTCAACTCCATATGGTTCATCAATGTCCGCTTCGTGCGATAACTGCTTCCTGCAGGTTTTATAATACTGTTTCTTCGAACACGTATATTGTAACTAAGGAAACGCGCGTACTGACTGCTATGTGTTATAAGTGTTTTTTCTGAATTAAGTTCCATCTTTAAAGAAGCGGCAAACTCTGTTAAGCGTTGTTTAATCCATATACAGTCTTTTCGGTTCCCATTTATTCCAAAAATGGTGTCATCAGCATAGCGTACATACTCGAGTTTTTTGTCGATTTGCAATTTACAGGGCGTTTTAAGCAGCATAGCACGAGTGGTTTTGTATTCTTTAATGTATTGATGTCGTTGAGGCCCATTTGTTTCATTTATACGTTTTTTGAGTGCCGTCATTTTGTTAGAGAGGAAGTGATACCTTGATGTGAGTTGTTGTTTGGGTGGGCTGTCAAATTCAGGTTTTAGAATTGTCATTACAAATTTGTCAAGTTGATGTAAGTAAATGTTGGAGAGTAATGGTGAGAGCACTCCCCCTTGAGGTGTTCCGCTGTGTGTTTTGTGATATTGAAAGTCTTCAAGGTAGCCTGCTTTGAGGAATTTGTAGATCAGTTTGATTAAACGTGCGTCTTTGATTTTCTTTTGGATTTGTTTTATCAATAGTGTGTGGTCAATGTTGTCAAAACAGGCTTTAAAATCACCTTCTATAAACCAGCGAGCTCCGCCTAGTTCGTGTCGTATGTCTGTTAGTGCGGTGTGGCAGCTTTTGTTGGGCCGAAAACCGTGTGAGCAACTCAAAAAGATAGGCTCGTACACAGCTTCAAGTATCATGCGTAGGGCTTCTTGGATTAATTTGTCGGTAAAAGTTGGTATACTTAGTGGTCGCTTTTTTCCGTTAGTTTTTTCTATGTAGATTCGTTTTGTTGGACAGGGTTTGTAGTGTTCATTGTTTAGTATTGTTATGATTTGGTTGATTTTTTCTTCACTAAATCCGTCTGCTGTGTCATTGTTTACGCTTTGGGTTGCTGCGCCGTTATTTGCGTAAAGGTTTTTGTAGGCAATATAGTAGATATCAGGTCTTAGTAGGTAACGGTAGAGTCTTGTGAAGGTTTTTTCATGGTTTTTGTTTGAGTTCTTGTTGATTTGGGCTAAGATCTCCATTGTTGGTTTCATTTGAGGTTTTCCTCCCTAATCAATTTCGATTTTAGCCGCAACGACTACGTCCCTTCGCCATGTGAATGGCCTTCCCATTCTCAAACTACTATGGACGTTCCGTGAACATGGGAGATATTTAAGCTCTACAGCTATAGTCATTTGACGTTCTCCTTTAGTCCATCCCCAGTTAATCCGGCATGTTGATACGTGAGATTTTGGTTCTGTTTTTGTTGCGTTACCACAGGATCTCCTGCAGATTGCATGGATAATTTGACAACCAGCTAAGAACCTCACTGTCTTAGTTGTTTCCATGCCAGAGGTTTCAGGCACTTTCCTCTGCCTCACTTCAATAGAAATTGGCAACTCGCATTCAGCAAATTCGGCTTGAACCATTATCTCTTCACATTGCAATTCAGTCGCGTCTTGTTACCTTAGACGACTCATCGCTTTCTGGATATGCTCTGGTCCCGTGTCGGTTTTCACGTTGCGGTTAATCCAGTTGTGTCCTGTGTTGTCTTACAGTGTAGGTTCTTATTCTACTCTATGCGGAATCCTATCTGGGCGCACTGGGGTGCAAGTTGTGTTTTTTTAAAAGCCGTGAAACGGTCATGTGGGATATGGAGTCGATGTAGTGTAGTTCTACGCATTTGTCGGCGATTAGTCTTAGGGTCCATTTTGCTTGTCCGTTTGGTGCTTTGCTGCATGCCATGGCGATTATGTGGGCTTCTGTTTCTCCTGTTATTTTTGGGGGTGTGGGTGGTGTTTGTCTTTTTTTGCGTTGTAGAAAGTCAGTAACGTTTTTAGCTGCTAAAAAACGTTTTTTTGTGTCATG
>WQVG01000130.1 GCA_009781675.1 Candidatus Bathycorpusculum acetigenes | reverse complement strand
TGAGAAAAGCTTTCACTATCAACTCTTTATTCAAAGTTTTTGATGCCTCCATGATATACTCCATATTTTCAATATGAGGCATGGTTAGGGTTTTGATATTTTCGGGCATTTCTCCGGCGATAACAGGTCTTATGCTATCTCGCTCGAAAACTGCATTACTTTCCACTATTGCCGTTATCGGTAAATTTGTTATTTGCCTATTAGTGTTTGGAATGATTACATTACTTGTGATAGCTTCTAAACCACAAAGAGCTTTTATTAACAAAATGCCTTCTTCGCCTGTAGGGGTAAGCTTTACTTCTTCTTCGGCATTGGCTAATCTATTGCCTCTTGCCATACGTCCTTCTAAATCAGTCTTGCGCCATGAAACAGGCGTGAGAGCAAAGCCCCAATGCTTAACGGTTGCCGGGCAGTTTAAGTATTCGCTGCCGGGCATAAATTCCGCTAAGTGGCGATCACCTGCTGCTGCTATATATCCGAAACGTTTAAATAAATCAAATTTTACACGTTGATTGCTTGTGAAATATGAATTTGCCCAATGTTCATTCTCTTCGCCGTAACCTCTTTCATAATTAGCTTCGACAAACTCATCATATAAAGGGAACAGGTCTATGCCCTTGTACGAAGCATAATCAAACCATGTGAAATGGTTTATACCCAAAACATTTACCTTAATATCGCTACGAACTATGTCATTGAGACCGAATTTTTCTTCAACCATTTTTTTCAGAAGTTCTTGTGTTCCGAAAACCTCATGGCAGCACCCAAACGCTTTGATTTCGGGGAATGTGTCATAAAGTGTCTGCACACATATGGACATAGGGTTTGTATAATTAATTACCCATGCGTTGGGAGCAGATTGCTTAATAGACTTTGCGAGATGGGCAAACATCGGAATTGTTCGTAGTGCCCTCATCATACCGCCCGGTCCTACAGTATCGCCGACAGGCTGATAGACGCCTAGTCTCTCAGGTAGGTGAACATCGACCTCCATTTCGTCAAAAGTGCCCGGTAAGATTGAAATTACTACAAAATCAGCACCCTCAAGCGCCTTGTTTAAGTCAGAATAAATTTCGTAATTCCACTTTCCTACAGCATCAGGGCGGTCGCTAATTCGATTACCGATGATTTTATTGTTTCCCGCAGCTTCGAGGTCGATATCATATAGACGAATTGTACCGCTCATAGTTTCATCTAGGGCAAGGTCAGTCATAAAAGCCCAAGCCCAACCACGAGAACCTCCTCCAATATACGTGATTTGGATATCTGTTGCTTTATTGTTTTGATAGTTCATATAGTTGCATCCCCTTCTTACATTAAGTGCCATTGAAAATTAGGAAACATACATGCACATATTGTAACAGTACAAGTCTCAAACCGTCAATAACTACTACCGTTCATTCCATGCCCATAACCGACTTTGAGAGCCGCAGGAGCGGTTCTTTTTCGGGGAACTCAGATTTTCACTTTTGACTGCCGTAGCCACGTATACAAACCGGTAATGTTGCAAGGGTAATGGCGGAATGGCTAAAAATCCGTGCTGACATAGCAATATTGAAAATTCCTTTGGAATCTGCTCACGCAGACTCCGAAGGAAATTTTGATTTTTTTGCGCATATTTTTACCCGTTTATTTATGCTATGTTAAACTGCGGGGCTTTCATCACGTATTTTTGACGTTTATCACAAACCTATTGCAATTGATGAAAAAATGGTGTTAAATTCTCATGAGGTAGACATAGTATGGAAAAAGTGCTATGAGTTGGCTCACCCCCATGGGGGTGAGGGTGACGAGCCATAACAACTGTGTTGTTATGATAAGAACTTGAAGAAAAAGGGTGAAAAGCCCAAAAATAAAAACAAAAGTAGATTTTTGTTTTTTACGGGTGTGCCGAGTATGGCATAAATCTAAGCGGTGTAAGTCCGCAGCGGAGGTACTCATAGCCAACCGCCTAGTGAAGCCCAAGGTGCACACTGTGAGGTGTGAGTGAGCTGAAGAGGGTGTAGCAAAATCTTGACCCGAGGAACACGAATCCGATACAGAGGCTGTATAAGAGGGTAAGACTACACGACAAGTCAAAGCCCCAAATATGAGCGTAATCTTATGCAGTAAATCGGGCGGGTAAAAGAGGAAAGATTTATGTCTTACCTCGGGAGATCTTGCGGATGTGCAGAGGTTCTACCTGCATAGTCGAAAACGGTTTATCGCAAGAAGTCAGCAGAGGTCATAGTACCATAATTGTAATCTCAGAGATTATGGGAAGGACTGAACAATTCGCAGTTGCTAAGTACAATGCGAGAACAGGGCAGAATTAGCCAGAATGTGTTAATGAGGAGAAATGCCTATGTCACCGCTAACTGTCGGAAAGGGTATCAGTATGTGTGCAACACCGCGACTATCCACGCCACAATCACAAACAAGCGGTTAGAAGCAAGAGGTCTGACATCTCTGTCAAACCTCTACGCAAAAGTCCATTTAGTAGCATCTGCTACGAATTGAATCGCCGTATACGGAAAACCGTACGTACGGTGGTGTGAGAGGGGCGAAGCCCATTAGCGGTTAGCCCCTACTCGATCGGTCTACTCAGAGGGGGTATATCACTTGAAGCCCCTGCTCCTGTTTCATCTTGGCTCCATCTTTGAGGAGCTGTCAGCGAAACTGACTGAGGGAGTAATGCTCGATTATGCTGAAAACTCTGTCAGTTTTGCAAGTTTTCCGCACAAAGAATGTTTTTCAGCTATAATCACTGTAGAAATCGTTCAGATAGAGCAGTCTGCACGGAGATTTAGAGCCACCTCAACGAAGGCAGAGCCACAAAGCGATACCATGCGAATACGTTACCCCGTATAATGATGCAGGCACACAAAAGT
>WQVG01000129.1 GCA_009781675.1 Candidatus Bathycorpusculum acetigenes | reverse complement strand
TGTGGTGAGGCCGCTGGTTTAGGACGGACTAATGATACTTTTAAACCACTTTTTGAGGCATAATCAACTGTTTTAACCTCTCCCGCAACATAGCTAATTGCTGATCCTCAACATTACGCATAGTTATGGCACCGTCTTTGAGCATTTCTTTTGAAAGCCACTTGCTAGGATCGCCGCCTAACGCCCGTATTAACTGCTTTACCTGATCAACATCTGACATCTTTGTTTGAGTTCTAATACTCAACCCTGCCGCACTGTAAGCACTACGCAATCGCTCCAAACCTAAACTCTGAATGCTGTGATATGTGTCAAGCACATGTCCCATGAAGTAATCAACGTAATCTGATTGGCAACCTAAAGCAATCATTTGTGTTTTGAAGTATTTGCGCAAGCTATGAGCGCGTAGGTCATAGTGTCCGTTTTTGTGTTTGGTTAAACCTGCTTTCACATAGAGCTGATGTACTAACTGTGTGATCTGTTTGGAACCTATGGAACTAACGTGGCTGGTTGTTGCGCGTATCAAGGGGGATTCGTCGTGTAGAGTTTCAGGGGGTACTCGTTTGGTTCCGGCTTGTCTTTGGCTCAGATATAGTTTGAGGTATTGCGCCGCTTCAGCACCCAGAAAAGTATCATAGTCACCATATTTGCCCTTAGTTATGGTTTCTTCTACGTGCACATGTATGGGTACGATATTGTTTTCCAAGTCGTCTTTGACATGGCGATATTTGAGGTGTGAGAGGGTGCCTTCGCGAAAGCCGCCTAGGGCAAGCATTGCAACTATGGTTTTTTCTCGTAAATTCCCCACATCTAAGAGCTTAGTCAATTCCTCTGGTGTGGGAGCGCGGTCTTTGTAGGTTGTTTTTCGCCTTATGCGTCCATTAAACTCTATTTTTACGTCGTTTGTTTTGTAGAAGATTTTGCAGGCTTTAAGATGATTGTTGATGGTGCTATTTGTTAGGCCTCGGTCTTGCAGAGCCGCTACGTAATCGTCCACGAATTTGTTGTGATTTTGTAATCGTTTGGGGTCAACTGTGTTTGGGTCAATTTTTAGATCAGCAATTATTTGATCTGGATTGCTTCCAAGCCATGAGGTGTATTGGTGGATATGTTGGATATAGGTGTAGCAGGATTTTGGACTGCCTGAGCAGTTACGCAAGAAATGTCTAGCCATTAGTAGTAGGCTTTTGTTGTCAAAGGTGTATTGTAGCAGTATGGGTCGTTCGCTGAGCAGGGCTTGAAAGATGTATTCGATTAGTTTTAGTTCTTTGGCGGCAAGCACTTTTTCAAGCTCTAAGGTCACCGGATGCTTTAGAGGGAAGTTTCTAAGGCCCATTCTAACGGTCACTTGATTGTCTTGAATGATTAGGGGTAGTGAGAGTGTTTGTAGGTCTTTGGGGGTGAGGTGGTGGTTGCGGGTTAACGGCTGTGGTCTGTTTTCTGTCATGTTATCGTCTCCTGTTTGTTGGAGACACCAAATTTTTCACTGGTTTTAGCGCGTATTTGGGTGGTACTAAAGTTGCATCTGTCAGTTTTAAACTTGTAGGCTTGCTTGCAGAGCTTCTTTAGTACTAAAATGGCTGATTTGAGCAACACCAACCCCGAAGCTTTAGCATCCCCACCCCGCAAAGTTGGCGGCGCAGTGTCGCGATCATAACAAATCGTCACACAAACCTCCGTCTCAGAAACCAACCAACCCACAGTTTCACGTATTTGAGGCTCCATATCGTCTGCTACGGCTCGATGAAACACCACATGATCAACATACTGAACATACACCAACCCCGCAAACTCATCTAACCCCTCAGAGGACAAACTGCTCAAATAAGGTGTGAAATAGGCGACCGTTTCAAAGGCCGCCTTGCTTGTTGGGGGTTTGTTCAATTCGCCCCCACCTCATCGCGCCGCCGCAAAAAGATACGCTCAGCTTTATGTTCTTCTCTAAATTGGGTAAAGCATGTTTGACAAACACGGCGGGTTTGATTTGTTGGTCTTGTTGTTATAGCATATTCGACAGCAAATACGCCACATGAGCAAGGTTCAGCCGGAGGCACAATAAGCTCATAGAATGTACCTGTTTCCATGTCTTTTTGGGTGGGCGAGTTTGTTTTTTTGTCTGTTTTGTTTTTTAGTGGTAGCAGGGTTTGCTGTTTGGGTTGGTCTTTTGCGTTGTCTACCGATCCTACCGATCTACCGTTTTCCAGAGGGTCTACCGACATATTTTCAGGTTTTTGACTCATATAATTGGCGGTATTTTCGCAAATAAAGCTCAAATTATCGGCTTTGTTTTTTGTGTTTGCCCCCACCGCCTCATCCACAATCGGTAGAACAGTAGAAACGGTAGAACTGTTGTTGGGTTGGGTTGTTAGGCCGTATTTTTTTGCGGCTCTTGCAAGTTTGGTCTCATCAAACAAATATCCCACCACATATTCGCCCTCTATGGTGGTTCGATTGCTCTTGGCGTTGAGTACTGCACCTATTCTACTGCCTACTCGTCTTTTTGTGAGAACCCCAAATTCTGGTGTTTCCATCTTTTGCTTCTTATCATCCACTACACCATCTAACTCGCCTTCTAGATGCTTCCAAATAGCTCCAAACGCAACAGGGCGGTTAGGCTCATGCAAGGCAAAAACAGCCCGAACAATATAGCTCTCCAGCGTCTTATTCTTCTCCTCCAAGCGATCCCTTCGGTTCTGCTCCAAATACTCACGTAAGCGGTGCTCCACAGCTAACCCAGCCGTCACCTGAAGTAGAGGTCATGATTCAAACTAGTTTACGTCCAAATTCTAGTACGTTTATGAGTAAACCAAAAACAATTGTATGCATGTCCCATGATTTAGAGTAACAAATTGTCTTACGAGCCAAACGCTTAAGCC
>WQVG01000128.1 GCA_009781675.1 Candidatus Bathycorpusculum acetigenes | reverse complement strand
CATGTTTGCATCAGGCCCACTTGAGATTGGAGGGCCTTCTGATTCACATTTGCATCCATGGGAAGGCGTACATTATCCTCCTCCATTTAATAACTATGCCTTATATGGTGATGCTCAACATATAAGACCTGCAATTTGGGTAAGAACAGAATTCGCAGCACATTCAAGGTGAATCATCCCCGACCCTAAAGGGGTACTGAAAAAGCGGCCACTTTAGACATAAAAGTGGCCGCTTTATAGTTCCCTCTTTGTGGCTCCAGATCTAACCAAGCAATATCTACTTGATGAATCAGATTTCTTCACTCCCTGCCCTACCAAACTCAACGTAACATGAGTTGTCATATGGATTCTCTTGAACATAATCTTCTAGGCTTAACCAGTTTCAGCTAGCGCTAATTCTCTAAAAGAGTGTGTTTTATGTAGCTTTTCAATTGTGATTACATTGCCACGAACACCAATTTTTACGGTATCATTTTCTTCAATGCCTAATTTCTGTAGATACACTTTGGGAAGCCTTACTTCTGATGAGTTCCCCCATTTCGCTACTACTTCCATCAAAACCAACTCCTTTACTTTCTGGAGATTAACTCCCGGAAAAATTGCACAATCTTAAAGATAAAGTTATCATCAAAGTCGTAGTAATCTACCATACTCGGAGTTATGTACTCTAATGCTTTGTCCAAGCGATGGCGGTGGGATTCTGATGCTGGTTTCAAGCCGCTTACCCTCGAAAGAGTGCCTGCCATCAATTTCATAGAAGGGTCGTTACTGATTGCGTTCAGCGCCGATTGCTCAATATCTCTGAACATTTTGTTCAGCTTTTCTGGGTCTTGGCGCAGGTCGCCGTCTACAATCAGCACGGAAAGGCCTTGGTAAATCTTAAAATACATCTCTTTAAATCGCCAAACCCTTATATGCCTGCGTACAGCAGCCATCCCGAAACTAGAAACGATGCCAGTAATCAGCAAAAGCAGTAGTAGGTCAAGATCAGGAAATCCCAAATGATAGCCAAACCCCAGAAAAGGTATACTCCATACGGGAATAAGCATTATACCCATAAAAAGTTCCAAAGCTCCGTATTGTAAGCATCTGCGCCGATACAAATGAAACATCTTGTAGTAGGTGTCCATTCGGCGTTGAGCATCGTCGCAAATTTCTTCGGCTTCGTGGAGATTTGAGGTTCTTTTTTCGTCGCGCAGATTATCCTTTACATACTTAACGCTGTCAATTTCGGATGTTGTCATGATAAAATGCTTCTCCAAGTTTTTGAAGCTGCGGCGATAGTATTCGAGGTATTTTTCTGCTTCAGGTTCGCAGCACATTGAGTGGCGCAAACCCATTAACGATGCTATCAACGGAGGAATCAACTTTTTCCCGTTAAGTTTTATTTTTTGCCGAACGACCAATGCCATTTCACCAAATGCCACCAAGGCCGCCCCCACCGTGATTACCAACACCCCTTCTATTTCCGCACCTCCGTATATCAGCCTTACTGCCGCGACGATAAACGGAATAAGCAAAATCAACCACAAAGCCTCAAACCAGTAAAATTTAATACTGCGCCTGTGAACCCTCCAAAACTCATCGGTGTATTTTTGGATTTGCTCGTTTTTTTCGTGCAATAGCGTGACGGTTGCTTCGTTAAGGTCGGTTGGAGAAAGTGCAAGCACGCTTTCCACAAATGTAACCAGCCGCATTTTTGCCGCCGCAGAAAGATAATGAACCCCATACGACTGTTTGAATGCATTCATCTTTTTGCTGATTTTCTTCTTGCGCAGATACCTTTCAAAAACCACGGGATTTTCGCGGGCTACTTTTGATGTTTCCTGCAATACGCGAAGGGTATCGTACTTCTCTGCCCAAAAGAGTTTTCGCAGGGCTTGCATTATTGCCCACTCGTCCTCTAAGGTGTTGCTGTCCTCGTAGCCCTGCCTGTGCGGAATATCGGACATGGCCCAAATCGGGTATGTCCGTGGGTTGTGAAAGTGTACTAACTGCACATCACTTTCTTTGATGTCCGTCAACTTGTAGTGCAGGTCATCCAAATCCATTTGTCTTTGTATGTTCTGCAATAAGCCATCCCAGAGTTCCTTTTTTACAAATAGTTCATCATCGTTGGAAAGGAATCGGGTTTCTGCTTGCGCTACTAACTTTCGCACAGTCTGCATATCATACAAATTTGGGTTGGTTAATTCGAGGTCTATTTGGTCTGCCAACTGCGTCAGCAACTGCGATGACCTGTTTTCATGCGTACTCAGCTTCCAAATTAAATTCGTTACGAACCACAGTATTTGCAAACTAAGCAACACCAAGAAAAATCCGTCAAAAAACGGAGCATATCCCATCTCATAAAGAATCAAGCCAACAGGGAACAAATACACTATTGGCGCAGCCGCGCAAATTCCGCACAGCACATAAATTACTGTCAGTATGGTTCTTTTTCTTTGGTGTACTTTTGACCGTTGTCTGTACAGTTCGATTTGTTGATACTTCACGTCCAGCCATGTCTGCCTTAATTTTTCTTCTTCTGTCATGCTCCATCCCTCCCCTATCTGTTCCGTGCTATAAATAGATTATAGCACACAGGTAATTTGTCTATGGTTGTTATGTAGATGTTATCATGTTGAAATTAATTCACACGCACCTTGAGATGTTGATAAACGGCCAATAGCTGCCCCTACGTTATGCCCACATCGTCCCGCAGCAGTTTGCGCACACTCTCTCGGGACATGCAGGCATCGTCCCATACATTACCCCCAGATTTTGAAAAACCCGACATAAATTAAAGCCCAAAATAAAAAACCCGCTAAATCATGATTATAAGCGGATTTTCTGTACTCACGAGGCACAACTGCACATAACTGCAAACAATTTAAGATTTCTTTTCTATTGGATTCACAAATACCTTAACCAAAAAAGCACACAACGAGTAAACCAACATTATCCATATAGCCACGCCAGCCCATGTAAGACTTGCAGGAGAAAACAACACAATAAACTCACGAGATGT
>WQVG01000127.1 GCA_009781675.1 Candidatus Bathycorpusculum acetigenes | reverse complement strand
TCGGAGTCGGATTGGTCGGTTTTTCGTCCGGGTATGTTTTTTACCATGTATGCGTTTGCCAGTATGGGTTTAAGGTTGGCTTCTTCTAGCATTAAGTATAGGGTTACCCAAAAGATGCTGGTGTAGCGTAGGTAAGTGTCGCCTTATCGTATTTCTACGGTAGGTTTACACAGACCCCGCCCCGAACCGGACTTACCCCATCAAAGGTATCCGGCTCTCCATTGTCACTCCTCAAAAAAAAACTCATTGATGATGAACCATATAATGGCACTCCTTACAAAGCACCAACGTCTTACGCCTCTTAGCAATCATTACACGCTCCCAAAAATCTTTACCCTTAAGATTCTTAACCTTGTTTATATGGTGAAGCTCAAAATGACCACAACTAGACGTATTACATAATTCACAAACCTTCGCTTTTAATCGACTCTCAAACGTAGTCACAGAAGAATTATACATCATAAACGCATTAGTCTCCACATCAGAAAAAGTCTCTGTATTCTTACAGTCTCTAAATTTTGCAAAATACATACGCTTAATGCCTGTTTTAGTTTCATAAGGAATTCCCCAGCCATTTTTGCCATTTCTATACTTGTCCTTGATTTTGCCAATACTGCTTCTATGTTTTGCTGCAAGCGTCTTTAAACAACTATATTCCATCAGATAAGCAAAATAGCATAACCGATGAAAATTACCAGCACACCCATAAAAATTACAAATACCGCGCAACTCTGCATTATATGTTGAAAGAATTTCAAGATCCGTACTGTCCATTAAAGCCCGCCTAAGAACCGGTATCAGCACACTATTTTTCATTTTAGCTATCCCTCTTGACAAGATAAAAGGTTGCACTTTATCAAGCAGGGGAACACTCAGTTCAACCATATTCATCAATGTACGCTTAGTACAATGATTTTCCCCTCCCGGACGGATGGTGCTGTCCCGACGTACGCGAATATTGTAGCCTAAAAAACGTGCTTGTTGACTGCTATGCGTTATAAGAGTCTTCTCAGAACTAAGCTCCATTTTTAAGATGTTGTGAATAAATTCTGAGAGTTTACTCTTTATCATCACGCAATCAGTCTGACTGCCACAAATCCCTAATAGAAAATCGTCAGCAAAACGCACGTACTTAATTTTCTTATCCGTTTGAGATTTACTAGGCGTTTTAAGTAGCATCGCACGGGTTTGTTTGTATTCTTTGATATAGTTTTGTCGTTCTGTACCACTTGATTTTTTTATATAGCGTTTTATTTTGTGTAATTGGTTTCGGATGGTACTGTATTGTTGTGTGAATTTGCGTTCAGCAGGATGGTTAAATTTTGGTATTAATGTCTTTGATATGTAATTGTCGAGTTGATGTAGGTAAATGTTGGCTAATAAGGGCGAAATTATGCCGCCTTGAGGCGTTCCACTGTATGTTTTGTGATATTGCCAGTCTTGCATATAGCCTGCTTTAAGAAATTTATAGAGTAGTTTAATTATTCGTGCATCTTTGATTTTTTGTGCGACTAAAATTATGAGTGTTTCGTGGTTGAAGCTGTCAAAGCATGATTTTATGTCGCCTTCTATGAACCATCTTGAGCCATTGAATCCGTGTTGTATTGTTTTTAGGGCGGTGTGACAGCTTTTGTTTGGTCTAAAGCCGTGTGAGCAGTCAGAAAAGACAGGTTCATATACAGCTTCTAGTATCATGCGTAGAGCTTCTTGCACTAGTTTATCGGTAAATGTTGGTATGCCCAGAGGTCGTTTCTTTTTGCTGTTTGTTTTTTCGATGTATATTCGTCGTACTGCTTTGGGTTGGTAGGTTTCATTTTTTAGTGCAGTTATGATTTCTGTGATTTTGGTTTCGCTAAATCCATCAGCGGTGTCGTTGTCTATGCCTTTTGTGGCGGCTCCATTGTTTGCATAGAGGTTTTTGTAGGCAATATAGTATATGTCTGGTCTTAGTAGGTATCGGTAGAGTCTTGTGAAGGTTTCTTCTTTATTTTTCATAGAGTTTTTATTGATTCTTTCTAGGATCTCCATTGTTGGTTTCGTTTGAGGTTTTCCTCCCTAATCAATTTTGATTCTAGTTCGCAACAACTGCGCTCCTTTGCCATGTAAGGGTCATTATCCCTCTCAGACTACTATGAGCGCTCCGTACCCGGCTGGGAGATTTTCAAGTCCTTTGACTATAGCCTTTTTTTGGCGTTCTTCTTTAGGGTATCCCCAGTTAGTTCTGTGTGTTGGTGTGTGGGTTTTGGGTTCTGCTTTTGTTTCGTTGCCATAAGTTCTCTTACAGATTGCACGAGATTTTTTTTTGATAACCAACTAAAGGAATCGACTCTTTTGTTGTTCTTGTGCCGATGGTTTCAGGCAATTTTCCATCGTCCAGTCATAGGTGGAAATTGGAAACTTGCATTGGGTAAACTCAACTTGAACCTTGTACCCACTTAACATTGCGGTTCAGTCGCGTCTTTTTGCCTTTAGACGACTTACCGCTTTTCTGACATGCTTCTTTCCCGTTTTGGTTTTCACCTCTTCGGTTGGTCAGATTGTTTCTCGAGTTATCTTTCGAGGCAATACCTTTGTTGCTTCACATCGAACCCTATCTGGGCGCACAGATTCCATCACAACTTGGTCGTCACATGTTAGTAGCGATATTAGGTGCTGTATTCCTTTTTGGTTGTTTTCGAAAAAGAATTCGTGTTCTATTATGCCTTTTTGGTTCATAATTGCAGCGCGACATTTAGCTTTGCCTACGTCTACTCCTACGTATCTTATCATTTTCTTTTTTCGCGTTCCTGCTGGTTTCAGGCGGCACTCTCTCATTCGGGTGAGTTACCCAGTTCTTTTAGCCGCTCAGGTTAAGTCCAGTCTGTTTAACGGTCGAAATGACCAAGTTAACGTCGGACTAACCAGCAAGTAAACAATAGACAGCACCTTTCATAAAGTCTGTTTAAGCAAAAAACAGTCATTCTCACTAAGCACACTTAACACCACCTCTTCAAACTCTTCCCGCCTGCTAAGCAGCCACTCATTTTTTGTTCCCTCCAACACCGCCCCAACAGACTTTC
>WQVG01000126.1 GCA_009781675.1 Candidatus Bathycorpusculum acetigenes | reverse complement strand
ATTAATTTGGAGGTGAAGTATTTGCTGAAAAGGCATCTGACAAATCATTTGAGGCTTGCCTGCTACGAGTTGTCGTGAATAGTACTATACGTTGAAAGGGGGAAATAATTTCCGTAAATCACAATGGTGCACACATGACCGTAATCAGTATAACCCTACCCCCAGACCTCCTCAACAAATTCGAAACCTTCATGGAAACCAAAGGATACTATAGCCGATCCGAAGCCTTCCGCGATGCCATACGCAGTCTAATCACCGAAACCGAAATAGCCAAAGCACAAACCGAAAACGTAGCCGCAACAATCATGGTCACCTGCGACCACCAACGCAAAGACATCGACATAAAACTAACCGAGTTGCGTCACGAATTCGACGACGTTGTCATCGAAAACGTCCACCGCCACATCGGCGAAAAATACTGCCTCGAAATATTCATAACCCAAGGAAACAACAATCGAATCCTCACCTTAATCAATCGACTACGCGGCATGCACGGTATCCAACAAGTAAAATCCATGTTTCTGATGCTCTAACAAAACCCACAACTAAAAGACTGATAAAGAATAAAAAGCAAACAAACCAATATCCATAACGTATGAAAGCACAAACCTCTTTAGTACTTCTACTGTTGCTACTCCTAGCCTCAACCACAACCAGCTTGAGGTCTATACCTGTCTCCGCAGACACTGAACACTCATCACTTCAGCTCTCTATGCCCATTGAACACATTAACTATACTATCACTGCAATCAACAACAAACTCTGGGCAAAAATCGACGGAAACTATCCCATCTATGCCAATCAAACAAACAACCCTTTACCCATAGTCTACCCTATGCCGCCCAACGCAACAAACATCCATCTCTACATAGACGACACCGAACTAGACTGGTATAATTACACACAAGTTTACCCCCAGCAACTACACAAAACCGCCATCGGCAACTGGTGGATGGTATTTACCGTCTTAGAAAATATCTCCGAAACATTTGTGCTAAAAATACATTATGAACACCCCATTGAGAAAGTAAACGAGCGTTTTTTGTTCCTCTATGACCTAAACATCCGCGAATACCTCTCAGCAGAAAATCCCCAATCCACAGCATACTTCACCATAACATTTGACACCAATATTACCGATATGCAGGTCTACACCGCGCCACCCGACAGCACCCCCAACCAATGGCAGCCAAAAACTTACCTCACCAAAAATGAAGACACACAAAACATCATCAAAATAGAAATGCATTCAACCCACAACACAGAACTGCCCGGAGATCTAGTTTTAATCTTCTCAAGCCACCAAACCCCCAACAATATAGACACACAACCACACTGGCTAATAGCTCTCCTCCTGATCACAATTTTAGCAATCGTTCTCTACATAAAAAGAAAAACCATAACCTCAACATTCTCCTCAAAACACCGACAAAACAACCAATTCATCTCTCCACAACCCTACGACCACTACATTATTTTTTAAAAACACTCCAAGCATCCAGAAACTTTAAGAACTAAAACCCTCAAGCATCTTACGTATCTCCAGGACCAATCCATATGAAATTCGGCATAATGACCCGCAATCCAGACGCATGGAGCAGTACGCAAGTCCGAGAAGCACTAAACAGACACCATATCCTCTATGAATGCTTCACTTTCCCCCGTTTAGTCGCACGGATTGCCTACAAACCCTACTTCAAAGTCAACACCACAAGCATACTCGACGATTTAGACGCTCTCATCATCCGCCCCATCGGCCGCGGAAGTCTCGAAGAACTGGTTTTCCGAATGGATATGCTCTACAAACTCGAACGCCACGGTCTCTACATGATTAACCCCCCAACAGCCATTGAACACTGCGTCGACAAATACGACATCCTCGCAATGCTCGAAGATATCAACGTGCCTGTCCCCCGTACTCTAGCCACAGAGAGCGTAAACGAAGCCCTCCGCGCCTTCAACGAACTCGGAGGAGACGTAGTTGTCAAACCCGTCTTTGGAAGCCGTGGCCAAGGCGCCACACGCGTCAACGACATAGATATCGCTGACACTATCTTCAAAGCCATCACCTTCCACCATGGCGTTATATACATGCAGGAGTTTGTTGAACATGGCCACAGTGACATTCGTGCTTTTGTGATAGGCGACCAAGTTATCGCCTCAATGCACCGAATCGCAGACGGATGGAAAACCAACTACAGCAGAGGCGCACGACCTGCCCCAGCAGAAATCAGCGAAGAATTCAAAGAACTGGCCGTGAAGGCCGCAAAAGCGGTCGGATGCAAAGTCGCAGGTGTCGACATACTAGAAGGTCCCCAAGGGCCCCGCATTGTAGATGTGAACAGCCAACCCGGATGGAAAGGCCTACAAATGGTTGCAAAACTTAACATCGCCGACGAAATCGTCAAATTTGTACTCAACGAAATCAAAAAATGATACACGAAAAGTCCCATCAAATATTAACCGCCGCAAAATGTAAGCAAAGCGATACGCTGTAACCAATGATGCTATATTCAGCAGTTTGAAAAAAGGTGCGTTGAATTGTTTATGCGGTATGGGTGTAACGAGAAATGGGTGTTTGTGTTTAGTTTATCTGTTTTTTGGACGGTTGTCGGGAAAAATTTAATTCTTGCTGTTTTAGGCTCAAACAGCTAAATGTGATATGTCATTTTCTGTTCTACCTTTGTATTGTAATCTGTGCATACTTCACTTTAGGGCATATCTGGCGCTGTTCTGATGTGTTAACTGCTTGGATTATAAAAAATATTTTTATAAGTTGTACTGAGTTGAAAGCATGAATATAAAGAAAGGCCCTATATTTGCGTTAATAATTCTATTAGCGTTAGTGGTGCCTGTTTTTTTTGTTGTTTGGGCGATGGATTTTTTTTGGGCCGCTCATTTATTTTTTAATGTATCTTATCTTGATTTTGATTTTGCGCTATATTCTGTATAAAATTGGTTTTAGACCCCCCAAAATGAAAGTAGCGTTTCTAGAATAGTACATATGGTTCTTTGGTCATGATTCAAACTAGTTTACGTCCAAATTCCAGTACATTTATGAGTAAACCAAAAACAATTGTATGCATATTCCACGATTTTGAGTAACAAATAGTCTTACGAGCCAAACGCTTAAGCCTGGTACGAAATGTCAGATGTTTACGCT
>WQVG01000125.1 GCA_009781675.1 Candidatus Bathycorpusculum acetigenes | reverse complement strand
CACTAAACGTAAAACAAACGCATATACCCTCCACAGAAACCCTGTTCAAAAGCCAACCAAACACAAGCACAGTCAATACTTCAAAGAGTCCGGTTGAAAATTTATCTACAAACCAAGCTGTGTGTAGGCAACCAAAAAATAAGCCGATAGACTTGGGGGAGATGCAAAAGAGAGCTTATGAAGAAAAGAGCACTTGGTAAGAGCTCAAGTCACATAGGCCATTTGTTTTGCTTGTTCCTGTTCGATCGAAGTGACTCCGGGCAGTATTTCTTTCACTTTTTTGCTGAAAAGTTTTGCGTAGTAGCATGCTTTTGCAGGGTCAATTGTATTTAGATCGGTAGCTAAGTCATAGAATCTAAAAAGCTCTGAATCATCAAATAACTGCGTGACTTTTTTAACTGTGTGGATATCAAAAGACAATACTTTTGTTGGTGGCCAAAGTGCATGAATTCCAAGTTTGGCACCTAGAGCTTCGTACGCAGTTTGAACTGCTACAAGGGCACTTGATTGTTTTAGGTACGTATCGGATAGTCTGAGTTGCCATTGGATGTAGGAGCCGCTAATGTTGATTTCATGTTTTTTTCCTGTAAGTGCGTCATTTTGAAAGTTTTCTAACATTGGATCACAGGCGAAGAGTTCGGTGTAGAATTCTATTGTGTAACTTTCAACACCACATAACTTTATAGTTTCACTTGTTATCCAGCAGGCTACTCTGTCACCTTTCCATCTATGGTAGCAGTATATACTTGATAACTTTGATAGGTAACCTTGTATTGTGTCGGTTAAGTTTTCTTTAGTTGTTGCTTTGTGGAGGTGTTTTTCGGCGTATTCGTAAATGATTTGGGGCACTTGAAGAAATATTTCGGAGTCTTGTGCATCCATTTTTTCAAATAGTGTCTGCCAAGGTTTAGCATCGTAATTCATCTTTTCAACAATCAACTTGGCTGCATCGCGTAGTTTATCCTGAACTGGTTTATCGTCTCTCATGCGTGCAAGTACGTAATCATGTATGATCCATGATGACCAGTCGTTGTGGTTGTGTTCGCGTAGGTATTTTTGGAATATTTCTTCTGTGGTTTGGTTGCTAAAGAAGTATTTTCCAGGTGTGTATTGGTAGATTGCGTAGCGTTTAGCTTGGAGGATTTTCCAGTCTTTTTCCGCGTATGTTTGGGTGTGGTTGCATTGGGTGCAGGTGGTGGTTTTTGTTTGGTCGTTAAATGTGAGTTTGTTGTTTTTGTTTTTGCATTTGGTACACCAGTCGCTGTGGTCTGTCCATAAATTGTAGGTCCATTCTTCAGATGTTGTGTCTTTTTGTTCAAAGTTTGTGCTCATTTGCGCAGCCTCCAATAGTGGTAGAGGGTTTTTGGCTTTTAAACAGAGTCTACACCTTCGTGTTTACTTGATTGCATAATTACGCTCCATGTTGCTATGTTCTCTAAAGGTTCGATCTCGTTCTGAGTTTGTCTCATTTTTTCTCTAAAGTTCATGTATCCTGAAATTAAAAAGAGCAGTCTGCTATACACCTTTAAAATTTCCGCATATCTACAGGTGAATAGGCTACTTGCGGAGTTGTTGTATGCTAGCATCTTCTTTTTCTTTGGTTAAGTCGAGGTATTTTGTGAACGGTATGGCACACCAGTCGGGGGTTAAAAATATTTGTCCAATTTGCCAATACTGGTTTTGTGCTTGCTCCAAAAGTGTCTTTTGTGTGGGGTTTTTTGGAAGCAGTTGTACGTGGGCTTTTTTGGATTGTTTAGTTGGGAAAACAAGTTTTTCGTCTTCAATTTTTGCTATCCTTGGACTAACAACTGCAAAACTACGCTTTAACTCGCCTATAGGTTGCCCCTTTGAGAGCCTTACCATATTATATGCAACTAGACTGCTTGTTTGTGCATGTTGACTATTATAACCCTTCCAATCATTTCGCCAACTTTTATAAAACTGATTTCTAAACCCACTAAATGACAAAAAAGACTCTTTTTCATGATCTGTCCACCACTCAACCATGCGGTAATACTGAGATAAAAATCCAAAAGTTTCACTATCTAACCGACAAGTAAAAATTTCCGAAAGCCCCAACTTGTACATAATTTTAACACCTAACAATAAATGCACCTTTTAATTTAAAATGGCAAAAACAGACATCATAAAAGAAAAACAGAGCTACCTTCACTGAGAACAAACAATTAATCTATAGAAACAAAACCAAAACCCTGCGCCAAACTCTGTTCAACATATTTTGTTAAAACGTTTATGTCCAATCGTGTCCAAAAATATCTTTAAAAAATAAGGAAAATAAACGTATAATAAGCACTTTGGACAATAGTGTCCAAATATGTAGGCGGTGATTGCTGTGAAAGCAACCTTAATTATAAAACTAATAGAAGCACATTGCAACGGCAGTGAAGATGCTTTCAAAAAAGCAGTCAACGAATTAGCCTATGATGAAGAAAACAAAGGAAACATTGCCCTATCCTCATCAGTCAAAGAAGCCTACACATCCAATAAAAAACAAAATACCACCCTAAAAACAAGCCCTCTCTCAGAAATGACCTTCTCAACACAAAGCACTATACTTACTCCAAAAGACAAAGACAGCACCATAGAACTCGTCGAAATTCTACAGCCTAAAGTTACACTTTCAGACGTTGCCCTGCCTGAAAAAACAAAAGAAGTTTTGTTACAAATCATACAAGAACAAAAGAAATCAAAAAATCTCCTATCCAAAGGAATTACCCCAACCAACCGACTTCTATTCTGCGGCCCCCCTGGATGCGGAAAAACACTGACTGCAAATGCAATCGCTGGAGAATTAGAAATCCCCATTGCATACGTTAAATTAGACGGCTTAGTATCTTCTTATTTAGGTCAAACTGGAACTAACATACGAAAAATATTTGACTTTGTCAAAAACAAAAATATCATGCTATTTCTAGACGAGTTTGATGCCATCGCAAAAAAACGAGACGACACAAACGATTTAGGAGAACTAAAACGCATAGTAACAACTCTACTACAAAACATGGATGCAATGCCTGCAAACGTATTTCTCATAGCTGCAACAAACCATCACCACCTATTAGACCCCGCTATTTGGCGGCGATTTGACACTTCCATCCTCTTTGAAGCTCCAAATCCTCAACAAAGAAAACAGATCATTGAAAAATTTTTACAACAATCCCTTGCAGACTACACTTTAGATGTTAATAAT
>WQVG01000124.1 GCA_009781675.1 Candidatus Bathycorpusculum acetigenes | reverse complement strand
CCTCAGGCGTAGTCAAATTGGTCCACAACTTTATTGAAGTATCAACCATAATGTCACATTTAGAAACTACTTTGGTTCGCCGCGTAAAACGCCCCAAATGATGCCGCGTATTACTATTATCTTGTTCAATAGCTGTGGTGTGCTTTTTGCCTATAATGTGACGCTCTTTGGGAAGTACTTTAGCAAAAGCATCCCAATCATCCGTATAAAAAACGCATTTTTCTAAGTGTTTGACTTTGTTGTAGAGTTTTTTGAAGGTTGCAGTATCACGATGGCCAAGCACCCAGGCCACAGTTCGCCGTGTGCTACGGTCAACGGCTTTGAGGACCCAAAGCTTGTTTTTTTTGAACCTACAAAGTGCCACATTTCATCAAACTCCATCTCTTTGATTTCTCCTGAGACTTCTTTGTTGGGTAATTTGGCTCCGGCTTCTACAATCCAGCGGTATACCAAAGAGGGCCAGGTGTCAAAGATGTGGGCTAGCATGGTGTAGGAGGCTTTGCCCAGAGAGTAGAGGATGGTGCACATGGCTTTTTTGGCAATGATGCTTTCATTGGTGCGTTGGTCGCCTTCTACAAAATTATATGCGCATTCTGCGCATCTGTATCGTTGTTTTCCGCGGACTATGCCGTTTTTTACAATGTTTTCAGATAAGCACTTTTTACACGCTAGCATGACAATACCCTAATCATACAAGACGTCACACCTTATCTATCTATCGATGAAGACTCTCCTAGATGTATGAACAATACCGCCAACCACATATAACATATCATCTAAAACTGCTGAGCCAAAAGCCCTCCGTATAGTTGGTATGCTATCTCCATTGGTCCAGTTGTTGCTGATGGGGTCGAAAATTTTGTTGGATCCATCGTCGCTAAGTGCGTATATTTGAACGGGTACTTTAATACCTGAGGTTACTCCACTCCCAGTTCCTACGCCGTCTCCAGGTGATAGGTCTGAACCTGTGCTCCAAGTGTCGGTTTGAGGGTCATAAATCTGAATTCGGCATCCCGCTAAAACTCCGCCGATGATGTATATTTTATTGTTATGAACGGTTGAAATGTATCCTGATGTGGCAAAGGGCATGGGTGCTTTTGTAGTCCAGGTGTCGCTGGCTGGATCGTAAACAAACGTATCGTTGAGGTGTTTACCTTTTTGGTCTTCCCCTCCAATTACGTAGATTTGGCCCTCTACAACATTTGCTTGTTGCCCGTTTAGTGCTTGGGGTAGGGGTTTTTTTGTACTCCAGGTATTGGTTTGTATGTCATAAACTTCGTTTGTATCTGTGAGTAGTGCACCTTTTCCGCTGATTGAGGACCATATTCCGCCGGTGCAGTAGATTTTGTTTTGGTAATATGCGATGGCGAAGTCTTCTCTGGGGGTGGGCATGGGTGTTTTTGTGGTCCATTTGTCGGTTTTTGGGTTATATGCTTCGTTGTATCCTACGAGGGTGCCACTTATGATTATTGAGTCTGAAACTAGTGTGTCTCTTCCTCCGATGGCGTAGATTTCGTTGTCTGATGCGACTACGCCTAGGTATCCTCTGGCGTGGGGTAAGGGTGTTTTTTGTGTCCAGGTGTTTTCATTGTTAGTTGGGTTTGCAGTGGTTTGTGTATTTGTGTTGGTGTATGAGAGGATTAGGAGTGCTATGATTGACCAGGTAACTATTTGGCCCTTTTTGTTCATAGATAATTTTGAGGTTGTCTATAATTTAAGATTTTTGTAAGCTGTAAGATTGGAAAGTTGAGGTTTTTGTATCGTATGCGGTGAGGGTTTGGCTCTGTTGGGACGGATATGCAAATGATCGCATAACAATGCCAAACGAATAGTCTTTTCTTTTTTTGTGGTTTGGTTGGTTGCTACTTTTATTTTTTTCTATTAGATGTCTATGACAAACGAAGAAGTCTCTGAAGATACATTTTCAACAAATGTGCGCATACCCGAAAATCTGCATAAAGAGGTTAAAATTGACGCCATCAACACAAGTATGACCCTTAACCGTTGGGCAGCCAAAGCATTTAGGTTTTATCTTTATTTCAAGGGTAATCTTTCTTTTGCGGAAAACAGTAAGGCTTCTGAGAAGATCACTGCTTTGTCTTGTCTTCAGGTTGCGCGGAACGATTTAGTTAAGCAGGGGTTTTCCGAGAAATCATTAGCAGAGCTTGATCAGGTGATTCAGGCGGTCAAGGAGTTTTTAGCATGAGATCGCTAAGCAGTATTGATTGGGGGTTGCTTGCAATATGTTTGGGCATTGGTGCGATGGCGTTTTGTGTTGTAGAGGTTTTTGTGGGATCCCCCGCTTCTCTCCCACTACCAGGACGTGTTCTTATCGTATTTTCCATAGTTCTTAGCATATACTACTTGTACAGACACAAAACCCCTGCTACAAACACCCAGGGCTCCTCTACATTGACACAACAGCAACCCGAAGAAAAACAAGAAACCCCCCAGAAAAAAACACAGAAACCCCCCACATTCATAACCCATTAGGTGACCCCTAAAATGACTCCAACACACAAAAAAAGGCTCTGGCTCATATGCGCTGCAATTGCCCTTATGGCCTCAGCTATCCACATCATGGTTCTAGCTCTAAACTTGACCGCCTATCCTTTGCATAGTCTTCTGTTAGCGGTTGCCGGAGTCGCTTGCTTTTTCGTGTATCTTGTCATGGCTGACCACGTCAGCGGTAAAATTGAAAGGATAACAAAACAGGAGCTTCCAAAATGAACCCAACAACAAAAAACCAAACAAACAAAAAACTAACCCTAACCCTCCTAAGCTTGAGTCTACTCTTTAATTTGGTGGCTATGCCTGCTGTATGTGCGCAGCAGGCTCCGGTAGCAGAGGAAATCTATGTTTTCCGCTGCCCAACCTTTGACATGTACACCCCCACCCGAGTCATCATCACCTATCAGAGCAGCGCCGACTACAGCCTCACCGTAACCAACTATGCGCAAACAGAGCATCATGAATACCGCACCAGCGGCGTTAGCGGCTATGACAGCATCAGTTTTAACACCAGCTCAACAGACGTATACAACCTCACTTTTACTGCTCGCTATGCTGTATGGGTACGTCAAACTGTGACCATAGAACTTATCGAAGAAAACAATGGCCGCACCAAAACCATATCCATAGACATGAACAGCCAAGGCTTCAACCTAAACATGATAATCAACACCATCACACCACCCAGATATCCCAGTCAAGAAGAAATCATAAGCGGCCTACTCGCCGGCATAAACACACTATTTGGCAACCAATTTAACCAGCTTCAAAGTGGAAATCGTGATTTAGTCAGCAGCATCTTGGGCAGCCAAATATTGAGCAGCTCCGCCCTAATCATCGTATTGATCCTATCAGTAATCATGTTTATCCTACAGTTAAAGTGGCATCGCTCCGAGGCCTCGCAACTTAGGCCT
>WQVG01000123.1 GCA_009781675.1 Candidatus Bathycorpusculum acetigenes | reverse complement strand
TAAACAAACTTTTGGAACTGTAATCAACACTTACACAGACAAAGTTATTGATGGTTATGTGCTTAAGAGCGATACTGCACCTATAACGATTGGCACTGGAATCAATGTCATCAAAGTCTACTACATCAAAGTGATCTTCACGGTGACCTATGCCCCCGGAGAACATGGCTTGTTTGAAGCGGTGACATACGACGATCAGTACTACGGTGACCCCACTCCTAAATTCGAAGGTGATTTAACGAATTGTGAACTTGGTTGGCAATTTGCAGATTGGCATCCCAAGTTGGCCGCTACAGTAACAGACGACGTGACATATGTGGCACAATGGAAACGAACAGAGTATAAAATTGAATTTCTGCTCGGCAACACCAATATGGGTGATAAACTTGTAGGTACGACTCTTTTCGATCCGGTCTATTTTGGTGATGCTATGCCTATACCGCCGCATCCATATGCTAAATTTGGCTATAAGTTCCTAGGTTGGCAAGGTAGTGATGGCAGCTATATTGTAGCACCTGACTATACTGACCCGACTAAACTTACAGGTTATCCGGCAACGGTGTCTGGCAGTGTAACATACACGGCACAATGGTCTTTAGTTAATCCTAAACAGACGTTCCCTGACAAGATCCCCTCAGAAACACACTTTGACCAATGGTGGGCAGAATACGGCGTCCTATGCGTTTCATCTAGCACAACCAAAGACGGCAACTATGAAGTTTATTTCGCTGACTGGTTCTTTAACGTATATGACAGTTGCACAATCGCCTTCGGAGCAAACGAGAAAAAATTCGACTACAAAATTGTCTTCACAAAAGATATCATTACCCTGTGGAACGTCAATAGCGGAAAGGAGATAACAAATAAAGACACCTTGAAACTAAGTCCCCTTGAATGTATTCGTGATGGAATGCATGCTACCAAAGAGAAGAACCACAATTACGGTCTTGATTTTGGTATGAGTGGGACCATGCAAGGCGTATGCTTCGTTAATCCTTTCGGTTCTGGTGCAAAACTGGCGTGGCTCTGTTAAGGGATACGACTCTTAGAGTCTACCCCAACAACTTTTTTTATGTATTTATTTAGTCTCCGTTGAAGTTTACGGACGATAAAAGACACCGGTTGTTTTGTGGATAATACTTAAAACCTGAACCTGCATTTCTAACAGCGTGAGGAAGTAAAAGTGAAGATTATTGCGGGTCCTGCATCAACAGCACTCTCAGAGGCAGTTTCAGCCCAAAGCAACATCCCCACAGTATCAGTGGTTTCCAAAACTTTCCCCGACGGCGAATCCTATGTTCGGCTCGATGGTGAGGTAGCAGGCAAAAGTGTTGCCATTATCCAAACTACCTGTCCCCCCGCACAAGACAGCCGGCTCTTCCAGTTGGCGTTTCTGGCGGATGCCGCAAAACGGGCAGGTGCAATCAAAGTCAGTGCAGTTGTGCCCTATTTAGCCTATGCCAGACAGGATAAAATGTTTCTCACAGGCGAGGGTTTAAGCGTGGAGACCATCGCACGGATGCTAAAAGCCGCGGGCGTTGATGAGCTGTTCACTGTTAACATCCACTCAGAACAGACACTAACCCAATTTCCCTTCCCAGCTAAAACCGTCAGCGCCATTGGACTTATCGCAGACTATTTCATAAAAAAAGGACACCAAGGCGCATATGCACTGGCTCCTGACAAAGGCGCCATGTACATTGCCCAACAAGCGCAGAGCGTTTTAGGTGGCGATGCGGGGCACTTAAATAAAACCCGGGATCGACACACCGGCCAAACCGTGCAAACCGCAGAGGGCTTAAACGTAAAAAATAAAACAGTCATCATCCTCGATGATATCATAAGTACCGGCGGTACCATCGTTGGCGCAGCAAAAATTCTCCGAGAACAAGGTGCAGCACACATCTTTTGTGGCTGTGTCCATGGTTTGCTCATAGGCGACGCCCAAAAACGCATTCTTGATGCAGGCGTGGAAGAGATCGTGGGCACCGACAGTGTTCCTGGACCAGCCAGTAAAGTTTCACTATCACCACTGATTAGTCAAGTACTCAAAGGCGCGAATTAGTGGCAAAACTCTTCTTTTTACTCTCCGGCGAAAACAAAACCTTACCCGCCGCAGAAGTTAAAGCAATCCTAGAAGCCGAAGGCTACACCTACACGAACCCAAAAGAGCTAGATCAGGTTCTGCAATTAGAATCCGACCCCCAAAGCGTCAAAGCCGTACAGATCCGCTCAGCCTACACACGAGTTTCTGCACAAGAACTGCTAAGCGCAGATTCCAACTATACCGCCATACTTAACGCCGCCGCCCAAACCGATTTCTCCACGGTCTTAAAAAACGGCGAGAGCTTTGTGGTCCGCATCAACCGTATTAAAAACTATGCAGATACCCAAATCAACACCATGACACTTGAAATTGAGCTGGGCAAACAAATCCTTAGCCAAACCCCCGGCACCACAGTTAACCTCAAAAATCCCGACAAAACCTTCATCGGCATAATCACCAACGACAAACTGATCTTGGGCCTAAAACTCACCGACATCACATCAAAAACATTCTCCGAACGTCGCCCCCGTAAAAAACCCTTCTTTCATCCCTCAGCGATGCCATCAAAGATGGCCCGATGTATGGTCAACTTGACCCATGCCAAAACCGAATCGGTACTACTGGATCCTTTCTGCGGCACAGGCACCTCCCTTATAGAGGCAACATTCATCGGCTGCCGTGCAGTGGGGGTGGACGCACAACATCGGATGATTTTGGGCACTAAAAAAAATCTTGTATACTTTGGCATCGATGCAGAAGGCCTAATTTTGGGAGACTCACGCAAGATTCCACTTTTTAGAGTTGATGCAGTTGTGACTGATCCACCCTATGGCCGCTCATCAAGCACATTAAAATCAACAACTATGCAACTAGTCAAAGACGTGATGACCTCAGTGCATGCCCTACTAGACATCGGAAAACGAATATGCATCGCGCTGCCTATAAAACTCAATCAAGCAGGAGAAGTCGAGCATCTATCCAAAGAAATCGAAGAGTACGTTCAAAACTTGGGATTTAAAAAATTAGAAGCCCACACGGTTTATGTTCACCGATCATTAACAAGAGAAATAGTCATCTACGAAAAAACCCAGCCAACACCAGTCAGGTAGCTCCCGTTCAACCGTATCACCAATGCATGAACAAATACAACGTAAACTAACGGGTCATGCGATCTTGAGCATTATTGTTTCTTATTGCCCTGAAACAGGATTAAAATATAGTGTAGAAATCGAGGAGAACCGGAAATTTTGACTATTAGATCTGTAGGCCAATTTTCTAACCGGAACTCGGCAAAGTTACCCCCCAGAAAAGCTGTTTAACACCTAAAACGCGTCCATTTCCAAAATTCAGCCGCAAACCTTAAATCCAAATTACCCCCCAGTTACCCCCCAGGGCACCC
>WQVG01000122.1 GCA_009781675.1 Candidatus Bathycorpusculum acetigenes | reverse complement strand
TATTGTTCTATTTTTTTCTTTAGGAAATGTAAATTAATTTGCCAGGTTCTTTTTTTGTAGTGATTTGTTATGAAGATTGCAGTTTCTGGCAAAGGGGGCGTAGGTAAAACCTTGCTTGCTGGTGGTTTGGCTTGTGGTTTTGCTGAGCGGAAATATAAAACAATAGCTATTGATGCGGATTCTTCTCCAAATTTGGCTTTAACTTTGGGTTTAACCGCTGAAGAGGCACGGAAAATAAAACCTATATCTGATAATAAAGAGCTTGTGGAAACAAAAACTGACTCTGGTTATAATGGTATTTATAATTTGAATTTTAGAGTTGATGATATTGTTCGTGATTATTCTGTTCCTACGCCTTTGGGTGTAAATTTGATTGTTATGGGGACTGTTCATTCTATGGGTGCTGGTTGTATGTGTGCTCCAACGGCAGTTGTTCGTGCTTTATTGCGGTATCTTGTGGTTGAAACTGATGAGGTTGTTGTAATGGATCTTGAGGCTGGTGTGGAGCATATTGGGCGGGGTACTGCAAGGCAAGTTGATGTGTTGCTTATTGTTGTTGATTCTAATTTTAAGTCTTTAGAAATTGCAAAGCATATTTATGATTTGGCTTTTGAGGCTGGGATGAAGCAGCTTTATCTGGTTGGGAATCGTGTTATGAATGATGAACAGAGGGTTGCTATTCAGAGTTTTGCGGATAAAAATGGTTTGCCGGTGTTGGATTTTATTCCTTTTGATGCAAAAATTACGGAGTCTGATATGATGGGTAGAACGCCTTTGTTAAATAAAGAGTTTTCTTCTGTTAAGACCATAGACAATATATGCGAGTTTTTACTTAAGGGTTGATATTGTTTAGGACGGAGGATTTTTAGAATGAAAACTCTTGTTACGGTTGGTCGTGGTGGTACAGGGAAATCTAGTTTTACTGCTTTAATGGCTAAGGCCTTCATTGAAGAAGGTAAATCTCCTATATTGTTAGTTGATGCTGATCCTGATCAGAATCTTGCTGAGATGGTTGGGATTGACCTAAAAGAGGCAGGTAAATCTACAATTGCTGATCTAGTTGTTAGTACCTTTATTGAAGGTGGTGGTACTACCGTTGGTGTTCCTCCTGCGCAGCGTATTGAGAGTCGTATTTGGGAAAATGGGCTCTATGAGGGTCAACATTTTGATTTTCTTGGTGTTGGAACAAAATGGATTGAGGGTTGTTATTGTATGCCCAATACTGCGCTTAAGGGTGCTTTAGAGAATTTGACGAAGAATTATGCTTATGTGCTTATTGACTCTCCTGCTGGGTTGGAAAATTTGAATAGGCGTATAACATCTAGTGTGGATGATATTTTTGATATTTTGGATCATTCAAAGAAGTCTCAGGATCATGTGCAAAGAGCTGCTAGGATAATTAAAGAGGTTGATATGCAATACAAAAATTTTTATATTGTTGGTGGTTACAGGTTTCCTGATGAGCTTGGTCAGCAGGCTGAGGCTGCTTTAAAGTTTCCGTATCTGGGAAAAATTGTTCAGGATTCTCAGTTAGATGATTATGTGCTTAATGGGCAGTCTTTAATTGATTTGCCAAATGATAATGAGGCATATCTCTCTGTTAAACGAGTGCTCCAGCGTCTTAACTATTTATAACCAAGCAACTTTTTTCTTTTTTTATTAAAAAAGTAATGTTGTGTATTTTTTGTCCTTCATATGCATATCATAGCTTTTATGTAATTAATCCCTAAACGTTTAAAAATATTGCACACACCGTCCTATCAACTAAACCTTTACAGAGGTTAGAAATTGACCGCCAAAAACCTTCACATAAAAATAGATGAACTGAAGACCAATAGTGGTCTTGTTAAAAATCTCGAGTTATCCATTGGCAAAGTTGTTAACGAAAATTACGATGAACCTATGGGTCCAACTCCGATGCCCTCCGTGACTGCACTAAGAGATTGGGACTTAACACTTCTCAACAAATACAAACCGTTTTACATGCCTGATTGTGATTCATGTTGTCTTTGCACTTTTGGTAAATGTGATCTGACAGCTGGAAAACGCGGTGCATGTGGCTTGGATATAGCTGCTCAATCGTCACGTATTGTAGCGATTGCCTGTTCAATAGGTGCAGCATGTCACTCAGCGCATTCACGTCATTTGATTCATCACTTAATCGAAAAATATGGTCGCCGATATCCCTTGGATGTTGGAGGCTTAAACGTTAAAGTTGAAGCTCCAATTACGCGCCTTGTAACAGGTATAAAGCCTGAAACACTTGGTGATTTAGATGATGTTTTAGCATATGTTGAAGAACAAATTACACAAGTTCTAGCAACAGCTCATACAGGTCAAGAGGCTAATGCGTTAGATTTTGAATCAAAAGCATTCCATGTTGGTATGTGTGATCACATAGGTATGGAAGTAGGTGATATTGCACAAATTTCAGCTTTTAATTATCCAAAAGCAGATCCAGAAGCTCCACTTGTCAAACTTGGTATTGGCAGTGTTGACCGTACAAAACCAGTTATCATGTGCATAGGTCACAATGTTGTCCCATCCATAGGTATCATTGACTACGCTAAAGAGCAAAAAGTTGATGAAAGTCTCGAAGTAGTTGGTTTATGTTGTACAGCACATGACATAGCACGTTATTATACTCGTGGCAGAATAGTTGGTCCAATTAGCTGGGAACTTAGATTTATTCGCGCTGGTTTAGCCGATGTAGTTGTCCTAGATGAGCAATGTGTCAGGACAGATGTTGCTGATGAAGCAGCAAAAGTTAACTCACCAGTTATTGCAGCTTCAGAGAAGAACTGTGTTGGATTTAAAAACAGAACCAATGATTCAGCAGATGCAATTGTTGATGATCTTGTTAGCGGTAAAGTTTCAGGTGTACTAATTCTTGACCCTGAAAAAGTTGGTGAAGTAGCTGTACGTGTTGCAATGAAAGTTGCATCAATACGTAAACATAAAAATGCTCTTCCAACATCTGAAGAAGTTGTTGCTCTTGCAAAAACTTGTACCCAATGCAAACAATGCCAACGTAACTGTCCACAAGATTATGCAATCCCCGTAGCACTAAAAGCTGCAGCTACAGGCGATATATCAAAACTAACAGACCTATATGAACTCTGTATCGGTTGTGGCAGATGTGAACAAGTATGTCCACAGAAAATCATGATACACAGTCTTATAATTAAAGCAGGCGAAAAAGCAATGTACTGTGAAGATAACCTGTGTCGAAGTGGCAGAGGCGCAGTCTCAGACGTTGAAATTCGCAGTGTTGGTGGCCCCATCGTTTTAGGTGAAATTCCAGGTATTGTAGCACTCGTTGGTTGCAGCAACTATCCAAAAGGCGGCAAAGACGTTTACGATATTGCACGAGAATTCGCCAGCAGACGATACATAGTTGCCATATCAGGCTGTAGTGCAATGGCCGCAGGTAGCTACCGCAACAGTGAAGGTAAAACAATATATGAAGAATTCCCAGGTGGATTTGAAGCTGGAGGAGTTCTCAATGTTGGTTCATGTGTTGCAAACAGCCACATTGCAGGTGCAGCCATTAAAGTAGCAAACATTTTCGCAAAACGTAG
>WQVG01000121.1 GCA_009781675.1 Candidatus Bathycorpusculum acetigenes | reverse complement strand
CCGCGGCTGCTGGCACGTAGTTAGCCGGGGCTTCTTACTTGGGTACCGTCATTTATTCGTCCCCATCGATAGAACTTTACGACCCGAAGGCCTTCTTCATTCACGCGGCGTTGCTGCATCAGAGTTTCCTCCATTGTGCAATATCCCTCACTGCTGCCACCCGTAGGTGTCTGGGCCGTGTCTCAGTCCCAGTGTGGCCGATCAACCTCTCAGTTCGGCTAAAGATCGCTGTCTTGGTAGGCCTTTACCCCACCAACTAACTAATCTTACGCGGACTCCTCCAATACCAATGAATCTTTTCACACTCTGCCATGCGACAGTGTATGCTTATCCGGTATTAGCACCTGTTTCCAAGCGTTATCCCGGAGTATTGGGCAGATTATCCACGCGTTACTCACCCGTCCGCCGCTAAGATATTCATGGACTTGGTGCAAGAACCTCATCCAGCGAATATCTCCGCTCGACTTGCATGTGTTAGGCACGCCGCCAGCGTTCACCCTGAGCCAGGATCAAACTCTCAAGTTTATTGGTTTATCTTAAATGTCTTGCTAAGTCCTGCTTGCGCAAACTGCTTGCATTTGCTCACAGTAATACATGCACATGACTCAACAAAAATCTTAGATTTTGTTTCGAGGGTTTGATTCGTGCTGTCGGGTCTTTGTTAGGTTACTTCACGATGTTTCATTAGAATATTCAATCGAATAAAATATTCAATTGAACACCCAATGCCTTCATCTCTTCACCTAACCAGACTCTCTGGCAGAATCTGTTTGGACTGTGATTACTTCCGTAACCTCAGCACCTTTCATTTCTAAATGACTTATGAAAATCATAAAGATTCCTATAAATCATTATTATTAATTCAAAAGAATTAATCTCGTGTTATAAGTCCGGTTAAAACCTATATCACTCTTTAGGGTCCCTAATTTTTCGTGGTTATTCTGTTTTCAAGGGGCAGAATTGCTGCTCCTCTCTTTTACCGGTTTTTCTTGTTTTTTCTCCCGACCGGAGAGGCGAACGCCATTATACGATTTATAAAAATCTTTGTCAAGCATTTTTTTATAATAAAAAAAATGTTTTTATTTGGAAATACCAAATGATCTATTCTTATTGCATTTGTATGCATACTGGGTTTCCGATGAATAGACTTTTAGGGGTTACCATGCAGTCATACGCACTTATTTTAACCCCGGCAGCATGTGCTTTTTGCAGAGCCATGGCAAACTCTGGGTGGATTTCGCTGGCAGGCGTAAATAGACGGATATCTTCCATCTGTATAACGAATACGGTGTGGGCTTCGTAGCCGTTTTTAATACATTGTGCTAGTTCGTTTAAGTGCTTAACTCCACGCCGGGTTGGTGCGTCGGGGAAAAGTGCGATGCCGTATTTTTCTAGGGTTACGCCTTTTACTTCGATATAGATTTTGCGATTATGCGCCTCAATATAGAAGTCAAAACGGGAACTGCCGTATTTTGCTTCGGGTTTTATATAAGTAACATTGTCTATGTATTGGCCGGATTTTATGTATTCCCTAAAAGCATGGTTGGGGGCTTGGCTATCTATGTTGATGAGGCGGCGGCCTTTTAAAACCGCGGTCAAATCATATTTTGTGGCGCGGCTGGGGTTATTTGATTTGTTTAGATATACGCTGGCACCTGGCGCAAGCAGCTCTTTGCATCTGCCGGTGTTTTTAACATGACAACGCTCAATACTTCCATTTATTTCGACCTCGGCTATAAAGCGGTTAGGGCGGGACAAGAAGATGCCCTTGCAGGTATTGTTGTAAACCAAAATGGAAACCCAGCTTTCTTATATGAAGATTTAGTTTTATACAAATGGATTATGCTGCTTTTCGTGACCTATGGTGGTGCTTGGGCCATGCCCCGGGTAAACTTTTGTATCGTCGGGCAGAGCAACTAATTTTTCTTTTATATTTTTGATGAGGGTATCGTGACAGCCGGCGGGGAGGTCTGTGCGGCCTATGGAATTTTTGAACAGTGTGTCCCCTGCAAATAAAACGCCGTTTTCTTCATCGTAATAGCATACTCCGCCAGGTGTATGGCCGGGGGTGTGCAGTATTTTTAGAGTGATGCCTCCGAACTTAAATATATCCGTGTCGTTAAGCAGATGTTCTGGCGTGACGGATATGCTCATTCCTACGCTTGTTGAGAGATTTAAACTTGGGGTCATTAGCATTTCTTTTTCTGCTTCATGGCAGTAAACTGCTGCAGATGTTAAGTTTTTTAACTCGTCTGCCGCTACTAGGTGATCGCCGTGGCCGTGGGTTATTAGTATCCCTTTTACCGTGATGTTGTTTTCATATATGAAGGCTGAGACGGCTTTAATATCCTCTTTGCTGCAACCGGCGTCTATGAGCGCGGCTTCTTTGGACTGTTGGCAGTAATATAGGTATACGTTCTGCCCGGCATTATTGTTGTTGAATGTTTTGATTGCCATGTTTAAAATCCTCCATTCCTAAAACCTATAATAAATCTTTAAGCCATTCATATCCATCGGGGTAAGCGGCATTAAGCGCGTTCATAAACCACCGCTTACTCTCGTCTGGCAATTGTGGGAATATCGCTTTAAAGTCGGCGGGGGTTTTATCTTTATGGATTTCATGCGTTAAATACACCTGGGGGGATTTCAGAAAGAGTACTACCTCGGGCGCCATGTACGGCACATCGTCTTTGAATAGTATTGCTTTATCAAGCTCGCGCATTACTTTTTTGTCTTTGCCACATAAGAAACTATTGCCCTTTTTGTGGTCTAGCACAATTTCGATAAAGGTAGAGCTTGTTTGCTCGTGGGCCAGTATTTCAAAATCGTAAAGGTCTGCTTCGCCTTCTCTTAGCTTGGGTACTAGGTGGCTTCCAGGTTTTATCGCCCATATTACCCATATTTCGTCTAGTTTGCTGTCATCTTTATCGGCTATTGGAGTAAGGCCGCCTAGGCTTCCCGGTTCGAAAACCCTTTTGTAGATATCCCAGTCATTGGCTTGTAAAAATGCAACCACACCCCTTTTGTTTTCGTGGAATATGGATATATCCACATCGCTATGAGGGCGCATGGTTTTGCCCGCAAATATATCCAGGGCAAAACCACCGCATACATAGTATGGAAAGCCGCAATTTTTGAATAGGGCATTCGCTTCTAATATTAGCTTGTTCATAGGGCTGCAAGCTCCGCTTCTACTTTTAATAGCATCGCTGCAAATTTTTCTTTCTTTTCCCGCTCCTCGGCTATTAGGCTTTCTGGAGCCTTTTGCATAAAGCCTTCGTTGTTAAGCTTGCCTTCTACGCGGGAAAGCTCGGCTTGCAGCTTTTGCTTTTCCTTTGTTAGGCGGGCTTTTTCTTTTTCGGTGTCTACTTCTAATGGGACGTAGAGGTTGCCGTTAGAAAGGGCTGCGAATACTACGTCGCGGGTGGAACTGCCGTCTGGAGATAGGTTTTGGCCTGCCGGCTGCACTTCTACAGTGGCGGCACCTGATAGGAAGCCCAGGGAGTTTTTGCAGTTTTGATATAAATCATATGCAGTTTTGTCGGCAGGCTGTATGGTTACGCTTATTTTTTTTGCCGGGGGGATTTGCTT
>WQVG01000120.1 GCA_009781675.1 Candidatus Bathycorpusculum acetigenes | reverse complement strand
GATGCTTCTCTTATTGTGTGTCCGCTATCTATAAATTTAAGGACACTTTCTCGAAATCTTTTATCATGGGCCATGGGAGTATTTTAACATGGATCATGACATATATAAAGTTAATTTGCTATACATACTCTGCCGCTTCGCTGTTTAACAAATTTTGGTCAACATCCTGTAGCCACATTCTAAACCGCTGCATGCCAAACCAAAGAGTATAAGCAAACAAAGCCGTTATAACCAATGACGTTTCATATAACTTTCGTATTCTCCTCATAGTAGCCTCCTACATTTTATGTAATAACAGTTTCGTTTTGATACTATTCCCAATTAGGAAGTTATATTTTGCTACTGCTCATAAACGTTCACGGCTTGCAGATTGCGCTGCGCGCAATTACTGTCGCCGCTCACATTCGCAGCGTGACGCAAAATTTAACAAATTATTTGAGAATAGTATGAGTTGCACAAAAGCAAAACGGTGGTTTTATTCTAACATAGGTTACATGAAAAGCGAACGTTTTCTGCAAAAGAATAATTCTGTACACATGCTTTTACTTGGATAAGCTATGGGGACGGCTCCTTTGTGTTTACATCGTTCGCAGTATGCTTGGGGTTTTGCTGGTGCGGCGGCCGTTCGCGTTGTAGGTATACGTCACAAAGGTCTTTGCTGGGCTTGATACAAATTGTATATGTTGAATAGCATCAAAAGCGTACAAGTCATGGGATGCGCACAGAAAAGGATGTGCTTCGTCTACCATGCAAAAAACACCGCGACCCATATGCCAAAAGGGTGCGGTGTTTTAGAATTAACGTGCTGATACGCACATGCTTTGCGAATGCGATTTGTTCCGTGAAAGTGTAACTTTGATTTGCTGGGAATCCTGAACTTTGCGCCGATACATGGGGAAGGATGCCTTAATGGGACACGGCTCCGTCCCTTGTCAGGTTCCTAGTTCTCCTTTGTCATATTCGAGAAAAAGTTGACCTCATAGCCTTCTTCTAAAATCAGTCGGTCGATTTCTTCTTTCCCGATACCGTATGCGTTGAAAAAAGAATGATAATACTCTTTGAAATCATCAAACGATAGAAATTCTTTGTAAATATTTCTATCTGGTATCTCCACGAAAAGATATGCCATTTCTTCATCGACTTTATGATCTAATATAACAATTTTTTTCTCATCATCATATCTCAAATCATAAAAAAACAAGCAAATGGTTAACTCTTTAAAAATAAGATCGATCATATCTCTATTTTCGTTCAACCATTTCAAAAAAGATGGTCTGTCCTTGTTAATATACATGATAATCTCCAACAAATTTTCAAAGTCGGCAATTGGCAAGTAAAAAACTGGTCTCATTGCCAGCCTCAAAAGAGAGTGGGCAATGTCCTCTTTAGCAGGGCATAAAGGAGCAATCAACCTGAAATAGTCTGCAGCTGCAAATTCGCAGTTGCCACTTACTGGTGCCAACCGTACACGATGATATGTTTTTTCGTTTGATTTGGGTGCTCTTTTCCACATACGTATTACCTCCTATCGCCCACTTAAAATGTATTTCGTCACCAGCTTTTGCCCTTTTATCGTCCTCCAAAAACCAGCGGAACAGGGGTTCTCTGTCCTGTCCACTTCGCCCCCTGTCTCATGATGGAAAAAAGCGTTTCTCGTAGTCCTGCTCTAAAATCAACCGGTCTATTTCGCTTTTTGCAATACCATATTCATTGAAAAAAGAATGATAATATTCCTTGAAGTCGCTAAACGATAGAAATTCTTTATAGATGTTTCTATCCTGTATTTCCACGAAAGCATATGCCATAGTCTCATCGACTTTATGATCTAGTACAACAATTTTTTTCTCCTCATCGTATCTCAAGGCATAGAAAAACAAGCAAATGGTCAATTCTTTAAAAATAAGATCGACCATATCTCTATTTTCGTTCAACCATTTCAAAAAAGGTGGTCTGTTCCTATTAACATATTCAATATAAGCAAACATATTTTCTGTATCGACGACATCCATATAGAAAATCGGTCTCATCGCCAATCTTAAAAGAGAGTGGGCAATGTCCTCTTTAACAGGGCACAGAGGAGCAATTAGCCTGAAATAATCTGCAGCTGCACATGAGCAGTTGCCACTTACTGGTGTTAACCGTACACGATGATATGTTTTTTCATTTGATTTGGGTGCTCTTTTCCACATGTCTTAACCACTCCTTTGGCTAATTTCTTTGTAACAATATTTGATAAAGTGCACCCCTAATTTGCGTTCCATCAGTTCGCAACCCAGGATTATTAGGTGCTATTTGACCTCGTGAGATTAATGTAAACCCTTGCGATTGCAGTTGCTGTGGGGTCATATTGAATATTTGTTTGAAATGGCTATTTGACCTTCCGCCTGTAATATTAAGAACACCCCCTGATTGCATTACTCGGCGTACTTCTGGAGTCAAGGAGTTAAATTGCGGATTCGCTATAATAACCTGACTTTGGCTTCTTGTTGCAACATTACCTAAGCTGTTTACGTTGCCTCTGAATACCCCTGTCGCACGTGGGTCTATGTCGACGTTAAATGCTCCATCAACCGGTCTTGCACCGGCACCAATATTTAACATACCGTTTCTTCTGGCAGGTGAGCTTAAAAAGTTACCTGTGCTTGGAGCAGTACGCGCAGTAACAGCAAATCCCGCACTAGCAAAAGCGGCGGACATTGTAGCTGCGCTTATACTACCCTGCCATGTCGCAGGTGTTCCTGCTACCGCATGATTTACAGTGTAACTGAAACCTCCAGCTGCACCAGCCCATGCCATTGAGCCCCAAAATCCAAATTTTACACCAGCACCACCAGGAACCATCATTAAGCCTGTAAATGTAGCAGCAGATGCGGATCCTCCTGCGACCCCTCTGACATCTACACTGCCAGTGGTTGCATATTGAACCCCTGCGTTAATGCCACCACCAACCAATGCAGAAATACCAAGGGCAGCTAATGCCGCTTTTAGGGTAATAAATTTACCAGATGGGTCGTGAAACATGATAGGGTTGTTTACGCAAAATGCAAATAAGTTACTACTTTGCGCTATAGCAAATTGATTTGGCATTAGTACCCCATGACCCATCGTTATGGGGGTAGCCCCAAATTGCATATTTCCGATACCCCAGTACGGGTCGGGCTGTGTAAACCTCCCCGTCCTTGGCTGATAATCTCTTGCACGTAGGTAAATCATACCTGTCGCGCGGCAGAAATACTCACCGGCAAAGCGGAACGGGTTGTTGTCTAAATCCGTACTTGCGCGGGTACTGCCTTGCGGTGGTCGTGCACTCTCCATCGCATCCCTATTATAAAACCGCACATTCGCAACATAAACCCTGCCACTTTGCCCATACGTCACAAACCTTAACCGGCTGTTTAGCCAGCGCAAATCATTCGAGTCAATCTCAAACCGCGCACGCTGCACCGTTGCCGTAGGCGTTAACCACATACGATAATCATCCGGTATAAGCCCGGCGTAAAACATGCCCGTAAACCCGTACGACCAATACTCAAACTCCAGCACATACACGGTATCCGCGCTCAACTCCACATGCCCCGTTAGCGTTTGCGTG
>WQVG01000119.1 GCA_009781675.1 Candidatus Bathycorpusculum acetigenes | reverse complement strand
CATTCCGACTAACGTCGGCACAAATAGGGATGAAAGAGAGTGCGCCGCCAGCCATTTTGTAATAAAATAGTTTAAGGGGAGAAGATAAACTACAAAGCACGCAGAGGTGAGTCGTAGATTATCGTCTCGATTCAAAACAGTATATAAACCAGTGTAAGAACCATCGTTCAAGCACAAATAAGTGGCTCTTCGAGACCGCACACTAATCATTGTTTTAGCTTCTCGTTAAAAGTGTGATGGTTCAGTCAATGTTTTCTCCCTCATACTTTTTCGAAGGGAGTTTTTATTATGAAAGTTGTTTATCCTGTCTGTTGCGGCGTCGATGTCCATAAATCTTTTCTCGTCGCCACTATTATCAAAACAGAGGGCATAACACCCAAGTATTCAAAAAAGCGATTCTCCACGTTCAACAATTCCATCTTGCAATTCAAACAATGGTTACTCGACAACCACTGTCTTGATGTTTGTATGGAATCTACGGGCAAATATTGGGTTCCCATCTACAATCTTTTAGAGGATAAAATCCGCATCACCGTTGCCTCGCCGAAATGGGTTAAGGCTGTCAAAGGCAACAAAGACGACAACAAAGATTCTAAATGGATTGGTGACTTGTTCCGCTTGGGGTTGGTTCCGGGTAGTTACATACCCGAAAAACCAATCCGTATATTGCGTGAGTACACCCGTTATCGCTCAAAACTAGTCGCTTGTAAATCAAGCGAGAAGAACCGCTTCCAAAACAGTTTCACCGTGTGCAACGTAGCCCTTGATTCTGTAGTTTCCGACATGTTTGGCAAATCTGCCCGGAAAATCACAAACTACTTGATGAACACCGATACCGAAAACTTTAACCCTGAATATTGCAAATCATTATTGCATGGCAAGATGAAACCCAAAGAAGATGCCGTGGTGGATTCTATTCAAGGTTATTCAATCACCCCTGCCCAAAAAGAACGTATGGTTATGGGTCGGGAGCATTTGGAATATGTTGAAACCTCTATCGAAAACCTTGATTCCAAACTTGATGGATTGGTCTGTTCTTATGAACCAAACATATCGCTGCTCTGCACCATCCCCGGCGTTGACCGCCAATCTGCCATTTCCATCATTTCTGAAATCGGTGTCGATATGGAACAATTCGCCAACTCAAAACGCTTGTGCTGTTGGGCCGGATTAACTCCCGGCAACAATGAATCAGCAGGTAAGAAGAAGTCTGTTCGCATTACACGTGCCGGTGTCTACCTCAAACCTGCGTTAGTGCAAGTCGCTCACGCAGCCGTGAAATCGAATAAATCTCCTTACTACGCCAACAAATACGAGCGCATCTCCAAAAGGAGGGGTAAAAAACGCGCTATCATCGCTATTGCCAGAATGATTTTGACTGCCATATACTTTGTGTTCAAGTCCGGCGAAGTCTGGAACCCAAGCGATTTGTTTAAGGTTGATATGTCTGTTGTTTTGCAGAATAAACAAAAACAAAAGGCTATCCAACACGCTTATAAACTTCTTATTGCTGAGGGGTTATTAGACCCTGCGTTTGTTCCTGTCGCCTAACTTTTTTTGCTTTTCCGATTAGGCTTTTTTGTTGTGCGCCGATTCTATTCAATCAACTTTTCTTTCACACTACTCTTCTGCAAACTTTTGCAATTCTTCTGTTGTCTTATATGTCATAATCATTTTCTCCTATCTCCTTGGGAATACCTCTTCTATATACTGGTTAGTCTCCAGCCATGCAATTGTATTTTGAAACATATATTGTATGGCACCGCCCGGCTGATCAAACCATGGAACTGCTATACCCAAGTAAACTTGTATTGGCTGTAGCACTTCATACGTACGCAAGTCTTTGTTTTCATATATTCCAAAATGAGCAATGTAATATTGATCACTTTGCTTTAAATTGAATCTTTGTAAAAATAACTACTAACTACTATACACCTTCATTAAAGTTAAATTAATTTAAACTCGCAAAACTAATCGAATTTCAAATTGCCTTTTCTCCACTCTTTTAACGTCATCTCTGCACTAAAAGCTACCATACGACCCTTTATATTTGCGACTTCTTCAAGAGTTTGCTCAGATTTAGCAGGGTCGATTTGCAAAGTATAACCAGCGGCCCATGACCGCACATAAGGGTTTTCATGTTCAAGTAACTCAAGTAACTCATGCAAACGATTATCCTCTTTCAGCAAATCGTATACAGAACGTATTCTTTTATAGTATATGCCATCTGCCTTGATACTTCCGGACTCTTCCCCTCGTCCTTTAGCAATACATGCATTTGCAAATTTTTCTAGCTCTATGTTCATTATCTATTATCATCCTTTGTGTTTTATCTGTAGAAGAATTATGCTGTTTATTTCTCAATGTGCTATTATTCTAAACGAAGCCCAGCTAATAATTCAGAAAAGGTATTACATATTGGTGTGATAGCTTTCCCAAGATTTTCAGGGTTCTCATGACTTAGTTCATGATCCCAGAAAACAACTTTCGGTATGTCATCGTTATTGCGGTAATCAAAACAAATTAAGTTTCCAAAAGGATCCTCAGCAAATGGATAGATGCCATTCACCAATCTATCCTTTACATTGTTGTATACGTTTAGTATGCCATTGTTTTTCCCAAAATCAAGAGATAATAGGTTATTAAAAACCGCTTCTTTTCGCCCAACGAAATCATAAACTTGATGGCTAGGGCTACCGCCGTGATTTTTTTTTGCACACTCAACATAGTCGCTTGGAAATTTTACATTTAGCACAAATTCAATTGCCACAATATCTTCATCACTAACCGGTTCGTAAGAAAACCACCATTCAAGATTTTTACTCATACAACATAATCCTCCTATATTTTACCTGTTAGTGGCTCCACCACCCCAAATGCTTCTACCGCCAATGTGTCCAGTTTGTTGGTGCAGTGTTGAATCAACAAGTTGTAAAATTCCTGAATCTTGATGATGATGCCACGTATAACCCTCTGGTCTAATGCCTCTTGATATTTGATCAAGTTGTCTTTCAGTATTGACATGTCCAGTAAACTGATGTCTTAAGCTTGAATCTAACTGTATAGCATTATGTAATTGCTGTGTAGCATTTTTAAATTGAAGGAAATCACTGACTGTATATAATGATGAATCTAGCATAGCATTAAATTTAGAATCAAAAACAGGAAAACCTGCGCTATCAATTCTCACCCCTGATACGGGATGTATACTATAACTGCTACTTCCCCCAATCGCTGCACTAATCACAATCTGCAACGCCTCCGCAGTTGTCACAGCTGTGCCAATCGCTCTTATAGCCGGAGTTTTAGCTCCCAAAGGCGTTGCACTCAGGTACGTCACAGCTCCCGAACCAACACCGGTCCCTGCGCCTGTTTTCTTCGCCGCAACTTTAGCAGCTCCTTTTACAACCGGGTTGGTGATTGTATATGGAAAAATCAGAGTATAGGCATTGTCCCATATAAGCAATTCATATGCTCTATCCGGCGTTCCGATCTGATTCGTGTTCCTGATCTCCCAGTGACCTATCACTGTTCCGTGTCCGGTACGTGAATTTAGTACCTGATGTAGTTCCCCACCCGGCACGAAGACAAATGAACCTTGCGGCGCAAATGTACCGTCAAGCATCCTGGTGACGCCACCTGACAGCGTTCCGCCCATT
>WQVG01000118.1 GCA_009781675.1 Candidatus Bathycorpusculum acetigenes | reverse complement strand
TGGGTGTGTCTAGGCCTGATGATGGTGGGGGTGGGGGTTTGGTTTATAGTGAGTGGGATGATGATGCTGATTATGCTAGTTGGCAGTTTTAATTAATTTGCGCCGAAGGCGCTTTGTTCTTTGTTTAAAATTTGGGTTTGGTTGTTGTAGGTGGTTGGTTGTTATCTATCCCTGTATCTGCTCTTTTGTTGATTCTTTGTGTTTTTGTAGGGTTTATGATGATTTTTGTTATTGATTTTTTTGTAGTTGGGGTGTTTTTTTGTGTTTGGTGTTTTGTTTGTGTTGGGTTTGCGGTATTTTTTGCTTTGATGGAGAAATGCCGCTTTTTTACGACAATTTTGCTATGGATTGGCAAGATTTATATCTGTGTATGTACGGTATAGCTGTAAGCAGGACTTAAGAGGCGCCGATGTATGTTGAATGCCAGTCTTCAAAAGGAGGTTTCAGCCAAGCTCGCCAAAGGTCTGCTTGATGTGATTATTCTAAAATTCCTAAGTTCAGAGTCTATGCATGGTTATCAAATTATAACGCAACTCCGTAAAGACTTCGGAGTATATTTTGGACCCAGCACCATCTATCCGTTGCTGGGCACGCTCGAAAAAAAAGGTTTTATAGGCAGTGAATGGGATATGGATTGCGAGCGTCCAAAGAAAATCTACCATTTAACAGATGACGGACAAAGTGTACTTGATTTCACCGAAGAATCCCTGACCCTTATCTGTAAACGCTAATCTAGCTGGCCCTACGTTACATCTGATGTTTATCTGGCCTTCTTTAAACCACACAAAGAACAACTCATATGCAGGTTATGACAGTTTATGCCTGTTTGTTTGCTCTAAATTATGCCAAAGGATTCTCATAACATCAACCGCAACAATTGTGTACTATGACATCAATTATGTGCAGGGTAGATTATGCCTAGACCTAAGAATTTGGCTGACCAAAAAAAGCGTGCGAACGTACAGACATATTTTTGGAATATCGTAGGGTCAGCTGAGCACATTAATATCCCTAAACTTGAGGATGCCCTAAGAAAAGAATTCCCCTTAGCCGATGCCCGATTGATCAAGACTCAGATAAATTTGATGCAGACCGAGAAACGCATTAAGATACAAAATAATGTAAAAGTATGGCTTAAGCAACCGATTTAATTAGTTTTGCGGCTGTCCATATACTTTGCTATAGCGTGTGGTAGTTCTTTTCCTTCACCTTTTATGGCGATGAGCGTGGGAGTCGCGATGACGATGCCTGCCTTCTTGAGGTCTATAAGCATATTGCTGATGAGCTCACTTTTAATTTGTGCAAGCCGATTAGGTTCGTTAGTGTACGCGTTTAGATCATACGTTATCGAGTAAGCTCCAAGTTCCCGTAATAAAACAAACGGCGCTTTATTTGGAACAGACAGAATCCCACTAGTTTTCTTGGCGGCTTCAATGAGCGTTTCTTGTGCATAATCCTTATCAACATCATACCCAAGGGTTACCTGTACGTTGAGCGCAACTTCTCGCAGAGAACTATAGTTATGGATTTCTCTGTTCATAACCGTCAAGTTGGGGATGCTTATAATTTCATCCCTTATAGTCCTTATATGAATAAAGAAGAAACCAATATCAATGATGTCACCATGGGTATCACCGATTTGTACGCGATCGCCAACTTTGAATTCGTGAGTGCCGCTAAGAATAGTATAGCCCAAAATATTGCCCAAAACGCTAGAGGAAAACAAACCCAAAATGAAGGTTAACATTATAACTAACCCGCTTCCCAGAAGATCTGCAACCCACGTTCCAATGAACTGGTAAGTCCAAATAAAAATAAGTGCTCCTATTACAATGATGTAGATAAAGTAAGTTAAGTATTGATTTATGGAGTTATTGGTCCTTCTTGCAGCCGATGGATCACGAACTATTTTCCCCAGTGCAGGCGAAACTGTAAGAAGAGTAGCAGGTATAATTATTTTTTTGGCGAACGATAAAAAGAACCAAACAGCCAAAGAAAAAATCACATTCTGTACGACAATATGAACAGTAGTCTGTGTTGATGGGTCCCCGAGAATTTCAAAACCACCATATTGGTAAACCACTTGTGATCCGATAAATAGAGCGATAAGGATCGCCGCCCGGACCGCTATCCAGCCCATATATTTACCCAATATAGAAACGTGTTTACGCCGTTTTGTCTGTCGAGTTGTCATAACTCTCTAATTCTCCTTACGTTTACTACAATTTAAATTTTTGGTGCTAAAATAACTGCTCAACAGCCAAGTTTTAGCCTAAAACAGGGTTTTTGAGCACAAATTATATTACAAACCAATCGCTTACTATACTTGGGGATTTTTAGCCACGTTTATCTCAAACCAGCCGTCTATACTGATTATAGACGATGACCCTGCCATTCTGCGGACATTTATGCGAATTTTTCAAAAGAAAGGTTATAGTGTAGCAGTAGCCGCAAGGGGCGGGGAAGCCATAGAAAAATTAAACCGCAACAACTTTGATGTAGCTTTGATTGATTTCTGTCTTCCAGATATGGAGGGCACAAAACTGTTTCCGATGATAGAACATAACTCACCTAGAACACTCAAAATTATGTGGAGCGGCAAAATAGTGGAACCCCAGCACATAGCTGGCGCCGATGCTCTTTTGGGAAAACCCATTCATCCCGACAAGTTGCTGAGTATAATCGAGAGCAAACTAAAAAACAGAAACATCGAACTATAAACTAACTATTTACCATTATGTTTGATATAGCGGCGTGTACCCACCAAACAAACCGCTAATGTCGCAGTTAATCCTGTTGTCAAATACAGCAGCGGTGAACTATCCCCGGGCAGATACCTCATCACAGAAATTATGCAAGCCAGATGGACAATTGCCGATATTGTTGTTGTGGATCCCAGCAGCACCTCCACAGCAGATCTCTCAACCGGCACCACAACCATAAACCTCCAAGCAAACACCCACATAACCATAATCTACCAAAACACAGAACAACCTCACCTCGACTGCTGCCACAAAAACCCCTGCCAATGCAACCCCTGCACCCAATGCCATCAAAAACCCTGCTAAAACTTCTGTCCCACTGACTTGAGCACTAAAACCTTCGAAACAGCCATAGTTAAGCCAAACCACAGTTAGACATAAGCCTATCTATAACTCAAAAATACTTGAATGCACCCACAACGGACGTTTGAACATAGAGTAAAATTTGTAGAATACTTTCCGGTGGATATTCTAGGGATGATTCAGAACTGGGTTAGGTCCGGTTTATTACGGTTTATTAGTAAATGTGGCGCTTAACAATCAAACCATCAGGCAAAGTTGAGTCGCCAAGAAACCAGTTGTTGTGTGGTATAATTGAGTGTATACACATTTTTGACCCTTTTGACCCTTATATGTTCGGGGAAATATCTATCTATAAAAAAGCCCAACATATTCTTTGTGACTAAAGATGAGTCAAAACCAAATGTTCTGCAATCAATGTGAACAAACAGCTAAAGGCGTCGGTTGCACCATCTCGGGTATCTGTGGTAAAACCGCTGAAGTTGCAAACCTCCAAGACCTCCTAGTTTACAAACTTCGAGAACTCAGCCAACACACCCTCCAAACCCAAAAAAAGGAAGAAAAAATTGATGTATTCACCGCTGAGGCCCTCTTTATCACCTTAACAAACGTAAATTTTGATCCCGAAGCC
>WQVG01000117.1 GCA_009781675.1 Candidatus Bathycorpusculum acetigenes | reverse complement strand
TCTTTGTAACGCGTGGTATTCAACATCCATATTGGTTGTTTGTTTTATGTTGTATTTATAGTTGTTGTTTGTTGAATCGCTATGTGTTGATGTGTTTTAAAACTCGTTTTTGCGCAGTCTGAATTGTTAATTGTCCCATAATTGTCAAATGTAACAAAATTGTTGGTAATTATATTCTCAACATTAAGTGTACCTTGAACTGTTATTGTAACCGCATAGTTGATTGTAATAGAACTGGTAATCTCAACGAGCACATCAGAGGGTATTATGATACTATTTATATCCGGATTGGTTAATGCTTCTTGTAAGTCTCCGATAGTCCCCGTCGTTACTGTGCTTACAAGTGGAGCATCTTCCGCAGGAGATGCTGTCGTAAGATCAATAACAGTAGACTCCTCAGCATCGCTAACCGTGTTTTGAAGAGCAGTAAAGTCATTAACAGGTACAGGTTCCGCACCAGAAACAAACATAGAAACGCCGGTAAAGGTGGAAAAAACTGAGGATAGCAACATCGCCACAAACAGCAAAGATATAAACGAAAAAATTACGCCTTTGCGGGAAAACTTTGTACTACTTTTAGAGTGAGAGATTGTTCCCTTTCCAGAGAGGAAAGAGCAACTAAAATTTTTAAGATTAATTTTTAGATTTGGAATTGCGAAATTCATAACACATCATCAATGTTATTGAAGACACTGGAAGTGGTATAAATAGTTTTGCACACATTAAATATCCAACTTTTTAATTGTTTTTATACATAATTTTCTTATATTTTTTTGATCATTTTTTAATTCAGCTACGATATTTCATTCAAAATTGTTTTTTTATCAACAAGTTTCATCGGTAACCAGTTCTTAGGAGGCCTAAAGCCTCAACTACAGATATGGATAACTTAACACAAACAACGGCAAAAGAGCAGACACAATAAGTTATATATTTTTTAAGTTGACTTGTAAGCACACCTACTTTGTTTGCTTACATTGGATACTGGTTGTTCACATATCGTGGCTGTTGCAACTGGTTTGTTTGATAGTTATTGTTTTTGTGCCTTTTTGAATATAAAAATAAACCTCCAGCAACAATACTAACGATTACAACTATTGAAACTACTGGTACAACATAACCAGTTGTGCCGTCGTTGTTGTTAGTTGTAATGAGGTTAGGGGGTAGACGTTTTGTGCAAAGCTGGTGGCGAGTGCTTGTGTATTGGAGGTTCCTGCGATGAGGTATTCGCCAGTTTTCAACCTCAGTATAAGGCTGGTGGCGTTAGTTGTTGCTATGTAAGCCCTTGCTCCATTCCCCAAAGTATACCTGCCTATGTTTGTGTCACCAAAATTGGTTCCGCCGTCTTTATGTAAGGTAAAGTTGCCTGAACCTATTTGACCAACAAACGCATCAGCAATCTCCTCTGAGGTAACAGTTCTGTTGATGTTGCCGGCAAAATAAGCTCCAATAAAGTTGTTGGGGGGTTTGACACTTATGTATCCATCACCAACAGTTACAACTAAGGGCGATGATGATGAAACAAATGCGCCGCCATACAAAAGACTGCCAATTATTATCAGCACTATCCCAATGACTGATAGGGTGTATTTATTGCGCATCCCTGTCGTATACCCTACAATACCATACATTGGAAGCTCTTTTAGATGGTTGCGTAATAATATATTCACTGCCAACAGCACAACACCAACTACTATCAAAGCGATTACAATGATATCCATGCCAGGCGGTGTCGATGGTTGTATAGTGAAGTGATCAATCACCATTTGTAACCAACCCGATTAGTTAAGGGCAATATTTCATATATACTAATCTGATCCGTTATAGATTATTTTGTTTCCAGGTCTTGACTTCAGCTTCGAGCACTTGACCCTTTAACTGACGCAGTTGTCTGACGGCTGTCTCAGCCCAGAAGCGGTTACTGTTTTTTAGCGTTAAATGAAGGTTACCCTCAGCATCCAAGTCTGCAGAGATAACTTTTCCAATTATCAAAAACTCTCGATCAGGCATGTTTATCACAAAAAGAGAATGCGCCCAATTTTAAATGGAGCGCGTAATCATCGCATTAGACATATTTTCTCTGATCACTTTAAGTTACCCCTCCGTTCTTTGCAGGAGTAGTTTCAAAGTTTGGCTTAAAAGCAAAACTACCACACACATGTTTTGGAGACAAGCTATAGAAGAGACAAGAGGGGGTTTTGACTTTTTTAATTTCAGAGACAACTGGAGTGGGTGAAAAAATGAGTTTATTTCACACATTTGAGGACTCAAAAGGGCAAACAAAGGGTTACATCACACCAGTTACACAATCAGACCACATAGACATCGGGTATTTGTGGAGGGCATAAATTGAGCAATAGTACTCTATCAGAGCAAGAAATCACTACATTTAATGAATGGGCCTTTAACCTGTGGACCAACAGTAGAGACTGGTGTGAGCAATGTGACAAAGAAAAAAATAAACTCGTATTTGATGACCAAACAAAAACCACCCGATGCACCCAATGCAACCATGTTATAGAGTATGGAGATAGAGATTGGAAAGTTCTTCAAGCAAATCGCTATGTGACCTACCGGTATATGCCAGGAAAATACTTCTTCAACAACATCTCAACCGAGGAGATCTTTAGGAAATATCTGCGCGAACTCAACCATAACGATTGGTTATCATGGCTCATACACGACTATGTATTGGCCAAAATAAAAACAGACAACCCCACCCAAGGTAAACTAACAGAAGCCGCCAAATTAATTGTTAACAAGATGCACTATGACCCCGAACCCTGGAAAACCCTGTTTGAAAAAATGGATGCCCCTGACCCCGAAATGTTCTACCAAATTCCCCAAATCATATACGAACAAGTCCAAAAAAAGTTTATAGAAACCGCACCAAAAGAAGAACTCGCAGCTATTTTCCAGAGTTACGTTTCAACGCTAAACAGCGTGTATGACTACAACAGATGGAAAGGTGACTATGTGACCTGCTGGATAGCAAGCGAAATTATAAAATTATGCGACATAGAAAGTTTCTTAATAGAATTCTATACAAAATGTTTTGAATGTGATCCAGTCCTGGAGAACTTGCCCAAAGATCTGCTGACAGGTAAACACCCAAAATTTAACTTCAAAGACACCTACATTCAATGGGAGCTCAGATTAGCCGACAACTATTTAGCTGAATCCAAAGCACTCGCAGCCACTAGGGCAGCATACAACGCACTAACCGCAAAACTTGGAATCCATACAATATGGCCGCCCACAAAAACAATAGATTTTGATATAAATACCGTTAAAAAAGTCACCCAACTGATCAATGATCCCGAACTCTACAGACTCTACGATATAGCCACCTCACTAAACTCAATTGATGCCCCAAAAGCCTGCTGGTACGCAAAACACTTTATCCAAAAAATCAAAGAACTGCTACCAAAAGTAACCTCAATCGAACAGGAAGTAGAAAAATCAACCGCATACATCACATAATATAACACTACAACGAACGTGCAGTACATAACTTCTTTTTATGCTGTGACTTATAGGTAGCGGCGTTGCGGCGAAGCCTGTAGTGGACCATTATTCCGAGATTCTAAACGATAAAAAGACCATGCAGGATATAGAAGAGGGCCAGAAAGATATCGATGAAGGCCGCTTGTATAGCTGGGAAGAAGCCTTAAAAGAATTGGGTATAGATGAAAAAGACCTTTAAACTGATTTTTATAAAAAAGCACTCAAACAACTTAACCAGATAGATGCTCCAGTCTTAACTTGACCCACAACTAATCTTTTGGTTTTTTGTCTAATTAGCTTCTGCCGTTGCAGGGTGTTATTCGGGGTTATTTTACTGAATAGTGACGCTGA
>WQVG01000116.1 GCA_009781675.1 Candidatus Bathycorpusculum acetigenes | reverse complement strand
TACAGGGTTTAGGCGTTTGTCTAAGGATTATGAAATAAGTACAAGATCAGAAGAAAATATGATAATGATTGCACATTCAACAACTCTGCTTAGGAGGCTCTGCTATTGAGGACAGGTTCTTAGAATCGTTATGACTATGGGTGTGCCTATTAGACTGGATATGATGGATGCTATGGTGTGTTCCTGCCAGGAGATAGGAAACCAGTAGATGGGCTGGGCAGAGACTTTGGTACCCATACGCTGAGCTTGGTTTATCTGGGTAAAAAAGACGCCGTAGAGTAACGCAATGGTGGGCATGGCGACCAAAACGTATCCAGCGCCATCTATGATCGTTGTCTGCAACGCCACATCGGCTCCTGTGTAGATGTTGCCTATCAAGTAACCCACTAAAACTCCCACTATGCACGCCAGCCCATACCCGCCGTATGTAAACAGCTTATTTTCGTGATAACGCCTCATCTTGACGTTTTGAATTGTCCGATATGACTTTTGGTTAGCGTTCACAAGCAGAAAAACGGTTTTCCAGTTCATTTCGAGAGGGCCTCAACAAGGGGTTGCACATCCTCAGTTCCGGTCAGTTTGAGAAAAATGTCTTCTAAACCCGAGTTGGGCATTTTTGCCTGCTGCCTTAGCTCATCTATAGTGCCCAGTGCTAATAGTTTGCCCTCATACATTATAGCTATACGAGTGCACACTGCTTGGGCAATCTCTAACACATGCGTGGAGATGATGGTTGTGACATTTTGCAAAGCCAGTTGATGCAACAGATCTTTAACGATTTTGGCTGATTTGGGATCTAGGGCGTTTAGTGGTTCGTCAAGAAGCAAAAGTTCGGGTTTATGCATAAGTGCTGAGATTATGAGGATCTTTTTTTTCATACCCCCTGAGTAGCTGCTTATCATGTCGCCTTCTCGCCCCTCTAAACTCAATGCTCTGAGAAATTCCTCAATCCGCCTTTTCTTCTCCCCCAGATCCATTTGAAAAATATCTCCCGCAAAATCCAGAAACTCTATCCCCGTAAGAAACTCGTAGGCATTAGAATGCTCAGGCACATACCCCACATGTTGCTTTACCAAAATAGTCTCCTGCGGCACAGAGAAGCCTAACACCTTTACCAATCCCCTGTCTGGTTTGATTAAACCCAGTATAGTTTTAATAAGCGTGGATTTGCCTGCCCCATTTGGTCCCAAAAGACCGATGATTTCGCCCTTTTTTACCTCCAGCGTCAAGTTATCAATAGCAACTATATCATTAAATCTCTTAGATACACCATCTAGTTGTAGGGCTAAGGGTTGGGTTGCACTGGATTTAGTGGCGTTTTGCATGTTTGCCATAAGCTTGATATGCTATATTAGTTTTTGCGATTGATGATACGCCGCTGTTTTGATGCCGGATTATTTTTGGTTGCGATTTGTTTATGTTTGACTTCCAAACACTACAACTTACTCAAGAGACAACCACGATGACCGCACAAAACGAAAAAATCACCCTAATGCATGGCGCAGGCGGCACCATCATGCATGACCTTGTCAAAAATTATATCGTCAAATCCTTTGGCGGTATCGGTAATGCCGAAGTCCCCCTCAAAGCAATGGATGATGCCGCTGTTATCGGCGACATAGTTCTTAAAAGTGACTCCCATGCAGTAAAACCTATTTTTTTCCCCGGCGGCGACATCGGGCGCATCGCCATCTCTGGCACTGTCAATGATATTAGCTGTCTTGGTGCCCAACCGATTGCATTAGCCTGCGGATTGATCTTAGAGGAAGGTCTGTTGCTCTCGGATTTGAAGCGGGTTTTAGATAGCATGCAAGAAGCCTGCCTCGAAGCAGGCGTAGGCATAATTACAGGCGACACCAAAGTCATCGAAAAAGGCACCTTAGGCGGATTAGTGATGAATGTTTCAGGTATTGGCAAACGCACCCCCGCCCTAGACCGCAACCTCGAGGTCGTGCGTCAAATTCGCCCACTCAAAGCTTCTTGGACCCTTGATTCCAACTTGGAAAAAGGCGATAAAATCATCCTCACAGGCACCATCGGCGACCATGGTTTAGCGGTTCTCTCAGCCCAGCAGGGATTAAAGTTTGGAAGCGACATAAAATCCGATGTCAAACCGCTCAATCACTTGGTACAGACACTAATAGGCGAGGTTGGCGGAGTTGTTGTCATCAAAGACCCCACCCGTGGCGGCTTAGCAGATGCCCTCAACGAGTGGACCGAAAAATCCCAAACCGGTATCATTCTTGAAGAAGACAAAATTCCCATCCGTCCAGACGTACAGACCGCCTGCGAAATGCTAGGCTTAGACCCTCTTGAAATCGGTAATGAGGGCAAACTCATCTTTGGTGTCATCCCCCAAAAGGCACAGCAAGTCCTCGAATTTCTGCAACAAACCCCCCAAGGCAAGGATGCGCAAATAATAGGCGAAGCCACTTCTCAGTTCCGGGGTGTTGCAATGCAAACAACAATTGGCGGCAAACGCATAGTCGCACGCCCAGTCGGCGACCCCATACCTCGAATCTGCTAACGAACCTGCAAAACTTCAATATCAACCGCCAAAAATACTCCGTCCTCAATCACTAATGAGCAAAAGCCACCGCTCACCGTTTGTCTCAAGCGGTATTTTCACTTCATACACGCGTCATGTTAAGTTAGCGGTTGATTCACTTGGCTCTTGAAATAGTTGAGCGGTCAAAAGAAATTAGGAATATAAATGACGAACGCGATACCTGTATAAATTCAATTGGAGAGGGGGAACAGTTTTGGAACAAATAGAAGATTTAGAACGAAAAGGACGAGTAGAACGAAACTATCGCATCGATATAGGTGCCTATGGTAGCATCTGCATCGAAGCACCCACAAAAGAAGAATGCCTCGAACTTTTCAAAGAAGTCACTAGCACAAAACGCGAATCAAAAATCAGCGAAGCCATACGTTAGTCGCTATTTCAGGCATTTTATGCTCTGAGCGCCTTTTTGGTGCTCCTTAGAGCAACAACACATCTTTATCTGTTATAACTCCAGCATTTTGAATGGTGAAAATTTTGCATCACTCTAAGAAATTTCTAGCAGTTGCAGCCTTTGGCGCGGCTCTAACTACTGTTGGATTAGCACTTTTTATCAAAGCAAAAAAAGAAGAAAAGAACTGCTGTTGCTGGCACTAAACTAACTACTAAACTAAACTTGACTTTTTAACCTACCTCGATGCGGAGGTGAAAAAAATTGTAAATGAATACTACAATTGTTAAAACTATTTTCTTACGTTAGTTTGTTGGCAGGAATGAAATCTTTAGTCATAACGAGTTTTTATTGTCCATCCAACGATTTCTAAGGAAATCAAACAGCGTAGTTTGGAGAGTTTTCACCGATAGATGGCTATTCGCCGTAACGATACCATCGTTTACAGGCATAGTAATGCTTGTTGAAGGGGTAGCAGGTAGTGTAATACCCCTCGTCGATAATCCAACGGAGAAAGCGATAGCCGAACCTACGTTAGCATTAATAGTGGCATACTGAAAATTCAGTCGAACACGAAAAATATTTTTGCCCCAGTTTGGACTCTCAATTAGGATATTATCAAAAAAAATAAGAAATTTATTTTTTTGTTTTTGTTTATGGGTGTTTTTTGAATAGCAATACGATTGCTAGTGCGGATAGCACTATTGCAATGACTATACCTACTAGTGCAGGTACGATGTAGAGGTCAGCCATGGATGTTGGTGGTTCGGTTGGTGCGGGAGTTGATTGGGGTGCGTCACCTACAGTCATATATGTTGTAGATCTAGAGGGGCCATATGCTTCTGAGCCTGCAAAGGTTGCAATGATCTGATAGGTACCAGGAACATCAGCTTTAAAGGCACAGCCAAAATTACCGCTTGAGTCACTAACAGCTTCC
>WQVG01000115.1 GCA_009781675.1 Candidatus Bathycorpusculum acetigenes | reverse complement strand
GTGTTGCAGTGGTGGCAGTGGTATCTTTGGTGGTTTGTTGTTTTGTATTTTCCTGCTTTTGTGATGTGTTTGTCTTTTTGTTTTAGGTAGCGGATGCATTTTGGGTTTTGACAAACAACGTTAATTTGGTCTCTAGGTCTACCCCGCGGCATATTGTTCACAAATAACACACAGATCAACCGAACTATAAAACATATTCTATATTAGGACACTACCTACAAGTATATAGTCACGCTAAAAAAAGACAAGCAGGTCAAAGCGCTTATTTTGGATTATTTTAAGACTAAAACGGGTCGGGTGCGGCGCTTTAGCAAAGGCTCAGGGGAAAACAAAGTGTGTTTTAATGTGACAATTCACCGATTTAAGAAGCATAAGCCCAAAAAAATGAAGAATATTTTGGAGCTTTATGGTGCGTTTGCGACTAATTTAGAGATTAAATCTGCAAATAAGGTTTGGGCTGAGATCCCTGAGTATTACCGTAAACGCTGGGGAATAGAGACGGGTTATCGGGTTGATGGGGGGTTTAGGGCGTTAACTACTAGTAGGAATGAAAAGGTGCGTTTCATTTATTTTTTGAGAGTGTTTTAAAAAGGATTATGTACAAGGTTCCAAATTTCCTCTCGCGAACCGTTAACATGAAAACGAGCAAAAAGAAAGACAGTTAAATCAATCATACGTAAGCTTCTTGAAACCATACAAGTCTTACGACGAAAACGCCCACACCAATGCCGTTGTCTAAAATTATTACGCTCCACCCCATGTGTCTCTGCTTTTGTTTGAACCAGCAACTCCCGTGGAATCAACTCCGCATAAGCCTCCCAATTATCAGCAAAAAAAACCTTAACCTCCAATAGATAGAGACGGTCAAGCATTTTCCGTAGTGTTAGGGCGCTTCGGCTTCCGCATTCCCAATCAACAAGCTCGCCGGTAGTTCGACAGTACGCCTTCCAGACCCAAACCTTGTTTTTTTTGAACACAAAAAATGCCACATCTCATCCAGTTCAATAACAACCTCACCTTGTGGGATGGGTTTTTCATAGTTTTTAAGTGCAAAGTTCCTCACCCAGTACAGAATTGTGGAGGGCTCTACTTTGAGCATACGACCAATGGCGTTCATTGATAGGCCGACTACGTAGAGGTATAGTGCGAAGGCTCTTTTTGTGGCATTTTTGTCTTTTATTTGAGTGAATTGATATTTGCATTCTTTGCATTTGTAGCGTTGTCTATTGTGATTAAATCCTGCCTTTACACAACACTCACTTCCACACTTGGAACATCTCATAACAATCGATACACAAAGAGCTAAACCACCTTATAATCCTTTTTGCAATACTCTCCAAATAAAAACCAGCCACGTAACCATAGGCACAATAATGCAGGCAATGGGCTACAGCAAACAAAGTAACCAAAAAATGCTCCAAATAGGAGAACCCCACCCTGACCGAAACCAACAATTTGAACACATAAACAAGATTGCTCAGGAATTTCTAGATGCTGGTGAACCAGTTATTTCTGTTGATACTAAAAAGAAGGAGTGTATTGGTAATTTTAAAAATCCTGGGCAGGAGTATCGGCGGTGTAGGGATCCTCGCAAAGTGTTTGATCATGATTTTCCTATAGAGGAGCTGGGTAAGATTGCGCCTTATGGGGTTTATAATTTGAATCATAATGTTGGGTTTGTTAATGTTGGGGTGAGTCATGATACGGCAGAGTTTGCGGTGGAGAGTATTTTTCGTTGGTGGGAAACAGTGGGTAAGCGTACGTTTGTGGGGGCTAGGAAGCTTTTGGTTACTTGTGATTGTGGGGGTAGTAATGGGTATAGGTCTAGGCTTTGGAGGTATCAATTGAGTTTGTTGGCTAGGCGGATTGGGGTTGAGATTTTTGTTTGTCATTTTCCTCCTGGGTCGTCGAAGTGGAATAAGGTGGAGCATCGGTTGTTTTGTTATATTAGTAAGACTTGGCAGGGGAAGCCTTTGATTTCGGTGGAGGCGGCTGTTGATTTGATTGGGTCTACTACGACTACGGCTGGGCTTAGGGTGATTTGTCAGCGGGATGATTCGGTGTATGAGCTTGCTAGGAAGGTTTGTGATGAGGAGTTTGAGGCAATAAAGATGGAAAAGGTTGCTCCGTTTGGAAACTGGAATTACATATTGAAACCCAAGTAAATTCGTAAGTTATTATTTAACTGATCCTTAGTTCGTGTATGGCTCGTAGTCCTCCTGTCCTATGCTTTCGACTTCGGATGCTAGCACTACAGCGCTCATAGGCAAAGGTAAAGTAGTGCGAATTAAGTCGGGAATTACGGGTAATCCCACACATCTACCGGTGAAAACGCTAGGAGAGATCGCCGGATTGATAAGACACGGGTTATGCAACCAAGATTATTTAGAGGACGTGTAGGATTAAAAGAAATGATAAGGTTACACGAATAACCCGTACTCATACTCAAATTTTGGAAGAGCTTAGAGACACTGTGCGGAAACTGAGTAGTATGCAGTGGTGTTTCGTCTTCAGCTTTAACTGTAATAGTCGAAGGGGTTAAATTGATAGGCAAAATCCATTCACCTATAGATGAAACTTTGGGTGGTAAAGTGATCCAGGCATCAAATACTGGGTTATCACGTGCATTTATGACTATGTTAATCTTTAGGTTTTCATTTTCAGTAAAGGTATTTACGATTCCAACTTTAAAAGGTTCATTAAAGAAAATTGTGTTAATTGGGTCGCCGCCTAAGTTTGTAACGTTAATTAGAGGACCCATTTTTACAGGTAGATAACCATTAGAATCACCATTATTGTTTTTGCTAGCAGAAGCAGGGATGGCCCACCATCGTAAATAGCAATTGCCAGAGTAGTAAGGGGGTTCCACCCAAACCCAAAATTTCTCTGTGTCAACGGTGCATACTTTGAATCGTGGCGGTATATAGTTGTTTCCGGGTGGGTTTGCATTGTTGTAGAGGCAAAAATCTTCAAAGGCGTTAACAACGCTCAAGTTGGGTTTAGAAGATCCTGGGGGTCTATAATAAAAATCTAAGGGTGTAGAAGAATTTTCAGCAGGGATTAAGGAGAGCATGATTGCGGGTGGAGTAGTTGAAAAGATTTCATGGTAGATAGGGCCGGCAAGTAGTGGGCCACACTCGTTGGAGTTTGGGGGAAAATCAAGCTTTACCACACCAGAAATAGGTGTAGTTAAGCAGGTAATTGTGAAGGAAATGGTTAAACCAAACGCTTTTTTGTTGAAGTTGACCATTTCAGAGTTAACATGTATTATTCCTTCAGGAAATGTGCCTTTAAAGGCTATTACACATAAAATGTATCCGCCAGCATCAGAGGCATCGTTATAGAATAATGGAACATTTGCTGTTGAGGTCCATCGAACGTTTACTCGCCATAGGTTTGCTACGCTATAAGTTAAAGGTTCCTCGCCTACAAATAAACGTGCGGATAGATCATAGTCGGCGTCAAAGTTTGATACGGCGCCATTTCCCTTAACATAGCGCAATTCTGGTTCAGCAAAAGTAGCATTAAAAAATATGGGCGCAACCAAACACTCAGCATCAGAATTTCCTGTAGAGCCAGTATGCATCATTAAAGTTGCACGCACCACCTGTCTATTAGGTGAAACCTTGTTTCCATCGCCTTTATGCCACCCCTCATTGGGACAAAAAACCCAATTACAACTTGCAACCCCATTAACAAAGTCAGCATCAAAAGAGTTCTTAAGCTCTCCATCGGCGTGTACTAATTTACTCACACTCTCATTATTATCCTCCTCTTTTATAACGTCAACAAAAGGCTTCCCAAGCGTTACATCGGCACCCTCTTTTATAACGTCAACAAAAGGCTTCCCAAGCGTTACATCGGCACCCTCTTTTATAACGTCAACAAAAGGCT
>WQVG01000114.1 GCA_009781675.1 Candidatus Bathycorpusculum acetigenes | reverse complement strand
AGGGTTTAGGCGTTTGTCTAAGGATTATGAAATAAGTACAAGATCAGAAGAAAATATGATAATGATTGCACATTCAACAACTCTGCTTAGGAGGCTCTGCTATTGAGGACAGGTTCTTAGGGTTTTTTGTGGGTTTTTTGGTTTGTGTTTTTTCTTCTTTTTCGTTGTCGTCTTTTTCTTTGGTGATTTTGGTGTAGTAATATTCGCCTATGTCTTTTTGGAATTTGTCCATTTGGCTGTTTTCTTTATTTACACGAGGACGGAGTGTTGTTGAATCGCGGCGGAAGGTTATGTCCATTTCTTTTAGGAATGTGTTCATACCGCCTCGTAGTGTGGTAGGGGGGTGGGCGTGGCCGTTTTCGCCGGGTTTGCCGTTGAAAACTATGAGGCGATCGGCGATGAAGTCTTGGGTGACTACGTCGTGTTCTACTACAAAGGCGGGTATACCGTGGGCTTCTACGACTCGGCGCAGGGTTTTGGCTACGTTTAGGCGTTCTTCTACGTCGAGGTATGCACTGGGTTCATCAAAGAGAAACAGATCGGCTTTGCGGCTCAGGCAGGCGGCTATGGCAACTTTTTGGAGCTCACCGCCGCTAAGCTCCATGACGTTGCGGTCCATAAGAACCTGCAGGCGCAGGGGCAGAGCGATCTCGGTTTTGTACCAACTGGAAGTGAAATTTTCTTTTGCTACATTCATCAATAACTCCTGCACACTACCTTCGTAGTCGGGGGCGATGTATTGGGGTTTGTAGCTCACAGTGAGTTTGCTTAGCGGGTGTTTGTCGTCGGTTTCTTCGATGCCGGCAAGCATTTTAACGAAGGTCGTTTTTCCGATGCCATTAGGCCCTAGTATACCGATGATTTCGCCGGTGCGGATTTCTCCGGGTTCGATGGAGAGTTTAAAGCCGTTAAAGGATTTGGTCATTTTATCCCATTTTAGTAACGGTGCACCTATGTTTTCTCCGGCGGCGGGGGGTTTTTCGTGGAATACTATGCTTTCTTTTCGAAACATGATGTTTTCGTCGGGGATGTATCCTTGAAGGTAGATGTTTATGCCGGTGCGGACACCGTGCACGTGACTGACGACGCCGTAGACGCCGGGTTCACCATAGAAAACACAGATTTGATCACTGAGGTAATCGATGATGGCCAAATCGTGCTCAGCGACTATGATGGTTTTCTGTGCTTCTTTTAGGCTGCGAATGGCCCGGGCCACAACCAGACGTTGTTTAACATCTAAATAGCTGCTGGGTTCATCAAAAAGATAGACATCGGCGTCTCGACTCAGAGCGGCTGCAACTGCCACCCGCTGAAGTTCGCCCCCGCTGAGCACCTCAAGAGGGCGGTCCCAGAGGTTTTTTAGCTCTAAATCCTCAGCAATACCATCAAGCTGCTTGCGCTCATCAACCCTATCGAGAAGGTCGCCGACTTTACCTGCGACTGCTTTGGGAATCTTGTCAACATATTGGGGTTTACTGCTAACTTTGAGCTTTTTCTCACTTAACCGCGTGAAATAATCCTGCAGACTTGAACCGCGATAATACTGGATAATTTCACTCCACTCAGGAGGTGTATCGAATTTGCCCAAATTAGGCTTGATTTCACCGCTAAAAACTTTGAGGGTAGTGCTCTTACCAATACCATTCTGCCCCAAAAGACCCAACACCGTACCGGGGGAGGGCATGGGAAGCCGGTAGAGCTTAAAACTGTTTTCACTAAAACGGTGACTACAATCTTTTTCAAGCTCATCAGGAAGGTTAACAATACTTATTGCCCTAAAGGGACACTTCTTAACGCATATACCACATCCACTACAAAGCGTCTCAGAAATGATTGCTTTGTTGCCCTCCACACGTATGGCCTCCACCCGACTGCGCACCATAGGACAGAAATTTACACACAACTGATTACATTTTTTGACCTTACATCGATCAGCGTCTAATACGGCAATTCGCGTCATAGATAAACGTCCACTACTTCAATAAAACTAGTAAGTTATAAATCTAAAACCACAAAGCCAACCGATTAAACATATCCACCAAAGCAACATAGTTATCCTATCGAACTCGCCCAAATCAACTCCAGCACCAACCGAACCACCAACATCCATGGCTGATGCCTAATCGTATCTGCAATAGTAGGTATAATCATTGCAATAGGGCTATCCACACTAGCAATTATATTGCTACTCAAAAAACACCCATAAACAAAAACAAAACAAATAAAGGGTCACGTGTTTAGAGACCGAGTTCGATGAGTTTTCTGGGACTGTTGATTTCTATAGCTTTGGTTCCTGTAGCGATGCTTGATAGTTTGGGATTGGCCTCTGATCCCAGGGTAACCACAACACTGTCTTTGTAGGTGAGGGTAACGGTTATGCCGGATTTAGACAGATCCTCAGCGACCTCTTTGAGCATCCCTATACTGTTGCGAACAGAACCAAGTTGACCAAATGCTCCTTTGTTTTTTTCTGTCCCTCGTGTAGCGGCAAGGGTGTCTTTTAGGATGTCTTTATTTAGGGCTTTGATGTCGATTTTTTTGTCGAGAGCTTCAATTTCAAGAGCTTCAGTGTTGTTGGCCGATACAGTGACTTTCCCCGACTTTAGCATCTCTGCTAAAATCGTTGCAAGTGGCATCTTGGCGCCCTTTTAAGTTAAGGTTTTGTTTCTTTAGCATACACTATGTCTAAGACAATAGAGCCATTGAGCCTTGCCTTAAACATGCCCAAATCAAGAGTTAAATCTTCAAAGCTTAGTTTTAGGTCAGATTCCTTTCCAGCGAGCTTATCCATAACGGCTATGAAGGTTGTAGCCATTTCTTGGGCAGATTTTTCAATTGCGCTTTCAGTTTTTGTTTCTACCATTAAAATACACCATACCAATAGAGAAGGAGATCATAGTGTAAAAAGCTATTGCCTGCAGACACCAAAGCAGGATAGAAAACTTAAAATTTAAAAGAAAGTATAGAGGCGTTATTTAAAATGAATTTACCATTCTTCTTCTTCCCACTCTTCATCTTCGCCTTCTTCCCAATCATCTTCCTCTTCAAATATCATTCTCTTTTCACCTCCAGCATAACCACAACATGTTATCCTACTCCCGGCTGTGTTTAAGGATTTAGATTCGTCAACTGTCGTTAGAGCCAAGCCTAAGCTTTGGAAAAAAACCGTTTTGCACCAAAAATTTTACACGTTTTTAAACTACGCAAAACTGAAAATAAAAAGCCCACCAATGTTATTACCTTAAACGTTAGTAGTTTATTATGCCGGATAACTATTTGCCCTTTCCGTAACGCTACCCATGCAGAGCCTACTTGACCAATAGATACCGTTACGTGCTTTGAATACCACGACGATACCCTTGCACGACGATACCCTTGTGAGCAGAGGAAACAACCGACAAACAAAAAACAACTCTACAAAGCCCAATAGGTCAACCCACTAACTAGTTATGGGTTAACGGAAATTCAGAAAACGTAATGACAACACCAACCGTTTTTCATCTCAACACCCATCAACCCTACCCACATATTTACGCATAATCAAAACAAGCCGTGCATTTTAAAGTTAAAAAATTCATTTGTGATTATTAGACAGGGATCTTATCTATGACTTTGGAAAAAATAAAGAGGCGGCTGATGCGCCGCCTTTAGAGGGTCCATAAGAGGGGCGTGTTATACGCCGCTCTTGTTTATACTGTTGCAGAGTTGCTTATGGGCGGGATGGAGTATATCTGCCATGCAGAATACTCTCAGGGTCTTCAGGATCTTCAGAGCCAAACTTGATTGGTGGAAGAACATTGTCAGCTAATACTTCATCAGCAACCTTATTGTCAGCTAATACTTCATCAGCAACCTTATTGTCAGCTAATACTTCATCAGCAACCTTATTGTCAGCTAATACTTCATCAGCAACCTTATT
>WQVG01000113.1 GCA_009781675.1 Candidatus Bathycorpusculum acetigenes | reverse complement strand
GCTATCGAGTAGAGCTAAAGGATCAAGTTAGCGGTTTTGAGTGGGAAGCAACAGTTGAACTGAAAAAAATCCAAGAAAACATAAGAACTGTAGTGTATAAAAAGAGCTAAAAAGTCAGGTAATCATGTTTCTTTGATGCTGCTTTATCGGGTTTATGATTTGTTGCGTACTAAAGAGTTATTGAACAGGTTTTCGGTTGCAGATTTTTTGACTCATTTGAAATATATTTTTAAAGTCAAAATAAACGATGTATGGCACCTAAGCGAAGTCACCCAAAAAACCAACGATCTCCTAGAAACCCTAAACCTCCCTATTACTTAAAACGGGAAGTTAGGGATTTAATGCTTTGTAAGGCGTAGTTGGATGTTGGTGTTTTATAATGGTTGAGACTGTTTTCACCGAGGAAGATAAGAAAAATCTTAAAACAGTAGTTGAAGAGGTACCTAAACGAAGTTTAGAGTTGGAGACGTTAAAGGAGACTTTGGAAATTCTAAGTTGTGAAGGAGTACTTGAGCGTTTAGCACAGAGCAAGAAGGATTTTGCTGAAGGTCATGTTTATACTCATGAAGAAATGTTAAAAGAATTGGACATCGATGAAGAAGAAGTTTAATCCTGTTTATAATAGGAATTTTATAAGCAGTTTAATTGTTTAGATAAGTCAGTAAAAGTTAGGGTTTTAAGGGAAATGGAGTTTTGGAAAGTAACCCGTTGGCTGGTAAAGTATTGACGGAAGATTTTTCTGGTTTTAGATCCTTTCGCATTGGTAATTACAGGGTTATCTATCAACAGGTAGAACAGGGACTTAAAATCATGCTAATTGAACACCGTAAAAAGTCTACGACATTTAATACTTCTGAATTACCCTTCGCTAAAATTAACCGAATTGCAGGTTTACATATAATCAAAGTTAAAGTTAGTGAAGAAAAATTGTATTTTAGGATAATTTTAGCACTTCATAAAGTATAATTGGATGCTGACTTTATTAATAATTGAAGCTGTTTTCACCGAGGAATATAGGAAAATCTCAAAACGGTAGTTTGAAGAAGTGCCTAATCTTCATTTAAAGGTCGAGTTGTTAAGGGTGATGTTGGAGATTTTACGGAGATGTTTGCAGAAAAACTTGATTGTTAACATCAAAATTGAACAAAAAAGGGGAGGCTTTGGTGTCATCGCCATTAGGCGCACGTTCAAACCCTGCCCTCGGCACCACTCCATACTTTTAGGAACTGCCCGCGACCCAAAACCCATCACACAGATATTTGCTGAAAAATTTCCCACGGTTTCCCACATTGGGAAACGCTCTAAAAGCAATCCAAAACCCCGGAACAAATAAACCGCACATCAAAAAACAAATCACCAACCGACCCGCGAACACTTGGCGCCCCCACCGGCAACCGTCCCCACAAAACCTCATTTACACAACAAACAGTTTGCAACACAAAAGCAGATCTACCTGACACACTCCATACGCCCAGCAAAACACCGCTCACTACAGGCTCAAATGCTGACTTTAGGTTTCTGCCCAGTCTTTGGCGAGTAGTTTAGCTTGATCAAGTACGGTGTCGGTTGCTTTTTGCTGTTTATCTGGAGGGTAGCCATACTTTCGCAAAACCCGCTTAACCGCTATACGTAGCTGCGCTTGCACACTATCCCGCAGTGTCCAATCAATACGCACGTTGCTTCGTATAGTTTGAACAAGTTCACGCGCAATGAGCTTTAACTTCTCGTCCTCCATAACTTCTCTAACACCGGGATGATCAACCAACGCATCATAAAACGCCACCTCATCCTCCAACAAATTCAACTCCACCCCCCTGGACTGCTCAGCCCTAATTTTTCGTGCCAACTCGATAAGCTGCTGAATAACCTGTGCAGTCTCAATACTTTTATTCGTATAAGCCTTAATGGCCTTATCAAGCAAATCCTCAAAACTCCGAGCCTGTATGAGATTTTTCTTCTGAATAAACCGAATCTTATCCGCCAAAAGTCGTTTTAGAGCCTCAAACGCAAGATTTTTCTGCGGCATACCCTTAATTTCAGATAGAAATTCCTCATCTAAAATGTTAATATTGGGCTTTTTAAAACCCGCCGCCGCAAAAACATCAATAACCCGATCCGAAATAATAGCCTTGGAGAGAATCTGCTTAATGGCCGAGTCATAGTCTTGAGGTTTATCCTGTTTAGTTTCGGTGTTTTTGACGATGGCCGCTTTAACGGCTTGGAAAAAACCAACCTCATCTCTAATCTTTAAAGCTTGCTCATGGGGTATGGAAAGAGAAAACGCATAGAGCAGAGTGGTTACTTCTTTTAGGTAGCGCTCCTTGCCTTGGGGTTGGGCTAAAACTTGCTCCATCGCCTCAATAATTATGGTAAGGTGTTCTTTGGTTTGGGCAGTGAAAAATTTTTGGTAATCATAACCATTGAAAAAAGCTTTAGTTGTCTCGTAGCGTTCTAGCATGAGGGCTACGGCTTGTTCTTGAGGGATCCCCGTCTGTTTTTTATCACTCTCAGTATAGTCTGCCAAAGCCTGCTTTAGCTCCATGGCAACTCCAATGTAGTCAACAATGTGGCCACCCTGTTTTTCTCTAAAAACCCGGTTGACACGCGCGATTGCTTGCATAAGAGTATGACCTCTCATGGGTTTGTCTAGATACATGGTGTGCATGCTGGGTGCATCAAAGCCTGTTAGGAACATGTCGCGTACGATTATGAGTTTTAGGGGGTCGTTTGGGTCTTTTAGGCGCTCGCCTATGTCGTGGCGGCGTTGTTTGTTTCGGATGTGTTCTTGCCAGTTGGGCCCATCAGATGCGGACCCGGTCATGATCACTTTTATGACGCCTTGATTGTCGTCTTGATTATACCAGTTGGGTCGGAGTTTGATTATCTCGTTGTGGAGATCTATGCAGATGCGGCGGCTCATGCATACAATCATGGCTTTGCCCTCCAAAACCGATAGTCGGTTTTCCCAGTGCTCAACGATATCGTTGGCGACGCGTTTGATGCGCTCGGGGCTACCAACGACTTTTTCCACGCGGCTCCACTTACTTTTTAGATATTCTTTGCTGTATATTTCCTCGCCCTCAGTGATCTCCTCAAAGGCCTCATCTAAATGGGGCCGCTCTTCAGGTTTAATGTCAAGCTGGACTAGGCGGTTCTCGTAGTAGATTTTTACGGTGGAGCCATCTTCTACTGCTTGGTTAACATCATAGGTATCTATGATTGAACCAAAGACAGCAGGAGTGCTGCGATCGGTTCGCTCAATTGGGGTACCTGTAAATGCTATGAAGCTAGCGTTTGGCAACCCATCACGCAGATATTTTGCATAACCATAGCGGAGATTTGCATTTTGGGTTTTGAGTCTAAAGCCATATTGGCTTCTATGTGCCTCATCTGCAATGATTATGATATTTTTGCGCTCTGAGAGCAGCGGATACTGCCCGTTGTTGTCGTCGGGGGCGAATTTTTGGATGGTGGTAAATATGATGCCGCCGGAGCTGACTTGGAGTAACTCTTTTAGTTGGTTGCAGTCGGTTGCTTGTTTGGGTTTTTGACGCAAAAGCTCATGACACCGACTAAACGTAGCTAAGAGCTGATCATCTAAATCGTTACGATCCGTCACCACAATAACTGTTGGATTCTCCAATGCAGGATCTAAAAACATTTTGCCGGTGTAGAAAACCATTGTTAGACTCTTGCCGCTTCCTTGCGTATGCCAAACAATTCCTGCCTTTTGATTGCCCTTTGTTGCCTTAACCGTTGAGGCTATGGCTTTTTGTACTGCATCGTATTGATGATAGGCTGCAAGTTTTTTACTAACCCGCACCCGACCCTCCGCTTTGTCTTTTTCAGTCTCATAAACCACAAAATGCCGAACCAAATCCAAAAGCACCCCCGGAGTTAACATGCCTCGTAGGAGTAGCTCAATTTGTGGCATGGCGGTGGGTTGTTTTTGGCCTTGGATGGTTTTCCAGGGGCTGAACCGTTCCTCGTGGGCGGTTAGGGTTCCTGCTTTAGCCTGAACTCTCAGCAGAATTGAGATATACCAGCACTTAATTAATACCCAAAATATCTATCTTTTGAAAACCACACAACACACAAACCAAAACAAAAACAAAAAAACCACAACAAAAACAACTC
>WQVG01000112.1 GCA_009781675.1 Candidatus Bathycorpusculum acetigenes | reverse complement strand
CAACAACGGCGGCCAATTAGGCGAAACGGGACTACGCTGGGGCTACCTATACACCAACCTCCTAGACTACAAAAGCCTAAGCAACACCGGCTGCGAACGCCAAAAATCCGGACAGATATGGCCCCATAGCTTTAGTGACTACGACTCTGCAGCTGAAAAACTCACCCATGAGACAACCAAAACCAAGTACCACATAACCTATGCCCCCGATTTGGAATCCCAAATCGTATGCACCTGCGGCAAACCCGGTACGGGACCGTGTGTGGAGCATGAAGCGGCATGGCGCGACAAATACACAGTAAACACCGGAGCAGTTATTGATGCCACAGCATATATGACGCTCGAACACGCCGCATCCATAGCACGTCTAACCCAGCAAAATCTAGATTTAGAAGAACGCTTAACCGCACTAGAAACCCACCTCACCCAGCTGCGACTAACCCAAAAAACCCCGGAGGTGAATAACTAATGGAAAACAACACCAACAACAATAACCCTACCCCCATGCCGCTCTCATCTGCCCTCCAAGCGAAGCTTCAGCTGATAAATGTACGCGTAAACGATCTAATGCTGGCGCTAAATGATGTGGTGACGGTTTTGCTTAGAGAAAATCAACAGTTACGCTCTGAGGTAGAACACCAAAAATCAGCCTCCGCTACGACTCCAGTTATAGTTGAACCTACATCGGCTACACAACAGAGACCATAAAAACATTTTTACGTTTTTAGCTATTCGGTGCTGTCAACAAAGCCATATGTTCATTCTATATGTATAGACGACGGCTTTATCTGGGGGTTCGTCTGCAATCAACACGCCACACAGTTTTTCTTTAGTTACATGTAATGTGAATTGATACATTCGTCATTGCTTTGTCCCAAACCCCTCAGTTAACCTTATAACAAGCCGCATGCAACCAATTTATTAGTAGTTATTACTACTAGGAGAAAAATTTGGAAAATTCAGTAAAAAAACCAAAAAAAGTTATAATTGGGGCAGTTTTATTTTTGCTTCTGTTTGCTTCTTTTGCGCAAGCAATAGCAATAAAACCCGCCGCAGCTACCACCAAATCAAGCTTAATTTGGCGATCCGAAGCCGGATCAAGCTGGTACGCCAGCACAATATGGTACAATGAAAATAACGTAGCATACGACGTTTGTAATCACATCGAAGACCTATATAACAACTATCGCTCATCCTACAACTGGATTGGGCTATATCAATCCGCATCAGTAACCACCTCATACATCAACTCCTTTACCAGCACATGCAGTTCTTATGATTACGCCACAGTTTTCAACTACGCCCATGGCGGCACATACACATATAATGCAGTAATTTACAATCCACCCTTCTATGTATACTATGTGCCTATAACACATTACCTATACTACGCATATGATGGCGATGTTCTTGATAGAACGCTATATAATTATGCAGGGGGCAGTTCTGGATCGCACAAGTTTGTTTTCCAATACACTTGTGCTCAGGCAAACATAGTGGGTTATTATGATGACGACGAGTATGATGTGTCTGGGTCGGCATATCTTGGAACTGGTCCAGTCGGGTTTTCTTATGCCTGGACAGGCCAAGACTATACGGCACTGAGTAGCAACGGCTATGCCTCACCTGACATGGGCAGTTATTGCTACTTAGGCTTTGTTGATTGGTCAAAACCTCTGTGTGATATCGCAAACACTGACAATGGAAAAACCTATGGCGATTTCGTAAAGACATTCTACGAGCGACTACTTATAAACAATGAATCAGTAAAAACTGCACTCAATTATGCTTCTAACGATGTATGGGGCACAAGTTTTGGTGACTCACCACTTAACACGGGTTATTATGACTATCTTCCAGGGCGTGGTTGGTGGTATGGGCAAATGCGTGTGTTTGGTAATGGAAATAATGGAGTACTTTAGGAGATGACTGAAATGAAACTGTTAGCAAAAGAAATTTGTGTGATATTGCTGGCTTCTTTGATGGCTATGGTTTTAGTATTACAAGTGCCTAATGTGGGTGCAGTGGAATCAGCCCAAGAAGCTACCCTCAACTTCCTAACAGATGTCGTTAGAATTGATCTTTCAAAATACGATGTGACACTAAGAACAGACACCACCAAATCCCGAGAGGACATGGGTGGTCTTTCGGAAGAGGCCATTGGATATATTCTAAAAAATGCTGATAGCGAACTAAGCGCCAATCCCATCTTTATAGACGGTAAACTAAATAACATCAATCTGTATGCAATTAGCGGTTCACCAGCGTACATCGACAAACCCACAGGCAGTATTATTGATCAGACACGTGCGCTTTTGCAACGATTGCCCAATTATTCCACTGCTACGTATTTACAACAATTTGCTACGATGCTTAGCTCTGTTACTGAACTAGAAAATATCTCAATGGTGTCTGGAAATAGTAAATTAGTCATTTCTATACGTGATGATTTCACATATATTCGGTTATTATATTCTGCCGGCGGAATTGACTATACGCGCAAGGCGGTCGTTTTCGGTTTTACCAGTGATGGGAGTCTGACGTATTTCGCGGATGCTTGGGATTTGTACAGGCTAGGCAGTGGGACTGTTGAGGTGAGCGAGACAGACGCTATTGGTATTGCTTTGGGTGCGGTGCCTAAGAATTATGCGTATGATGTAACTTATCGGAATGAAACTACAGCAACCATTACAGGTATGACAGTTGCTGAGGATACAATACGTACAGAGTTGACGTTTAGAAGTACACGAGAACCTTTAACACTCTATCCTATGTGGGTGGTTCATTTGTACTTTGACCAGGTCTATCCGAGTAATTTCTATGGCTGGACGGTTTATATCTGGGGTGATACTGGCGAGGTCATTGATGTACAAGCTAAACTTTTCATGGGCGACCCTCCGGGAAGTTCACAATCATCAACCACAACTATGGACTCAACAACATCTAAAAAAGAATCCGACTCATCACAAATCGTATCGACAACCCTAACTGGAGAACCAACACAACAACAACTACCAATAACACCCGACCAAAACCCAAACAACCCAGAACAAACAACAGCAACAAATGAATTACCCCTAACCCTCTACATAATCGCTATAGTATCTGCAATACTTATCCCAATCGCCATAACAACCATAGCACTAAAGAAAAGAAGCAAATAACCGCTTCTCATCTCTCTTTTTTATTTTTACATCTTTTTAATGAAGCCTTGGTTGCTAACTATCTTCCCTGAGTTTAGGCGGCACGGCTTATTGTTGTTTTTATTGGTGGTATTCTTTTAGGTGTTTGCGTGCGCCTCAGGATTTCAGAACATTTCGTCTGGGTTTTTGCGGGTGCTCCAAAGCCGCCCCGAGAGGTTGACTCCGCAGACTTGACAATGCCGCAACGTACGCGGTTTTCTTGCAGACAAAGGCTTAGGGAGCGGCTTTATCTACTACTTCCCTCCTGGTTGGGATCGAGAGTGCAGATTAAGAGTATGCCTAAGAGCAGCACGGGCACAAAAAACGGCCAAACCAACAGCCGCCAAGTCATGCTTTTGTTCCCCTGTCTCTGAGATTGGTGGTTTTGGGGTCGTAGATCCAAACGGCCCAGGCACCGGGCATAAGCGCATAATGCAAATAGCATGGAGTGCTGCAGCCATACGCCTGGGCATGACTTAGTATGTAGAATTTTTGATCTACCCACTGATTATATTTTTCTGGAGTATAGAACCGTTTGACGGTTTGGGGCCACTTCACAGCAAACTCTCCTTTAGAGGAAGATGAGGAAGTTTGTCTACTAGAGGGGTTGGGAGGTAGATGAAGTTTTGGGGCGGCACAAACCGTGGAAATACAGTATAGGGATCTAGGGGCTCAGCAAATTTTGTGGCATAGCTGATTTCTAGGGCATAAATCACCTGGCGGGCCCCGCAGTACAGCTCAAATGCAGATTTATCTAACCCGCATGTAGACGCACAGATCCGCCAAACCTTATCAGGCGAACCGCTAAGCACCCGCTTTAGAGTGAGATAACCCGTGATTTTCTTAATGGGACGCGACTCGTAGAGATACACATGGTTTATCAGGCTGTGGGGGAGTTTGCGGCGCAGCTCAAACTGTTTCTCACCCGAGTAGATTTTTTTTGCGTATTTGGGTTTGATCGCTAAGACAATATCACGCACAATCATACTGGCGAAAGCTCCTTTTGGGCAGATTGGAATTTCCTGGGAATCTCTTTTGGTGCACAGGGAGCCAAAATAATGGCCAAATCT
>WQVG01000111.1 GCA_009781675.1 Candidatus Bathycorpusculum acetigenes | reverse complement strand
GTTGAAGAATCGTTTGCATATGGAGGATATTTGTGCGCGTACGCCTCTTGGGGTTGTGCAGGAGATTTTGGCTGTGGTGTTTTTGGGTAATATTGTTGAGGATATTGTTGTTGATGTGAATAAAGTGTTGCCTCAAAAGGAGAAGAATAAGTATGAGTATTTTGTTAATGTGAATTTGTTGTGTGGGTGTGTTAAGTATTATTTTTTGTTGATTTATGGTGTTGAGGGGGTGGATGAGGGGTTGCGGTTGTTTCATTATCGGCGGTTGGTTGTTTTTTTGAGGCAGACGGTTATTGCTAGGTGTGTGGGTCGGAGGAATCCTCGGGTTGTGAGGGTGAGTCGTAATAAGTATGTGATTAATAGTCGGAATAGTTTTTGATTGGGTTGTGTGTCTGTGTGTAGGTGGGGTGTTGGTTTTTTGTGTTGATTACGTGTAGTGGGTGGGTGTGTTGTGTGTTTTGTTGGTAGTGTTTGTTTATTTTTGGTGAAGTTTTTGATGATTGGGTTTTGTTGGTTAATTCTGATTGGGTGTTGTTGAGTGGTTTTTTTATTTTATAATCGTTTAGGGCAACAGCGGTTGTTAGGTTGACAGCATTGACTGCACACACCAACTGCACACACCTACATTCACAGCACCCACCTGAGCTACCAACCAAAGAGCAGTTTTGTGTCAAAGATGTCTCCCACCAACAGCATCAACAACCGGATACACATCATCCTTCTTTTAAGGCGTCAAGAGAGGGAAAAGTCAGACAAGCCTCAGTCCACAATGCACACATAATTAATTTTCTGCGCCTAGTTGCTCTAACCGCTTCATAAAACGCCTCATCTTCCCAAGCGTTAATCTGAGTCCTATTCCAATGCTGTCTACACACATCCACTAAGCGGCGAAGAACCAATTTTGTATTTCTGCTGTGGAGTAAACTATTTATCATAAAAAGCGCCCGGTAGCATAGCGAGGCGAATAAATAAATTGAATGAAAAATTAGTTTCAAGAACTGTTTTTTTAGCAGGGATAATTGCGGCAATTCTCGTTGCCTGCACCGTCTCTACTTTAGCATCTACACAAATAATCACTGGACCCCAAGGACCCCAAGGACCCCAGGGATCCCCCGGCGAAACCGGTGCACCTGGATCTCAAGGACCCCAAGGCGCTACAGGCTCAACTGGATCTACCGGAGCCACAGGCACCACAGGAGCCACCGGTGCTACAGGACCCGCTGGCAAAGACGGAAACACTATCCGATACACTATAGAGGGCTCATTTGATGTAACCCAAGACGGCGACCTAACTCAAACTCACAGCAGAAGCGAGGGTCATTCTTCTATATCACATTGGAAAAAGATTGATGTGCCTCAACTTACCTTATCAGACATACCTTTCGTGCATGTTTACGTAAAGACCCCCTTTGAGAGTGTAGATAATTATGATACACAAACGCCACAGTTATGGCAAGAATATTACACAGAATCAATCCGATATGATGAAGGTTGTATCTATGTGTATTATAAAAACATCCACACCACCTATCTGCCGCCCGATGAAGAACAGCACATATATTACGCGATGACTGGAGAATACGTCGTAGGAATAATCAAATAACCCCCTGACTCTTGTTGGCGTCGTTTGATGTATCAACCCGAAAAGGGCAGACGCTGTCTGCCTAATTCACAGCTTAATTGTGCCAGCCGCGACGCAATCTCATGGTATATATTAGTCATCAAAATGAGTGGTTGACCCATATATGGGCCTTACTTTAGGTTACACTCTTAAGAGATGAAGTAGACACAAACAAGTGCCCCCTTCAGAGGTTAAAAATATCTGTGAGATGCGCTGTTTTGATGTAACCATAATTTGTAAAATGGGCAAGTTAGGTGTTAACTTGTTTTTCTTCTCGAATAGATCATCAATCACTTAACTAAATTCTCTTACGAATGATTGTATATGTCTTCTGAGTGTTTTATTGTTTCACAATACATAAATAAATGGATTATTACGATAATAGAGAGGGATCAAGTTGGAATCGGATAAACAGACGCTAAAGGGTAGGACTGTTAACGGTAATGGGGTTAATTTGGGGTTTGAGGCCAAGCTTTGGGTGGCGGCTGATAAGCTTCGCAATAATATGGATGCGGCTGAGTACAAGCATGTTGTTTTAGGGTTAATTTTTCTTAAGTACATAAGTGATGCCTTCACCGAGGTCTATGAGGAGTTAAGGCTCGATCAGTATGCTGATCCGGAGGATCTTGATGAATATCGGGCGCGAAATGCGTTTTGGGTTCCACCCCAGAGCCGTTGGGATTATTTGCAGAAAAACGCCAAGCAGCCAACGATTGGAAAGATTGTTGATGATGCAATGGATTTACTTGAACGTGACAATGCGTCTCTAAAGGGGGTTTTGCCCAAAAACTATGCTCGCGAAGGCCTAGATAAACAGCGTCTGGGCGAGTTGGTGGATTTGATTGGCACGATCGGGTTGGGGGACTCGGAGAGTCGGAGTAAGGACATTTTGGGTCGGGTGTATGAGTATTTTTTGGGTCAGTTTGCTGATGCGGAGGGTAAAAAGGGTGGGCAATTCTACACGCCGCAAAGTATTGTTCGGTTGCTTGTGGCTATGCTTGAGCCTTTTCGTGGCCGCGTGTATGATCCCTGTTGCGGTAGTGGCGGGATGTTTATTCAAAGTGAAAAATTCATCCAAGCACACCAAGACACAAAATCCCCAACTAACAACAAAACTCGCCTATATCAAGAGGATCTAAGCATTTATGGGCAGGAGTCCAATCAAACAACTTGGCGTCTATGTAAAATGAATCTTGCCATCCGACATATAGACTCTAAATTTGTCGCCTGGAACAACGAGGGCAGCTTTCTAAACGATGCCCACAAAGACCTAAAAACAGACTACCTCCTCGCCAATCCACCCTTTAACGACTCAGATTGGAAAGGAGAGATGTTGCGTGAAGATTTGCGATGGAAATATGGGGTTCCCCCGGTAGGTAATGCCAATTTTGCCTGGGTTCAACATTTCATTCACCATTTGGCCCCGCAGGGCATTGCCGGATTTGTTTTGGCTAACGGTTCTATGAGCAGCAACACCTCAAATGAGGGGGAGATTCGCAAAAATATAATCGAAGCCGACCTCATAGACTGCATGGTCGCCCTACCATCGCAACTATTCTACAACACCATGATTCCTGCTTGTCTGTGGTTTATAGCCCGAAATAAACACCCCAACAAATACCGAAACCGCCGAGGCGAAACCCTATTCATCGATGCCCGCAACCTCGGCACTATGATAAGTCGAAGACACCGAGAACTCACACTCGATGATATCAAAAAAGTAGCTGATACCTACCACGCATGGCGAGGCGAACCCATTGAGAACCAAACCGGCGCGTATCGAGATGTTGTGGGCTTCTGTAAGGCAGTGAAACTTGAGGAGATAAGAAACCAAGGCTACATACTAACACCTGGACGCTATGTTGGCATTGCGGAGCAAGAGGGCGATGGGGAACCGTTTGAGGAGAAAATGGCGCGGCTGACCGTGGAACTTTCGGAGATGTTTAAACGTTCTCACGAACTCGAAGGGGACATCCGCCAAAGACTTGGAGCTATTGGCTATGACCTCTAAATTGCGTGAGAACAGAGTGGATGACTTGGCTCGTATCATTACGGATAAGATCCCGCAACGGTTACTGGGTCATATTACGATAGATGCGACCCTGCACTATGCGATGGCTAATCAAGCAACTATTAAAAATTCACACAGAAAAAGCATTGGATAAGGTTGTAACAGATGGTTCAAACGCTTTCCAATTTATGTTATTATGCGGATGAACGAGTCGCCGTTGACAACTTGGATTTGGATAACTACATTTCCACGGAGAATATGATCACAAACAAAGAGGGAATCACTCGTTCGACGGGTCTCCCTGCAGTTTCGCAGACATCAGCTTACAAAAATAACGATGTTTTAGTGTCCAATATCCGCCCATACTTTCGCAAAATATGGTTAGCTGACCGTGATGGCGGTTGCTCCAATGATATACTTGTGTTGAGAGCAAAGAAAAATTGCAAACCCGCTTTTCTATACTATCTGCTGTCAGACAATAAGTTCTTTGACTATGCCACAGCAACAAGTAAGGGAACAAAAATGCCGCGCGGTGACAAGGGCGCGGTGACAAGGGCGCGGTGACAAGGGCGCGGTGACAAGGGCGCGGTGACAAGGGCGCGGTGACAAGGGCGCGGTGAC
>WQVG01000110.1 GCA_009781675.1 Candidatus Bathycorpusculum acetigenes | reverse complement strand
TGCACTCCGTTTGTTCTGTCGGAACTTTTGTTTTTTGTGTGGTACGAAATTGTGACACAATTCTCCTCGCATTTCTGTTACTTATCCTGGATTTGGAGGGAGAAACATTCCACTCTATACGTCAAAGCCCAATTCAGACCCAATAGAGCAATTTATCGGGTCTACATTTATGTCCCCGCAATTGGAGGCCAACACCATCATCCCTGTAAGGCGAATTCGCCGTTTCAGTACGGGTTGAGCCGCCGCCATGTGATAATTGCGGGGCTTAGCAATAGTAGCTGAGTTTCATAAGAAGTAACAATAACCAATATAAATATTCCGTTCAATGGAAAAGAACTCTTGTCTTCCATGTCATCAAACCCAAGGTAAACTATTTATCAGCGTAAACCACTTCGAGTGACTGTTTTTTAACATTTCCACAACATTTTTGCAATTTAGAGCCGCAATAAAAAAACCGATTTACGGCCACTATATCTCATCAGGCAAGTTATTGATGGAAACATCTAAAAACAAACACATAATTTTATGCGGGCACCGTTTTTTGCGGCGTAACCAAGATCACACCAAATAAAGCAGTTTTGGAGAATAGAAAACGGATTGGAAATCACACATTACTTCAGAAAACGTTTTTGCACAGTCTGAATGAATATTCTCCGAAAGTCTTATAGAAATGAACGGATTTTTTGAATAAAATTGTTTTTGTTGTCTGAATTCTGTAGTCACACACCTTTATTTTAATATAAAAGTAAAATACATAGGGGATATTTTTTGATTGAACCAGTTAGCTCGAGCTCTAAGCAGAGAACTTTTCGCCAAATCAAACCGGTTGCCCAAAAATATGTCTACCTCTTCAATGAGGGCAACAAAAAAGACAAAAAACTCTTAGGTGGCAAAGGCGCGGGACTCTGTGAAATGACTCAAATCGGCCTCCCCGTCCCACCGGGTTTTGTGATTACAACACAGGCATGTCTTGAATACTTCATTAGCGGCTTTCGGTTTCCCGAAGGTTTAATCAACCAAGTTCAGGAAGCTATGACGGAAGTGGAGAAAAAAATGGACGCACACTTGGGCAACCCTGATAATCCACTTTTGGTTTCGGTTCGGAGCGGGGCAGCCATATCTATGCCCGGCATGATGGACACCGTCTTGAATTTGGGCATAAACGACGCCACCGTGAAGGGACTTATTAAATGCAGTGGTGACGAGCGCTTTGGTTGGGATAGCTACCGCCGATTTATCGCACTTTTTGGTAACATTGTGCTGGGCATTAGTGACGAAGAATTCGACCTCTCCATGGAAAAACTTAAAGAAGATTGTGGAGTCACTCAAGACATCGAGCTTACCGCACAAAATATGCAAGAACTCGTTAGCATTTTTAAACATATTATCCAAGAACACACAGGTAAGCCGCTGGTGCAGGATCCTCACCAGCAACTTTTCATGGCAATAGAAGCAGTGTTTTCGTCCTGGAATGGGAAACGAGCCGTTGATTATCGTCGCGAATTCAAAATTACGCCAAAAATTGCCCACGGAACTGCGGCTAACGTACAGACCATGGTGTTTGGTAACATGGGCGAAAAATCAGCGACAGGTGTGGCATTCACAAGAGATCCAAGCACCGGTGAAAACATATTCTTCGGCGATTACTTGCAAAATGCTCAGGGAGAAGACGTTGTCGCAGGTATTCGAACACCACGACCAATCGCAGAAATGCAACAAACCATGCCCCAAATGTATAATGAATTAAATAAAGTCCGCGAAATTTTAGAACATAACTTCCATGAAGTTCAAGACATGGAATTCACTATACAGGAAAACAAACTCTACATACTCCAAACCCGTACCGCCAAGATGAATGCAGCTGCATCCATGAAAACCAGTATCGACATGGTTAACGAAGGCCTACTTACCAAAGAAGACGCTCTCCTACGCCTAAACCCCAACCAACTAACCCAGATTATGTACTGCCAGATTGACACCAAAAACACTGTGGCCCCTGTCGCCGTCGGTTTAGGGGCCTCTCCAGGTGCAGCTTCGGGTGAGGCAGTTTTTGACGCTGATGAAGCAGAGCGGCAGGCTAGAGCAGGAAAAAAAGTCATCTTAGTTCGTGAACAAACCAAACCCGAAGACATACACGGCTTCTTTGCAGCACAAGGTATCTTGACTTCAGTGGGCGGCAAAACCAGCCACGCCGCAGTCGTCGCCCGAGGCATGGGTAAACCTTGTGTTTCAGGCGCAGGCGAGATAAAAATCAACCATTTCGAAAAAACCGCTTCTGTGGGCGTTAACAAAATAACACAGGGGACAGTTATCACTATCGACGGCACATCAGGCAACGTGTGGCTTGGAGAAATCCCACTGGTAGAACCTGAAATCAGCGAAAACATGACAACCATACTCGGCTGGGCAGATCAATTCCGCAAGCTAGGCGTAAGAGCCAACGCTGATACCCCCCAAGATGCTAAAAAGGCGCTTCAGTTCGGCGCTGAAGGCATCGGACTCTGTCGCACCGAACGTATGTTTAACTCCGTTGACCGCATCGGACTCTTCCAAGATATGATACTTGCTGATACAGCAGATCAGCGTTATGATGCATTGCACCGATTACTGCCCCTGCAGGTAAAAGATTTTGTGGATATTATCCGTATGATGAATGGATATCCGGTGACGATCCGACTGCTTGATCCACCACTACACGAATTTTTACCATCTGAAGAGACAATACAACATGAAATTCAAATGTTGGAGAAATGTCAAGACGCACTCAACGGCGGTTGGAGACTCTCGGGAATGCTCCGCAACCTCGATCCCACATTGGAACGGGTTTTAACCGAAAACGAGCATATGCTCAAGAACCTATCCGAGCTACAAGAACGTGAACTCAAAAAAAGAGCAGAAACTCTACAGAAAATCCGCACACTACGCGAAGTTAATCCCATGTTGGGACATCGCGGTGTCAGATTGGGCATTACCTATCCTGAAATCTATGAGATGCAAATAGAGGCGATTCTGTTGGCGGCAAGTCGCCTTAGCAAAGAGTCGGTACCGGTGAAAGTGGAAATTATGGTTCCACAGGTATGCACTTCTCAGGAGCTCCATCGCATATGCGGCATGATTCGACGGATAGAGAGAAAAGTCGCCGGTCAAGAGGACATCAAAAAGCTTTACTCTGTAGGCACAATGATTGAAGTGGTCCGTGCTTGTATGCGGGCTGGGAAGCTGGCAGATTTAGCCTCATTTTTCAGCTTCGGAACAAACGACCTAACCCAAGCCACATTCAGTTTCTCAAGAGAAGATGCAGAAAACAAGTTTTTGCCATTCTACAATGAACACAAAATCCTCCAAGACAACCCCTTTGAAATTCTAGATGTCAAAGGCGTTGGTAGACTCATGGCTATCGCAGTGGAATGGGGACGTAAAACCCGCCCGGATTTAAAAATTGGAATTTGTGGTGAACATGGTGGTGAACCTAGTTCAGTGGAATTTTGTCACCGTATAAACCTCGACTATGTGAGTTGTTCGCCATATCGAGTTCCAGTGGCGCGGCTATCGGCAGCGCAAGCAAATATCAAAGAAAAAAGGGGCCTCATAAAACCGTTCCAGTAGCAATGTGAAGTTGGCGGCGATTTATAATGCAATGTATCTGTTATACATGTAAACAAATAATCTATTGCGTGTTCAGTTATGTATATCAATGATTTTTTTGATTCCATCAAAGCTGATTTTTCCGGCTGGCTAAAAGGACAAGGCGAGATCAATGCAGATGTCTTCATTCATCCAGCCAAATATGCAGTTTTGTTACCCATCGAGAAACTTGTGGCGGATTCTAAAGCGAGCGAGCAGGGTATAGATGTCTACAAACAGAAAATTCTCGAAAATCAAAAAATTAACCCCATAGTAGTCGTGAAGCATCCTCGCAGAGATGTATACGCAGTTTTAGACGGTCATCATCGCTATTACGCTTACTTGAAACTTGGTAAAAAAGAAGTTGAATGCGCCCTCGCTGGGGACTACTCCAGTGTTATATTCTACCTCACAGAGCATGGTTATTTTCAGCCCAGTCCAGGATTCACCGAAGGCCTGCGACAACCAGCAATCAAACTGCATCAAAACCTAAAACAATTCCTAATCAACTTCATAAACAATACACCTAAAGACGATAAATAATAAGTTCAGCCATCAGTTTCATCCAGAGTTTTGTTGATACCCACACGTGATCTTGGTTGTTGTTAACACATAAAACAGACGTATGTATTCAGCTCAGCTCTGAGTCCATGCTTGGATGAGGCTGGTTTTCATTTGTTCAAACGTATCTAGCCCTTGTTTACTCCATGTAGTGATCAGAGTCATCATAGTCTCATAGATGGTG
>WQVG01000109.1 GCA_009781675.1 Candidatus Bathycorpusculum acetigenes | reverse complement strand
TTGTTGGGGTTTTTTGTGGTGTGTTATGTTTTGTTGTGGGTTTTGGGTGGTTTTTGTGAAAAATATTGGCTTTTGAGTCGTTAATTTTGGTCAGGGCAAACCGGCTTTTCCATAGAAAACAACCAACCACCACCACTATGAACGCTTAAATAATTTCCAAAGATACTAAGAGTAGGCCTCACCATGACCGCCAAACCCTCCACACTCCACATTTACAACACCCTAACACGCAAAAAACAAGAATTCACCCCACTAACCCCTGGCCACATCAAACTCTACACCTGCGGCCCCACCGTCTATGACTACGCCCACATCGGCAACTTCCGCGCCTTTCTCTTCGAAGACCTCCTCAAACGATGGCTCAAATACCACAACTACAAAGTCACCCACATCATGAACCTCACCGACATCGACGACAAAACCATCAAAGGCAGCCAAACCAAAGCCATCCCCCTCAAACAATTCACAGAATTCTACATCAAAGCCTTTTTTGAAGACATAAAAACCCTAAACATCCAACCCGCCGACCACTACCCCAAAGCAACCGACCATATCCCCGAAATGGTCACCCTAATCAAAACACTCCTAGTAAAAAACATCGCCTACAAAAGCGAAGACGGCTCCATATACTTCTCAGTCACCAAATTCTCAAACTATGGCAAACTAGCCCACATAAAAATAAATGAACTCAAAACAGGCGCCCGCGTCAACCAAGACGAATACGCCAAAGAAGAAGCACAAGACTTCGCCCTCTGGAAAGCATGGACCCCCCAAGACGGCCAAGTCTACTGGCAAACAGAACTAGGCAAAGGTCGACCTGGCTGGCACATCGAATGCTCAGCAATGAGCATGAAATACCTAGGCGAAACCTTTGATATTCACTGCGGCGGCGTCGACAACATGTTCCCCCATCACGAAAACGAAATCGCCCAATCAGAAGCCGCAACAAACAAAAAATTCGCAATCTACTGGATGCACAACGAACACCTCCAAGTCGAGGGCAAAAAAATGAGCAAACGCCTCGGCAACTTCTACACCCTCCGAGACCTCCTATCCAAAGGCTATGACCCAATTGCAATCCGCTACCTACTCATATCCACCCACTACCGCCAACAATTCAACTTTACATTCGAAGGACTCCAATCCGCCACCACCACCATAGAACGACTCAGAAACTTTGCACGGCGCCTCCAAAAAGTAGAAACCCCCACAACAGACACAGACAAACCCGCCACCCTAACCACCCAACTCCAAGAACAATTCAACAACGCCATGGACGATGACCTAAACATAACCATAGCCCTCGCCCATCTCTTTGAATTCATCCGCGAATTCAACAGCCTCCTTGACGCCAACTTGGTCAACAAAACACAAGCCACAAAAACCCTAGACCTGATAATGCAACTCGACACCGTTTTAGGCGTCATTGGCAAAATCGAACCCATAGAAACCCTCCCAAGCGACATCGACACGTTGGTACAGAAACGAGAAGATGCACGCAAAGCCAAAAACTGGAGAGAAGCCGATGCCATCCGAGATCAACTCAAAACCATGGGCATCATACTCGAAGACACCACCCAAGGCATAAAATGGTATAGAAAGAAGACTTAGATTTTGCTACCCAACATCCACTCAGTTGAGCGGTATTTTTCTTGGAGCCTTACAACAATAGCCTCTTCTCCAGAGGTTAAACCCCCTTCTTGAAGATGAATCCTTAATACCGCTTTGAATCCCTGTGCAAGGGCATTAGCAACGGTATTGAGGCTGATTTTATGTCCCAGCTCGGTTTGGATGCTTGTGATTTTGTGCATAGCAATATCGGCAGCTTGGGTGCAACTGACCCCTTTGAGTTGAAGAACCCGAAACATTTGGGGCAGATCTAGGTTTACAAGAAGGGTCCCATGCTGTAAGACGACCCCGCGACTGATTATTTGGCTACTACCACTGATTTTTCGGCCCAAAACAGTGAGGTTGGGACAGTTTTTAGCATCACCAGAACTGTAATCAGCAGGAACCCCCAAAAGACGCAAGGCATCAGTTAGGGCATCATAGATTTTGGTGTAAACAGTGGTTGGATCGACGGTACCTAAATCAGAAACCCGGGCGATGACGCTGTAGGTGACCTCACCCCCCAAATCATGGTAAACAGCGCCCCCACCGCTTAAACGCCGAACCACATCCACCCCTAGATGATGGGCTGTGTCAAGGTAAACCTCGTTTTGGAGAGTCTGGTTTCGGCCCACACTCACCGCAGAGGGCCGCCAAGAATAGAACCGCAGGGTATTGGGAACGCTATTTGCAATACGCGCATTGAGGATTGCCTCATCGATGGCCATGTTTAGAGCCGCATCATTAATTGAGAGGGGTAAATAGCGCCAAGTGTCCAATAAATCACAGCTCCTTGGCCAAGTGAGCACTTAGAGTGGCAATATTTGCCTCAACCATGGCTATCCAGGCCTTATTTTGGGGAGTATCTAGGCTCTTGCTTAGGAAAAGTTCTTTTGCACGCATATAAGCAGCTTGGGCATCACTAAAACAGTGAAACGCAGCCAAGGCCGTTCCCTGATTAACTATAGCCATAAGCCAACGACCGGTATCTGCAGGATATCGTTCACCATAGGCTTCATAGAAGAGCAACGCTTTGTTTGCAGCCGCAAAACTCTCAAAAGGCCGATCTAGGCGCCCAAATACAGCAGACAATCCCGCTTGACAGGAAGCCTCAAACCGAGACCTATCAAATGCTGTATCTGAGGGTAGTGATGAGCTGAGCGCTAAGGCGTTAGTGTAGCATTTAACTGACTCTTCGTAGTTCCCACTGTGGAAAAGGTCATCGGCATTTCTAAGAGCAACTTGCATTTCACGGAGTATGTGGGCAGTCTTCATTCTTTAGCCTATATTTAGACACAAATTGGGATATATCTTATATACCCTTTTACAACTTTTTTTCAAAGTACCAATAATGCAACATAAAACAACTATGGAACACAGAAATAGATGATTATAACAACAGTTGCTTAGCGCGAAGAAGAAAATAAGCACCCAACTCATGAATTTCCACCATAAATCGGAGCTAAAATAAAAAAACAAGTTTCAATTACTAAATAAATACCCTCATCCGATAAGATAAAAAAAGTTTGGTTTCAAAATCAATTAAAGTCAATCGATAAAGCTTTATTGACCATTATTTTCGCAACTTTTATTTTGAGCGGAGGGTATAGTGTAGGGTCTAAAGGCGAGTGTAATGTCAGAAGTTCAGCAGAAAAAGAAGCGGAAGAAAAAGAGTCAACTTAGCCTTGTGGAAACTGAACAGGTTGAAAGTGTGCTTTTGCCAGAGTTAGGTGAAATCTTAGATGAGCTGGCAGAAGAGAAAAAATACATTGATATTCAGGTTTGCCCTAAATGTAAGAGCAAAGCCACCTGCTGACGAATAGTATGAAATAAGAAATAAGCTAACATGTAGAAATAATATCGAACAATGACATATTCTGCGTTTTTTAATAACACATAAATGGTTGTGAGAATCAACTACCTGCCTGTCTACTATCCATGACAGACAGGAAACAAAAATTTGATAAAAATGAAAAATCAAATACAAAAAAGAATGATATCTATACTGCTTGTGCTAGCACTTGTTGTTGGTTGTTTTACGGTCATGCCGTCAACTGTAAGTGCCGCAACAGACTATGATACTTACAATGCGTTGCTTGCGAATGTTCCGACTGATCGATTAGATAAACTTGAAGCATCTGCTATATCAACTAATGGACTAAATCAACCCGATTATCTGTGGTGGGGTCCTACTCTTGATGGATCGAAAACAGAGGTATGGGTTCTAATTAGGAATTCAAATAATGAAAAATATGCTACAGCGGCATACATTGGCGATGGTCCAGATAACGAAGCGTCAGTAATAGGTTTTTACGCAGATACCCAAAATAAAGTGTGGTATAGTCTAATTAAATTCACCCTCACTGACTTTATTGGTATTGAATATCTTAGTGTCAGTATGGGCAAAAAAGACGACCTTGGTACTTTTCTCAAAGGTGAAGGCAATCAGATTAACGGAAATCTATACGACTATTTCGCAATATACATAATCGAATACTACAAAGATGACTTGACATCAAATAATTATATTGATAGAAGCGATCCTAAACAAACCACAATTAACGCCGAGATTGTACTCAACGAAGAACAACTTGTGTTCAAAAGACCTGACGGCTACAACATAGGCATACAACAAGGATCAATACCGTTTACGATCAAAGCTAAGACAAGTAGCATCATTCAAGTACTGTACACCCCGCGGACTGACCTAAGCTACACAGTTGAATACTACTATGACGGCGCAATTGACAATACTAAGACTGATACATTTGATAAACAAACTTTTGGAACTGTAATCAACACTTACACAGACAAAGTTATT
>WQVG01000108.1 GCA_009781675.1 Candidatus Bathycorpusculum acetigenes | reverse complement strand
GCTGCTTTTCGGGTCCTGCTAAATGTCTTTGAAGCAGGCGCATGGCACAAAGACAAACAAACCCAACAACAGCAGGACGAGCAACAGCAGAAAGAAACCCAAACTAACACAACACCCAACCCCGCAAAAAAGAAGGAGGTGATCCCTATTGAGTAACAATCAAACCCTTGAAGCCATCATCGACAAAGTGTTTAGCTGCACAACTGTTGTGCAGGCCCATACAACCAAAGAAACAAGCAAACCCACCCAATACACCATCACCTTGAAATCCCCCAAAGAAATGGGCGCTAAACTCGGTCTCGAACCAGCCTCGATAACCATAACCATAAAAGCCGAAGCGGACGTCGCTAAAGAAATTTTTCCACAGGACCACGCCTTTAAAATCATCTTCCAAAAAACAAACCTCCACTACAACAACCCAGCCGACAACACCAACAGCCAAAGAGACAGACAAAGCACCCTGCCAATCAACCCCAACCCCGGCAGCAACAACAACAACTACAACAACGGCTGCTATAACGAAAATGACAACTACAACAGCAGTAGCAGTAGCCAAAGCACCACCCGGACAGACCAGCAGACAGACCAGACAGATCCAGAAGCAGAAGACCCGACAGAAGCAGAAGACCAAACCGAAACCGCAGAAATAGACCCTGAATACGGCACTGCATTTTGGAGTTACGAAGAAGAATCCCAAGGACCCCTAGATGATGATACCTGCGAGGCACCCAGCCAATGACAACACCAACAAACAGTAGCACCAACGAGGAGAAATCCAACGAGGATCATCTTTTTTTCTTCTGTGACCCCTGCGACCTCTACTTCAAACCCTCTGAGGGCCACATAAAACAAACCACAATTCTAAACAGCGGCAAACACAAAATAGCAACCTACCACCAATTAGTCTGCCCCCTTTGCCATCAACACCCCACAGAAGTCAACATCACAATCAAACACCCACCCCACCCCAAGGAGACCACATCACCATGAATTTTCAAACCCTCTGCGAGCAGCTCGAAACCAACGGATTAACACCCCCAAAACATGTCGAGTACTACGATGCCCACCACAACTATAGCGTAATGGACTACCAAAAAGCTAAAGCGAAAACCCAATTCGGAAACTGGAATGCACAAATACAGCGCAGCCACATCGTTACAGCCGCACACTTAAACACGGGTTATCATGTTGTAACCGCCGTTTTCAGCTACCCCAAAACAAAAAAGAAGACCACATGATGCCGCACTACTACACCTACACCCACAGTGTAGACCGTCAAAGACAAAGCCGCGGCGCACCCCGCCGCTGCAGCAAATGCCAAAAACCCCTCACCATAGGCGATCCGGTGGTCTCTAAACCCACCCATGGAGCATCGAGAAACCACCGCAAAATCTACCACCAAAAATGCTACAAAAACATGCACATATAAACAAAAAAAGAACCACTCGATTATTCAAAAAGCACCCATAAGAAAGCTCTCATCCTAAAGAAGCAGCACCTAAGGATAAAACGACTGATTTATTATCCCCCACAACCACAAACCCTGACTAAAAGAAGACCCGATATGGCAAAATATTATATGTACTCCCAAGCAACAGCAAAACGACTCCAAAAAATGGGCATCCCAGAATTATGCTACAAATGCCAAACCCCCATACAAATCGGCGAATACTACGTACCTATCCACCGCTACACAAACAACAAATCCAGCCGCACAAAAATCTACCACCAAAAATGCTACGAAAACCTCTACATCGACCGCTAAAACACATATATGACAAAACCATCAACCCAAAGACAACAGAGATGCCGCCATGAAAAAAACAGACCGAAAACACTCAGGCCGAAAACCAACCGCAGTAGATGACCCAAAAATAAAAATCACACCCGACACCGTAGAAAAATGGCTAAAATAACACCAAGCAGACAACAACATCAAACCATGATTTATTTAAGCCGGGCACAGCACTGCCCAGAACAGCCAATGAAAACCTCTATATCGACACTACTGATCAAGAAACATAACAAACCTTTTTTGTCACAAGAACTATAAGTATATAGTTCAGTAATTGAGAGAAACGGGGCAATGCGGGGGAAATCTGTTTGGGAACAAAAAACTATGCTCACATAAATCCAGCAATGCTAAAGTGGGCAAGAACACAAACCCCTTTTAGATCCATCGCAGAGGTAGTCAACCATCGACCCAACCTCTTTACTGTTGAGCAGATAGAAGCTTGGGAAAACGGCACAGAATATCCAACAATAAACCAAGCTAAAGCCTTAGCAAAACTCTACGATATATCATTTGCAAGCCTATACCTCACCATTATCCCCAAAAATAACCTGCCGCCCTTTACAGATAGACGCACAATCTATGGCTACCCCCCAAGACCAGTTAGTTACGAGTTATGGCGCGAAATACGACGAATTACTGCTAACCGCGAAATAGCCCTTGATGTAGCAGGCGACTATCTGGATGAAATTGAAAAACTACCCACAATAAACCCAGATGAAAATACACTCTCTATTGCTAAAAAAATCAGAGAATACCTCGGAGTAACATCTCCTTTTCCAAATAAAAGTAGCTACGAAGATAACGCTTTCAAATTGTTCCGCCGTTTATTTGAGAATAAAGGGTTAATGGTTGCTCAGCTCTCCAACGTTGAGATGTCTGAAATCCGCGGATTATCAATCTACAATGAAGACATACCTATCATTGCAGTGAACAGTAAAGATTCAGATAGAGCAAAAGTGTTTACCTTATTTCATGAATTAGCTCATTTACTTCGGCGGTCTTCTTCTTTATGTCTGATCGATGTTGAGGAACAAAGCAATATTGAAGAACAGTTTTGTAATAAAATAGCTGCTGAAATACTACTACCCGAAGATCTTCTCAGAGACCTCATTTCGGATATGGATAAAAAGGCTGTGGGCTGGAATATTTCTGCATTATCGCGTGTTGCTGACAAATTCGCGGTCAGCTGTGAAGTAGTACTTAGAAGACTCCACGATTTAAACGAAATAACTCCAGAAACCTATAAGGGCAGATACAGAGAAATCAAAATTAAATTTAATGAAAACCGCAAAGTAGACTCGGAAAAAATAATGGTTCCACATCATTACATATATCTCAATCAACAGGGTTATCTTTTTCCTAAAGTCATATTTTCTGCATATGCAAATGGCACCATATCATACGGGGAACTCTGCAGAACCCTAGATGTCAAAACATCAACCGCAGATAAAATTGAACAGGCGATAATGATATGACACAGACAAAATACGCCATTGATGCATGTGCACTCATTGATGCTTGCGCGTTTTATCCTATAGATAAACAGGTATTTGCTCCAGTGTGGAACACACTTGCACAGCTCTTTGAACAAGGACGCTTGATATCAAGCTGTGAAATACTTGAAGAACTCAGAGATGAAAAACTGCAGACATGGCTTAAACCCTACAGGGGATGTTTTTTACCGTTAAATGATGAGATACAAGCTTGTGCAAAAAGAATTTTAGTTGATTATCCTCAGCTTATCAGGGTGCGCTCAAAAAAAGCAAGTTCTTCTAGTGCTGACCCATTTCTTATAGGAACCGCCATAGAGAACAAATGCATAATTGTTACTAACGAGACAGGTAAAGGCGATAACCCAATTTGTGTTAAAATTCCAGATGTTTGTAAAAAATACAAAGTTCAATGCATAAACCTAAAAGATTTTATCAGAGAAATAGTAGTGTAAAAATAAGTTATACCTTACTTTACGTTAACCTTGGGCAGGTTTAACCGGCTCAGCTGACACCCCTGCCGCTGGTGGTGTTGATGTTTTATGTTGGGCTAATTCTTGACTCAGCTTCTTGTTCTCCTCCAGCAGCACCTGTATGGTTTTGTTAAGCTGCAAGATTAAATCGTTTAGACGCACATTTAGCAATCCGATCTCGTTCATAATCGTGGGATTTTCACTCATAAACTTCACAGATGTATCGGTAAAAAAGGATTAGCCGATAGAAGCGGTGGCAAGCTGAATGAGCCGGGTTAGTTTCTGCTCCATCTTGGTGAGGTGTTCTTCTAATTCACGATTTTTCTGAGTTAACCGAGTGATAGATGCGGCGTGTTCAAGAGCTAAATAACCCGCCGCTTGAGCAATAGTATCAGTAGGAGTAGCATAACGGTCATTCCACTCCGATAGATGCTCAGGGCAGGGATGCGCAACTTTTTTGCCGCAGACACAAATCAACAAATCCAAAGAGTCAGGATCATAGGTAACATGATACTTTGTTTTGGTAAGATGATGACTAAGCACCTCTGCAGCACAAAGATAGTCACTAAAGAGGTGAGGAGCCTCAGTTCCTGATTCACTGCGCAAACAATCAAACCCCTGCAGACACCCATTTTTATGAAAAACATAACGGCTGGTAAGAGCCCACCAATACTTATTTTGATCCCCAATCCAGCCATAGCTGCTATTGTTATGAATGCTGGGATAGATGACCCGGCCCACAGTTAGGTTGCCGTTACAGCCTAAATTGCCGCTATGATCAATCATACCCACCATCTGACCACTAGTATTATCATAGAAATAAAGATACGAATTACTCACAGAGGCGTCAGCATGATAGTATAGC
>WQVG01000107.1 GCA_009781675.1 Candidatus Bathycorpusculum acetigenes | reverse complement strand
GCTATCGAGTAGAGCTAAAGGATCAAGTTAGCGGTTTTGAGTGGGAAGCAACAGTTGAACTGAAAAAAATCCAAGAAAACATAAGAACTGTAGTGTATAAAAAGAGCTAAAAAGTCAGGTAATTAACACTCTCTAAAATTTATTTAAAATAAAAAAGAAAGGGAGGGATTTAATCTGTTTTAGACGCGTTTCTTTAGCAATAGCATAGCTAGCAGTGCGCCGACAGCTATGATGGCTACGATGATACCTACAGTGGCAGGGATAAAGAATTGATCAGCAACGGATGCCGGTTGATTTGTTGGGGCAGGCGATGCGTCAGGTGAATCTATCACACCAAACGCTGTGGATGCACGTGATGCGTAGTAAGATTCACTGCCCTTGAAGTTAGCAAAGACTTGGTATATGCCAGGAACTGGGGGCTCCCACATGAAATTGTAATCGCCATAAGAGTTGCTGGTTGTGGTACCGATCTCATAAAAGTTGCCATTGGGATCAAGCACAGATAAGACAACATCGACACCTGTTGCATCTGTAGGTCGGGGTTTTTGCATATAGACATACTCCATCCAATCGCTTTGACTTTCATCAGAAATTGCAGGGACACCGGTGGTGAAGCGATATTCGCGTTCGGCTTGTTTGGTTCCAGCTGAAACATCATGTACGGTTCCTTTAATCATAACTCTAGATCCGTCAGCGATAACGTCGTTTTCGATTCTTACTGTGGTTTCGCTTGGGCCTTTGCCTACTGCATATACTTGGTGATCATAGTTATTCCAGTATATAAGAACACCATCAGCAATTGCCATGGTACCTGGGTGGGCCCAACCTAGCATCGACCAGATCTCCTCTCCAGTTTCAACATCAAAGACGCGTGTTTTAGCTCCTTTTAGTAATGGTGTGTCTGCGGAGTGTTCGTGTGTTCCGATGTAGATTTTGCCGTCAGCTATGGCGCCTATGAAGAGGGTGTAGTACTTAAAGATCTCTCCGTAGGTGAGGGCTTCTTGTTTCCATAGCAGAGTGCCATTTTTGAGGTCGTAACAGTGGACCATGCCTGTGTAGCCGGTAGCGAAGAATTTACCGTATGCTATCGATGTGGCATACACATTCATGAGACTGCTCCATGTGAAGTAGCCGAATGCATTTTCCTCAGATAACGGTGGACTTGACCATAGTTTGTTTCCATTATACATGTCATAAGCGGTGAAGGTTAGATCAGGCATATGCTGGAAGAAGAAGACTCCTTCTCCTGCACGTATGAAGAGGTCTTGTGTACCATCACTGTTGGTTAGCGGATAATTCTTTTGGAAGAGAACTCTGCCGAGTTCGCCGTCCTTAATGCTTATACCTGTTAGAGTTGTTGCTTCGGCGTTTGCATAGCCCATAGAACCTGTACCGCCTTGGATGAATGAACCGTTGCTGATCAGCAATACATCGTTTAGGATAGCAGCGCGTACAGTTGGTGTGGTGCTAAAGGATGCACTTATAGAAACATTCCAGTCATAAGGTGAGAGGTTACCGTAGATGCTTGCGTTTCGGGTGCCGGTGTTTTGTGCAATAAATACTTTAGAGGAGTTCCATTGGTAGAGGTACCATCTCGGGTTTGCATCGGTACCTTCGTTGGCTATGATATAGCGTAGAACTTCGCCTTGGGGCCCGATTGTTTCCCCGCCGCCTGTGGGGACGTTTGTGATGTTTAGTGCAACAGTTGTTCCATATCTTGGGTGGATTGCGGTGCCGAAGTTGTTTGAGAATATCCAGCTCGGGTTTACGATGCCGTGTTGGTTCATGTTATCGTCGTCGTAGTACCAACCAAACGATGGAGCAGCAGACATAGTCTTATTGCGCCAAATTTCTTGGCCTGTTTTTAGATCGACTGTAACCCAGTCGCCGCCGGTACCGGCATACGTTATGGGTTCGTTGTAGGTTAATCTGCTGTGCATGATGATTTGTGTTTGGAATCTTGTTTGGTATTGGTGTCCTGCGTTGAAGACTTCCCCGGGTTGAGAGAAGTATTGGTCTCCGCCGACAACACCACCGTCTTCAGTCACTTTAGTCCAGAGTATGTGTCCGGTGTTAGGGGCGATGCCTTCGGTTTGGAACCTGTTTTGGCTGCTTCCAAAGTCTCTATCTTTTGCATTGTTAAGCCAGTTAGATGAGATTGCGCCCCAGGAGTCGTTTTGTCCTTCTATGGGACGGCTCCAGTACTCTTCGGGTAGAGGATAGCGAGTTACTGCAATTGGGTAAACGGGTTCTTCTTGAACGGTTACAGTGTATGTTCGGTTGCTGGATAGCAATCTGATGCCGTACCAGTTCCTCATAGCGGCGGTTGAGTCCCATTTGTAGAAGAGTTCTTCGAATATGATTGTATAGGAGTAGTTGCCGAGTTTAGTAGGCGTATAATCTGTGAAGGTTGAACCGGTTGAGTCAGAAGTGAAAGTACCACCATCTGTGGGGAGAGTTACAGATATGCCGTCTGGATCGGTAATAACTACCTTGTATTCCCATGCGATTTTATTTGCATCGGTTGCGGCCATGGGGACCATGGGCATAAACATAACGATTGTTGTACGCTGACCTATACCCACAGGGTTAGGTGTAATCATAGCATAGGTGTATGTTGGAACCCTGTCTTTATAGCGTTCCCACATAGTAAGCCTAGTTTGTGTGGCATTTTCAGTTTGGCCGGTCCAAGTCATGCCTTCACGGATGGCTTGGTCAGTTGCAGCATCAAAGCCTGAAGTGACAGGAATAAGAGAGACAAGAGTTGTAATTGAGGATATAGCTAGTATCAGAATTATCAATGAGGCAAATAGTTTATTGTTTGTTTGCATTTTTCTTTTTTTCTCCTTTGAGCGTTAGCAAATCTATTTCGATGAGCAAGCGCTCTTATGATTAAACCCAATACAAGTTTAATATTTAAAAGAAAGCCGTAAGTATCACTTACGACAAACAGTACAAAAAAAATAACGTAAATGAAAAATAAAACACAAGAATGCGAGAGCCAGTCTTTGGACAACCGCATACACCAAGAGAACCAGAGTAATCATTAAATCCAGCCACATCTATCGACCATAGTGTCTTGCCTTGATGTATCTATAGGTTGGGTGCTGATGAACCACAGCACCACAACAGGGTCGAACAAGTTTCAGTTAATTAAAGTCGTAAGTCGTATTTCTGACAAAAAACCTTAAGGTTAAAAAGAAAAACATACACAATAGATAGCATGGAAGTATTTAGTGAAAGCGATGAAAATAGAATACTTTCTGAACTGGGACTAACAATCAATCAGACAAAAGTTTACCTTGCACTCCTAAGATTAGGCACCGCATCTAAAGCAATCAGCATCTTTAAAATATCAGGCGTAGCCCGACAGGACATCTACCGAGTACTAAGGGAGCTACAGCAACTAGGCATAGTTGAAAAAGTAATAACTAAACCAACTCGATTCCGCGCAGTCGAACCTAAAAAAGCAACGGCCATTCTCATAGAAAAAAAGAAAGAAAATTTTCATGAATTAAACCGTAGAGCGGAAGAATTTGTCAATAAAACCTGCGAGAGGTATAATTCAATCCCCAATTATCATGAAAAGGATCAAATCATACTCATTACAGAGAAACAATCGATTATACGTAAAATTCAAGAATCGATTGAGAGAACTCAAAACACCGTTGACAGTCTCACACCAAGCAGGGAACTTTCACCATGGTTAACCAGCGTAGAAGAATCAATCAAAATCGCCAAAGATAAAGGCGTAAAAATAAGATGGATAACCAAAAAAACAGGCAATGACAAAGACCCAACTAAGCTCTTAGTGTATAGTGATCAAGCTAATGCCAAGTTAGAAGACATCATGTCGCCACCGAGGGCACAATTCTTCATTTTCGATGGAAAAGAAATAATACTGTCATTTGAAGAGAGCAATTTTGCAGAAGCCCCCGTCTTGTGGACAAACAGTCCATCAGTCATAGTGCTGGCCAGAAACTATTTTGAGACCTATTGGAATAAAGAAACAATGCCATTTGAGGTTTACAGCTATTCACGCAAACAATTAAGTAAAACTAGAGCTGAATAAAAATCAAAACGGGCTTTTTACAGTTGGTTAAAAAAACGAGAGTGTTAACTAAATAATGTTTTCTCGTTGAATGTGCCGTTGACCCAGAACTTAGCATACAAAGCCACAGTTAAATCAACCATCCGTAGTGAACGGGAGACAACACAGGTTTTTCTACGGAACCGTGCAAACCAATGCCTTTGCCTAAAATTATCCCGCTCCACTCCATGCGTCTCAGCTTTGGTTTGAACAAGTAGCCCCGCCAGAACAAACCTCGCATAAGCCTCCCAGTGATCAGCAAAATATATTTTCACATTCCATTGTTGTAGTCGGCTAAGCATTCGCCAAAGAGTCCCACTATCACGATCCCCACATCCCCAGTCAATGAGTTGATGGGTAGTGCGACAATATGCTTTCCAAATCCAAAGCTTGTTTTTTTTGACCCCAAATAGTGCCACATCCCATCTAACTCTATTTCTACGTCGTTGTTTTGAGGCTGGGGTTTTTCGTAATTTTCAATGGCATATTGTCTGATCCATTTTAGGATTGCTGTGGCAGTTACACTTAGTAATCGTGCTATGGTGCGCAGGGATAAACCGTTTATGTAGAGCAGGGTTGCAGTTAGTTTTTCGGTTTCGCTT
>WQVG01000106.1 GCA_009781675.1 Candidatus Bathycorpusculum acetigenes | reverse complement strand
TGGTTGGTTGTTTGCCCATTTTTACTACGTTTTCACTTCTGCAATGTATGCATTTTACAGGTACTTTTACCACAACTAATCCTCATGATAATATCCACTATTTCGCTTATAAACTAGTTTGAGTCATGACCGGTTCTTTCAGGTTTGTTGGCTGTCTTTACGATAGGTGTTATCATCTCTTTGTATATCGGTCAGCCCTTGCCAAACTATTTTGGGGTATTTTTAGTTGTATTATTTGTTGTTGGTGCTTTTATCGAGGATATCATCAGAGAGATGTTAAAAACGTAATTGAAATGTTGCCTAAATCCTGTATCCACATCTGATTATTTAAGTCCCTTTTTATATTCCAATATTTTTATCACATTATCCAGTGTAGTGTCATCATTAATTGTCGTTATTATTGGTATTAATTTCCCGGAAGGTTTTCCAATTTTTATATCTCTTCCCAACGCATTAATTCCTTCTATTGTTTTTTCAGTAAAGAAAACTGTTACCTTAAAGCCTACATCCCATATAGAGAGCCAACCAATGTTTTTCTTCTTGTTCAATATTTTGCATAGCCACGTTTTTCCATCGTTATAATACCGCCATTCAATTGTCAAATTTAGGGCTTCAATTTTTTCTATAAACGTTAAGTAACTTCCAAACTGAGCTGTCCCTAATGCATTTTTAATAACAGTGTTATTAGGATAGATGCTTTCATCAGTTAAAATCTGTTTTTCCCCAACATTATCTTTGAGTTCGTTATGATCCTGCCGTTTGCTTGACACCTTAACCTCTCCATCAAAATAGAAGACACTGCATTTCTTTAATGTTGACTTCACTTAACGGTTTGGAACCTGCTCACCCATTAAATAACAACGGTTGTTCCACCCTTAGTTAAACTAAGCTTCTATACACGCGGTAATTACGCTCGCTGGGTCTCTTTTAAATCAAGCGTCACTTAAGGCCTGGTCATCATGGCGGTATAGGGATCGTCAGCTTGGCTGGGAAACGGCCTCTCGATATTGTTTTGTACTATGATTCTTTCTTTAGTATCCGTGAATTCTCCAATAAACGAGGCTGTAAGTTTCAGCTTTTGAAGCGTTTCTGTGACTTTCTGCTTTGCACTAACCGAAACAGCCGCCAGTATAGTTCCGGTTGAAGAAAATGCCAGCATCTGCGCATCACTTAACCCTAAATGCCTCTGCAACACAAGAGCTTCGTTGGGTATTGCAATGTTTTCACACTTCACTCTAAACCCTGTTTTGGATGTTTCTGCCAGTTCGTTTAGCGCCGCTACAAACCCGCCCTCTGTTACATCATGCATCGCATGCACCCCTTCCACCTCTGAAAGTGCCAATGCTTCTCTAACGCAACTCTGCATGGGTACAAGCCTCCCATATTCAGCCTGTTTTTGGATGCCAAAGAGCTGTTGTGCCGTTTCTCTATGAGTCAGGACATAGTTAGTGATTGTTTCTATTCCAAGCGGCTTGGTGCATAAAATAAGATCCCCCGGTTTTGCGCCGCCTGAGGTGATAAGCCGATTTGGCTCCACTGTACCATAGACAGTGCAGACACCTAAGACGTCTTTTAGGCTGCCATACATTGCGGTGTGACCGCGAACGATGGCGATGCCTAGTTCGTCGGCAGCTTTGCAGGTTTGAGCCATAATCTTTTGAAATCGCCTGGGACTGGTGGATCGTGGTGGACCCAGCAAGGTGATTGTACAAAACTCTGGTTTTGCACCAAAGAGTGCTATATCTGAGGCCGCATAATTGATCAGCAACCAGCCAAACCATTCTTCGGGAACGCCTGTACAGGGATCAGTTGCCACAACCACAAGCTTATCACCTAAGCGATGAACCCCTGCATCAAACCCGACTTGAGGCGGTACCAGCACCCGCTCATCGGGGGTGATACAGTTAAGTATTTCTTGTAGTTCTCTTGCGGCAAGTTTCCCCACTACATATACACTCTCAACACGTTGCTTCTATACAGCAAGTAGATAAAGAAGATACTTATCATCAATTCAGGTAACATGTAGCTTCCATTGTATAGGCTTGAGTAAACCCAAGGGTTCATTTCTGCAGGTGCATATTCGGCAAAGAATATGGCTCCTGAAATCAAATGCATAACAAACCTGCCAGTAACTGCAACTGTGACCCCTGTGATTGGATGGTTTTTAAAAAAACCTGCTAAGCCTAAACAACCAAACGCTATGGGATAATCAAGCAACATCTGCGTTGGATAATACACCTGGGGTAAAACGGCCAACTGAACAAAACCATAAACAACACCCGCGGAGATACCGACTTTTGGCCCCCGCCGCAACGCCAGCCAAAGCATAGGCACCATGGAACCTACAGTGACTGAGCCGCCTTGTGGAAAAACTACAAAGGTGATTAAACTCAGGGCAGTACTTAATGCAGTAAAAACCGCTATTTCTGCAAGAATTTGAGCCCTACTTATAATTCTAGGCTTAAAGGTTACAGTACTATTTTCTTTTGTATTCATCATTTTCCCTCCGCCAGTATTACCTGGTTCAGGTTCTTTGGGTCAACAGCATTCAGCTATTTTCTCAGCCGAGTCACATCTCAGCTCCCCTTGAACTAGACAAGACTTGTGAAGTGGCAAATATTAGTTTTATGATTGAGTGCGGTTACCTATCGATTGATAATTATTTTACTCTTCATTTTATGCGATTATCCAAATTCCATATACATTAGGCCCAAGATATTAGCGACTTTTTAGATTCTGTAAATAGATTTTAATGCTCAATATGAGGTACATGGTTTTAGTAGTGTATCTGTGGTGCCTATATAGGCATCATGTTCCGTTATAAAAAGCCCAAAATAGGTTATTTCTTAATTAAGGGCTAAATAATCAGTGTTTACACCTCTTTATGAAGTTGTGTCTAGAAATTGTGGATTGATTATGAGTTTACACGTTTGGGTTATTTGGCAGGGCTAATTTGTAGTACCATAATGTTTGGGGTTACTGATACCATTTTCATTTCTAAACCTAAATCCGAATAAGTTGCGCCTGCAACAGCCGGATATGAACCTGACTGTTCAGCCGCGTTTCGGGTCACATACAGCAGGTTCGTGTCGTCAGTATTTGATAGTTTGTAGATGAAAACAAAATTATCACTTTTGTGTTGATAGGTTTTAGATATGCCGGGAGCCAAACTCAAGGCAGTGTACTCTGAATCAGGGTTGCCTCTGCTTTCAAACAAATGAACTAACCCTGGTGCTTGCCAAAGAAGAATTCCAAAAGCCAACACCACTAAAAGAAACCCGACAAATTTTTCAACAGGCAACCCTGCCTTCTTTGTAACAGTACCCACTTGGAAAAAGACAGTGTATTGCAACATTACTCTTGATATTTACTACTGCCACAACCTAAAAAACGTTACCACCTAACTCCTATAGACAGTGAATATGGCGGACAGAAACGTTTAGAGGAACGGTATGGTAGAAGCTATGCATAAGACCTAACGCTCATACAACTCACTGATTTACATGTTATTGAGGGCGTTAAGGACGAGTTGGAAGTGGTTAAGGTTCGTTTAGAAGAGTTAACAAGTGAGCTTCGTGAGTTTAAGACGAAGGATATACCCTGCTTGAGTTTATAGAGCTAAAATCCAAGCAGAAAAACCCGACGATGAGGGCACCGTTAAAGCATAGGTGATGTATAGACTTAGTGTTCCTAAACAGGTTGTTTATCATTATATTTTTAAGTTCAATTTAACCCGCTTCCGTTAGGAAGGCTGAAAGTACGGTAGTTTCTATATTTATCATATTTTCGTCGTATTCGTCATAATTTATGGGTTTAAGTTATGCGGGTCGTTAAAAGGGGCGGAACCCACCTATTTAGGCCTTAAAAGCCTATACACCAACTATATGCACCGAAAAACTGAAGATATACCTAAAAGGGTACAGTTAGCCCAACAGTTATGGCATCAAACCACCAACAAACACAAATCTGCTAACCTTTTTGTTTTGCAGTTTTTCTTTTTTCATAGACAAGAGCAATGCTTAGCCCCGATATTACAGCACCTATAATGACTCCTAAACTAAACTCAAACAAACTAAACCCCGCTATTGTTATCTCACTTTGCGGTGGGCGGTCTGCGGTAAATGTTGGGCTTGGTGTTGGTTCGTTTTGATTGGGTGTGTCATCACTACTGACGCCAATTGTTATGGCCTGTGTTTTGCTCCAATCACTAGAAACACCTGTAAACACAGTCTGGATATTTCCTCTAGGATAGACTGAATCAGGAGGAACTTCGATACTATTGTAGTATCCAATTAGTGCCTGAACCTGAAAATCTATCTTTCCGCCATCAGAAACATTACCTAACCGACCATCATATCCAAACGCAAATTGGCCCTCATATCTGTTGGTGCCTATAATGTAGGTTGCCTCTGTATAGGGTGCATTTGGATACAACAAAGAGCCGTCAACCATTATTTGATTTGAAGCGCCTAAATAAATGCCGTTGTTGTGAGAACTGTATTCGACCCAGTAACCGTCAAAATGTCCTTTCCAACGAATATCATACTGTAACATAATGTGATTGCCTTGTGAATCCACATAACGATTGAAAGACTGATTTTTTATTTTCACTTCTATTGTTTTATTTTCTACGTGGTAGCCTTCTTGGGTCATTTCATTTTTTCCTGTAAAGGGGTCTTTTGAAAAGGTTGGCGGTACATCATAAGAATTATCGACAAACCGCAGAGTAAATTCGGGTAT
>WQVG01000105.1 GCA_009781675.1 Candidatus Bathycorpusculum acetigenes | reverse complement strand
TTACAGGGTTTAGGCGTTTGTCTAAGGATTATGAAATAAGTACAAGATCAGAAGAAAATATGATAATGATTGCACATTCAACAACTCTGCTTAGGAGGCTCTGCTATTGAGGACAGGTTCTAAGAGTTCTTTGATTTGCACATCAGATACGTTCGCTTTAGGCACATAGTTACGGATAGACTTTCTATCTTTAATTGCCTTAATAACCATAAAGACACACCTTTCATTATCTTATTTATGGTCTCTCTGGTTATTTCTTTCTTGTCCTTTTCTTTTACTTATCTAACATACTCAAAACCATCAGCATCATCATCAGGTCTTGAAACTTTTGATTTATCATTAGTAGTTGGGTTTCCAGCTAAAACCTCAACCAACTTTGTAACAGAATTACTTAACACAATTAGACCCTTCTCCAGATCCACAACACGATCAACCAAACTTAGCTGGCTTTTAGAAACTGCCTCAACAAACCGCCCCAACTCCAACATTTGGCTGTTATTGAATTTTAGAGCCTCCCACACCCCACGCACCTCAGTCTTCAACTCTTTGATATCCTGTGCCTTCTCCATCCCTGCTAACCCTTTAGAAACTGCTTCCTCAAACTTGTTCAAAGACATAGGCGTAGAAACCTTCCACTCTTTACGCACCAAATTCTCCTCTTTTTGATAGGTGCGCTCAATCATACCGTAAAGATCACGCTTAGTAACACACTGAACCCCATCAATACGAATCCCCGCATGATCTTTGTTAAGCTCCCACGTAGTAACCACCAAGTCATTTAGACAAAACCCAAGCTTACCCTCCACAAGCTCAAACCAACGATTAACCGCAAACAAACAAGCATCCCGACTCATCCCCGCATCACAACTGATCACCCCCGACACCTTTTTACGCTCACTCCCAAACGCCGCCCTCACCGTCACCCCGCCCACCACCTCAACAATAACATCCGACTTTACATCCACACACAAATTACTATGCAACCTAACATTGTGCAGCATCAACGGTACAAACCGCACACCGTAGGTGATTTTACTGCAATATGCTCCGGGGTAGGGTTGAATCACCAGACCCCTCTGCAGCAGTCTAGCACAAATTACTCGTACTGAGGTGTATTGTCCAGCTGTGGGTTTATGGGGCGTATGGATTTTACGGGCGATCTCTGAGGGTTTTAGCTCGATCTCTGAGGCATCGATCACATGACAAATTCTCTCTTCTACTGAATACCCCAAATTTCGACTCTGAGGATCCGTAACAGTTGTAACAGGTGTTACAACAGGTGTATGCTGCCGCCCAAGATCCAAAGAGTCGCCCAAAAACATTCGATCCTAAAATTGAGCCTTTATGGCCGTTTGGTTTTGGATGTTATCGGACTATCAGCTACAGTGTGTTTATTTTTCAAAGCTGCCCTTTCCTAAAGCGTGGTTTTTTGCAGTGGTTGCAGTAGTAGTGGGTGGTGTGTTGGTTTTTGCATTCGTATCGGCTGATCCAAACCCGTACCTTACACACCATCACAATAACATTGGAGTCTGTTGGGATTGGTGTTTGGCATTTAGCGCACAGGTGTTCTTTGCGGGTGGTTACGGGTCTTGGGGTGTTGAGTAGGGCGCGCTGGTCGGCAAGCTGCTTTTTACGTGAAGCCATTGCAGCCTCCATTTCGGCAGTTTCTTTTTGGCGTTGGGCACGAGCCAAACAATACTCTCTATAGCGTTTCTGGACTAGCTCATTGCTTAGAACACCTTGACGATCACTCAAGGGAGACCTATCCGACGCCATTCCGGTCTCCACCCTTTTGGACAACACCGTAATGTTAGATGTTTGGGTTTTCAAGTTGGAGATTCCTCTCAGTGGGTTTGGTTGTAAATATGTTGTATTCTTCTTCATTGAGGGCTAGAAACTTGATGGGTAGGTGTATGTCGCCTGCGACGATTAGGCCTTGGCCTTGGTTTAGTTCCAGAAGCGTTTCCATCTCGGCTGTTGATAGGCCGATGGTTTGGCCTGTTAATCGTATGGCTGATTCGTCTTGTCTTAGCATCATTTTGGTGGCACAGTTTTCAATAACGGCTTTGCCAGCAGAATTTTCAAGCACATCTGCTAGGCGTTGGGAGTTTAGCAGCAGGGTTACGTTTCGTTTTCTACCCCGCCGTGAGACGCCTTCTAAGAAGCTGGCTGAAGCGGGTAGGGCAGTGTAGAGCCAAAGCTCATCAATGATCACCAGCTTGGGGATGTGTAGCGGTAGGAATTGGGTGTTGTCAAGCATCTGCCAGATCTTGCTAAAAACCAAAACATTTGCCGCTTGAAAAGTTAAACTTCGGCGTTGCGTCATCGCTAACTGACGATGCAGAGCACTTAGGTTGAAGACCATGCGGTGTGAGAATTTTTGAGGTTTGCCCATGGTTAGGAAGCTATCAGTGCCTGTAACAAAGGGTGAGAGGCGGTCTTTTAGATTGGGGGTGCTGTTTTGATAGACTTCCAGCAGATCCTGGCTGGCTCCCACTGCACCTCGTAGCTCCTGATAACTCCGATTATCCTCAATACCCGCTAAATCAGCAAGTATGCCTGCAGCCGTATCTTTATTGTCAGAAAATATCTGTATGGGATCTAACCCTAACTGCTTCTGTGTGGTTATGTCCAATACGTCTGCACCAGAAAGTTTACCCACTTCGCCGTACTCGTTTTCAGGATCTACAATGTAGTAGGCGAGGTTGGGGTGTTTTTGCAGTAAGCGGGTTAGGAGGATTTTTGAGGTGAAGCTTTTGCCTGCACCGCTTTTGCCCATGATGATTATGTTTTGATTCATACGTAGGTGGGGGTCAAATACGACTGGTGCGCCTGTGAGTTGATTTATACCCAAAAAAACGCCGCCTGGCGATTCAATTAGGTCGGCGGAGACAAAGGGGAAAAAGGTGCTGACGGTGGTGGTGTCGGCTACAAGTTTTTTACCTACGGTGCCCAGGGCTAATTCGGGTTGAAAGTATGTGGGGCAGTCGAGGCGTATGAAGTGTGATTGGAGGGTGTCTTTGAGTTTTTTTGTTTTGGTTTTGAGTTCTTCTGGGTTGTTGGCTTGGATTGTGAGGTTAACTTGTAGTTCGAAGAGTCGGGTGGAGCCGGTTATTAGTCCTTGATAAACCGCTTCAGCCATGGCGTGTTTTAGTTTAATTTCCTCTTTGGCAAGGCGGCCTTTGGATTGGTCTGCTAAGAGGATGCTTTTGAGTAAGCGTAGATATTTGCCCATTTGGGAGGAGGCAGTCTCAAGGGGTAACGGTTTAATGCAAAGCAACACTTTTTCGCATAGACCGTAGAGTTCACTTATAAACCCTGGCAGAAGTGTTGCGGGGAGTTGGTAGACGGTAAGTGTTTTTTGAAGCTTGTTGTCTTTTAGCAGGAGATGTTTGGGAAACGTTTTGACAGGGGTTGTTTTTGGGGTTTCGGTTAGGGGTTGTTGTTTAAAGTTGCATTGATCAAGTATCCAATCGATAGGTTCTGAGCTTTCAATAAAGAAGCGGTAGTAGGTGGGGGTGAGTTCGTTTTCGTTTATTTGTATTGTTTTTTGGGTTTTTGTTGCGGATAGTTTTATGGGGCAGGGCAGGCTGTTTAGCAGACGTTGAAACCGTCCCAGCGTTTCAGCCCGTTTCTGTTTAGGCAGCATAACATAGTTTACCGGAAACACTTCATAGAGGCAGACTTGCGGTTGTTGTTTTTCCAGTTTAGATTTTAGTTGTAGTAGGATTTTTTTCTGCATTTTGTTTTTCCTCGTCCGCTTCTTTGTTTTTGGTTTTGGGTTGGACGTTTACGGTTATTTGTTGAGTGGGTTCTTGGACGTCTTGGGGTTGGAGGGTTATTTGGAAGACTCCGGAGTGTTCGGGGATAAAATATGTGCAGAAGGAGCCTTCTTGGTCGGTTGTGCCATTTGAGTGGGGGGTGTTGTTAATGTTTACCGTGAAGTTTTTGTTTTGCAGCGCTTTTCCTGCGAGGTCTTTTAGCACCCCAACAATTTTTAGAGGGGTCCCTATGGTTGCTGAGAGCAACATAGACGGGGACTCTTGCGCCCCAGGCTGCTGAGTTTTGGCGGCAGGATAGGCTTGTTTTATCTGCAGGGTGAAGCGTCTTATCAGGCAGAGCAGGTGGGCTTCAGGAGAAACAGTTTTAATTTTTCTTGTGAAAAGAGCGGCGCCACCAAAAAATATGGCACCAGCAACCACAATCTTGAGCACCAAATCAGCAAACACAAGCAAAGAAAGCCACGCCAACAAACCAAACACTAAAAACATACCCATCTGCCGAACAGAAAACCGACCAGCAGGCGTATCGAGCATTTGCTCATGCAAAAAACCAGTATCCTCAAACCACAAAGTCGAAACCAACTCAGACACAAAAACACCCCACAACAACACCTAACAAAACACAGCCACCTAATTCACCGAAACCATACCACAGCAGACCACACATAACATTACCACCCACTAACCTGTCAGTATATTTAAAACCCCAAAACCAACTCAGCAAGCCAAACCAAAACAAACAAAAATGCTATACACTGCTTTACACAGAATTTAGCTCATAAGACACCAAATGCATAGTGTCAGGTTATTGAAAAAAATATATTGATTAAACAGTGAACTAATACATTTAACACTACTACTCAAATACACTTGGAGGTGTACCTGTTGGAAACGCATAAGCTTGAATGGAAACAAACTTGGCATGATGAATATCTAAACACAATTTGCGGTTTTGCAAACGCAGACGGCGGCGTACTAGAAATTGGGCGTCACAAAAACGGCGAAATC
>WQVG01000104.1 GCA_009781675.1 Candidatus Bathycorpusculum acetigenes | reverse complement strand
TATTTCGAGCATCTTTTCAAAAGTAACCCGCTTAACACCAGTTATCCGACGAAACTCTTCATCCGAATAACTTTTCAGCGTTTCATACTTCATCTAACCACAACAATCACAAAAAACATCAATTACACTTATTTTAGTTTCGCAAGAAGTCTACTAAAACAAAACACTCTGGGTAAGATCAACCAACTAATCGACGAAATAGGGCTCAACCGGGATTATACACGGTATTCTGACTTTGAGCAAAATTTTTGGTTGTTGTAACAGGGTGTAACCACATTTCTTTATATTTCAAAACCGGGTTAGCGTATTGTCAGGAATGCAAAAGATAGCCACAGTTAGGCGGGTTAGGTTGCTGATAAGAAGGAGGTCACTCACCTACTCCTCTTTTTAGCTTCCTTATTTGTCAGCACAGGGCCGGACCCGCCTAACATATGTTGTCCATATCCACAAATAGCTAAAGGGGCATGCTTTTGGCTGTAAGGTATGGCTGATATGCAAATAAATGATGATGCACAGAGACTTGATTGGCAGGTAAATATGGCAATTAAACCCGCAGGGTGTGGGGACTACAAAGAAGTAACCTATAGCAGGGCCCGTTGGGAACAGCTCAAAGCGCTTCGAGGAAAGGCAATGTCTATTATGGCTGCGTTGGAGGTGTTTCATATGGGCTCAACGGTTCATGGCAGTACTGCTAGAGGTGATGTGAAAGAAGATAGTGATATTGACATCTTTATCGCGGAGGTTCAGAACAGTTTTCTGGTTGAAACGGCCCTTGAACATGCCCGCCTAACCATCAGCAACCGACGGATTGTACAGGCAACCCCTAGCAATGCCATGAAAGCCCATATCGAAATCGATGAACAAACCACTGTTTCTTTTCCACTGATGGAAATGCGCCGGGTCCAACGAGAGTTTTACCGTTTCGGCGGCCAAACAAACCTCTCTGAACTCAAATCAGATATGCGTGTGGTGGGGATTGATAAACGACTTATGCTCATAGAACCCACCCAAACAGGACACGTGGAAAGCAGCATCGTAGGCAGAGAAGAAGCGACATCTAAAATCCTTGGGATCTCAACTCAAACCGTTTTAAACCGGGTACATACCCTTCTTCGACGTGACGAGATAGGCCGAACAGGGATCTATATCAAAAAAGAGTTAGCACCACAAGAAACCTTTGAACTAGCAATGAAAAAACTGGTTGAAACTAATCCAGCCGTGCGCCGAAGAATAAAGGGATAAAAAAAGTGTGTTACGAGGGGTAGTAGATGAGCTCTTTTTCTTCGAGTAGTTGCTGTATTTTATCTACTGCCTCATAGACTTGTTCTTCTTTTTTGGCACCAACGCAAACAAGTTTTCCGGCACTAAATATGAGAAAAACGACTTTGGGTTCATCCATGCGATAGACTGCACCGGGAAACTGTTCAGGCTCATACATGACACGACTAAGTTTGTAAACAAGACTTTCAAGATCGATTTCGCCGCCAAGTTCCGCGGATGCAACGATGTTTTGAATATTAACGATAGGTTTCTCAGTAATTTGAATACCTTCACTACGAAGTTCTTTGACGACTTTCTCCACAGCACCCCGAGATTCCTTTTCGGATTTAGCACCAGTGCAAACCATTTTGCCTGTTCCGAAAATAAGAGTGGCAGTTTTGGGTTTTTTGAGACGGAAAACTAGGCCGGGAAAAACCGCAGGATTATACTCAGTTTGCGGGAATTTTTCCACGATTCGTTGTAAGTCGATTTTCTGATTAAGGGAGACAGAAGCGACTATGTTCTGGATGTTAATGATGGGTTTTCGTTTACTCATGCCAATTCACAGGCTTCTTTATATAAATAACAAAGCCAGTATATAAAGCATCTATTTATAAAGCGCTCTGAGTGACAGTTCACCCGTTTTTACGCCGCATCAAGAAACATTTAGCCAATTTTCAGCAGATTTATTAATTTTTAAAACATTCTACAACATGCCATACATCTATTGCACACCACATAACCCATAATCAACATCAATGGTATGAATGGACATGTCTTATGCCATAATAAATTGCAACTATAAACAACGAAATAAACACAACCTCAACAACTATGACAATAAACAACGTCGTAACATAACCCTGTTGCACCGGCTGGACCGGAACCGTTGGCAGATCACCCCCAGTCTCCATACCCGAGGGATTCTCAGTGATAATCAACCCATCAGGTGCCTGCAAAATAAACACTACCACAGGCACCACTAAAGCCACCGCCAAAAACACGCCCGCAAGCATAAAAATACCTTTATGATGCATAAAAAACCCAAAAACAATAAGCCTGTTCAAAGTTATAAGCCTTAAACAGCGCTCACCACAAAACAATACACAAACAAGTGGGCCGTACCGGATTTGAACCGGTGATCTTCGCCGCGTGAGGGCGACGTCCTAGCCAGCTAGACTAACGGCCCAACAGTTAGATTCCAAATACAACGCACCCGTTCATAAAGCCTTTCCTTCAAACAACCCAAAGTAGAAGGAAGCTACAACAATACGCAACATAGCAATAGAAACCACCCATTCACCAAAACATACACATACACGAAAAATACACAACGACCAAATCATAAACAGAAAAATACAACCATCAGACAAGACCCTTACAACCAATAAACATAGAAACAAACCCAGACAAAACAATAACTTTAGGACAACACAAGCAACTGATGCCCGGCGCCTTTGTGAACACAAAAACCTTACACACCATATAACTTTAACCAAAAAATAAAATCACATCCATTAAAATTTCAACATATTATATAATCCATATTAATTCGAAATCGAACTAAGCCATATAAAACCAAACCAACATAAAGAATACCGTGAGATGGGAGGGCCCTTACAATCTTCCCAACTTGCGGTAGTGTACTGTTTCTCTACCTCCCTCTCACAAAAAGACAAGAAATTACACAAGAACAGACCATACAAAAAGATACAAAATAACAAGCAAAAAGCTTCTGGAAAATATCACTTTCGCCACCCCCTGAGCATACAGGGTTAATTTTATAAAGCTAAACAGGTATAGGATAACCTGTGAGAGGGGACACATACCCATCAGGACTCACCCCCTGACAACATTCATCACCATCTCCCCTCTCACAATTTAACTCACTTTATGCTGATTTTCCAAAAAGCTGAAAAACATTGATACAATTACGGTGAAAAGCAAGATATAAGCCACATAATCGCTATAATAGTATACATGAGAACTATTATGCTATAAATGAGCAAACATGGAGTTCCAACATTGCCAGAACAAGGCTTGAATTGGCACGTGTAAAGGATAGCTTAATATTCTTGAGGAAACGTAAATGATTACGCTCTCTGTTTACAGCGGCACAGTAAAAATGTGTTGAGGTAAAGAAAAGGCATGGAAAAACGTGCCGAGGTAGCTCAGCCTGGGAGAGCGCTCGGCTGAAGACCGAGTTGTCGCATGTTCAAACCCTGCCCTCGGCACCATAATGGTAATTATGGAACTGCCCGCGGCACTCCAACCCTAAATTGGAACTGCCGCGGCACTCACATTCAGCGTCTTTTACGAAACAATTTAACCTCGTCATTTTCACCGTAACTACAATGCAACTCAAAGCCTTCCTCAATTAAAGCCACAGCCTCAGCGGGAGTATTAGCTATCTTACAAATGAAACCTTTGTCTTCCCCTACACTAACAAGCTGAGTATAGAGCAAAGTATTCTTGATATTCTTATGACCAAGCACTTGCATAACGTGGAGGATATCTTTGGTTTTGTCATATTCAGTTGTTCCTTTCCAATGTCGCAATGTGTGGATTTTTATTTGGTTCAAGCGTGGATTGAAGAGTTTTGCAGCTAAACGTTTACGTTGCTTCTCAAAAGTACGCCTAAGATTATTCAGATTCTGGTAACGGTTAAAGATACGCTCCGTAGATTTAGGATAACATTCAAGGGTATTCTGCAACTTCTTAGACAACTTGAAACGTCTGGGATTACTGTTCTTCTCAGCACGGATACTCAAAGTGCGGGCTTCAAAGTCAATGTCAGTCCAAAGTAAACCATAGATTTCACCAGCACGTGCACCAGTCTCCTTAGCAATCAACAGTAACAAACTGATTTCTTTATGTACACCAGCAATCAAATCGTCTATTTCACGTTCCTGAGGAATAAACGGTAATTCACGTACCGCCTCATACCAAGGACGCACCCAACTGTAACCATACTGCTTAGCATAGAGGTCATATGCAAACACCATAGCCTGCTTCTGCGAATTCTTCCACTGCTCTTGATTCGCTATAACAGTTTTGACACTTTCAGGAACAGCTAAATCAGCACCAAGGCGCAACAAACGGAGCAAAGCCGCACGCCGCCGTCTCATAGTTTCAGGTTGATAACCCTGCTTCTTTATGTACTCTATATGCACTTCTATTCTGGCAATATCACCCACATTTAGATTCGATATGGTGGGCACCAAATTTTTCGCTTCCTCTTCTAATGCGCTTATTTGGTTACCACCCGACTCTACACAGACACTTTTAAGCTTTAGCGGCCACGAATAGCGATATGAACAATCACGGCAAAGATAACGTTGAATCTCTGAACCGTCAGAGAGATAGCGTTTGCTGGCACGATAAGATCTTGTTGAACCACACTCTGGACACGTGGGAGTCTCTGGGACTGAAACGGATTCTTGAAGTGCCAACAGTAGAGTAGGCGGCCAGCGAGTTACCCAGCGGGCACTTCTCCAACCGTCCCTCCCCAAACAGGACTTGATAGTTTCCCATCATCCTGCTTTCTAGCAGCCAAATTTAGTGAACACAAACACGATCATACACACCAGAATGTATCTTGACATGACAATCAGTGCAAACAGCC
>WQVG01000103.1 GCA_009781675.1 Candidatus Bathycorpusculum acetigenes | reverse complement strand
TCAAAATTCAGCGTCACTATTCAGTAAAATAACCCCGAATAACACCCTGCAACGGCAGAAGCTAATTAGACAAAAAACCAAAAGATTAGTTGTGGGTCAAGTTAAGACTGTGATGCCGTTACTTTGTGCAACGGTAAATGAGAGAAAACTTTGACTCAAAAGAACTGCTGTTAATAGACAAAACGCTAAGATTTTTGTCGCGAACTTTTTTTGTGCCATCATATTCACCCTGATTCCATGGTTGATAGAGGCGAATTAGTCTTCTAAGAGGACCTTTGGTTCCCAAAGGACACCTGGACAGACGTATGCTCATTGTAAAACTTACTATAATATGTTTGCATTCATTTTTATATGATTTTCAGAAAATTAATTTCAAACATTATAACATAGTGGCAGGTATTTGACCAAAATTTTTGTTTGAAACGTTAAACAAGTGTTCGTACTATAGATGAAGACATCAGGGTGGAATGGTACAATAAACTTGACACAAATTTGGAAACCTCAATAGGCAACAACCACTACACTATGGGTGCTGTCAACTTTAATTCCCATTGCATTCTTTAAAATGAAAAGATCTGAACCCAGACGACAGTCACCGAGGAATGGGTGAAACAAGTCAAGCTTGTTTGAGGTCTCAAAACGTGCTAAGATGAAGATTTAGGTTCTTCGCTTTTTGTTGCAAGTTTTGCTTTAATCGCTTTGGTATCGGTTATTATAAGCTTATACTTACGGGCTTGGGTTGAGATAATTTCATTTTCGAATAGTTTACGCAGGCTACGGAAAACTTTTTTTGAGGGTTCTCCGCTTTTGTCAACGATTTCTTGGAGAGTTAATTCTTTTCCTTCTGCTTGCAGTGTTGCAACAACTTTTTCATCAGTCTTGTTCAGTTTCATCTATACTTACCTCGAGCAGGTTTTGTTTCACTATTAGCGACAACTGCGCTTTTGTATTTTGCGGTAGTTTAAGCGGTTGTTGGTAAGCAAACAGAAAGAGATCATAATGGAATAGGCAGGCAGGCGGCTCTTTGCTGAGCCCTTTTATGGGAGACTGGAATCAAGGAAGTTATTTTATATTTAATTATTTTATGCGGTTGTTTGTAGCATTTTTTGTGTACGTTGGAGGTCGTTCACTATTTTTTTTAGTGCTACGATCGCTTTTTTCGCCAATATGTCTCATTATCCAGCCTAGTAAAAATAGAGGTATTAAAAAGGGTAAGAACAAAAGGCGCAGTCTCAAACAGTTACCTCCCTGAAGTTTAATCTGCTATTAACATGTTTAGACACTTGGTTTATTGCCATAGAGAGGTTTGCGTAAACATTGTGCCATGGCTCAAAATTTTTGTTAACTAACAATAAGTGGGATGCAAAAATTCTGTGATAATATAGGCAATTGGGCTCTTTGGATTGTGAAGTATTAGAGTCCATATTTTTTTTATTTTTATTTTCCATATATTCACTTTGGCCTTTTTCTTTTCAAAGCCGTTTGCAACTACTGCCTTTTCTTATCCATACCATAACTAGTGCTTTAGCAAGTCATAAGTCTTTTCGCAAATATGGTTGTATCATAAAACCAATATCAATCCACATAAGTCAGCGCTCACAGAAAACAAGCAACATCCCACAAAACAGCAACTACAGCTCCAACATCACTCACCAACGGTCCCGTAGTGAACCTAACCTAAAACAGGCCATAAACACCTGCATACAACACACCATTTTGGCTCCAGCCCTATGCAAACAGCTACTACATATCATAAACACCAACAGATACATATACCTAACCATCACCCCAGAACCCATTTTTAACCGGACAATAAACCAACACATCAAACCACCAAATATTTTCATAGAACGCCATCAACTACTATCTGGCTGGAAGCATAAAAATCACCAAATATTTTCATGTGAATAAGCCCATAAAAACACCAACCACCAACAAGCTACAAATACAAAAACAGAATATCCAAACAAACCCAACAACCGTTATAGCATATTCTGCTGACAAATACAAAATATATTTGTGAATTACGCTGACCATACACATACCAGCGGAACGTTAAGCCTTAACTGTTAGCGGATCAGGCTAACAAAGTTTACCCATAAGCACACGGTACCCGCTTTCCCGCGTTAAAATCTCACAGTTTCCAAACGCCTCCAAGAAAGCGTCAGGAAGACTCTTAGCACCGATTTTACTTCGGATAACCATCTGGAAACTGCCACCAGCCGTCATCAGTTTTGGTGCGCCCTCGATAATAGCTTTCACGGTATCCATGCCTGCACTGACAGGGGGATTAGAAAGCACACAATCAAAATATAATCCCAAGACAGGTTCATAGAGGTACCCATAACGCACCTCTGCGTTACCGATATGATTAGCATTCACGTTCTGCTTTGCCAGCTGCACCGCCCGCATATTCACATCTGTCATAACCACATGCAACTGGGAACTAAATGCCGCTGCAACTATGCCTATGGCACCATATCCACAACCAATATCGAGTACAGTACCTTTTTGGGGCAGAACCATGGCATCAATAAGTACATGAGTACCTAGGTCCACTTTTTTTTTGGAGAAAACGCTCGATGAGGTTAGAAACTCAAATGTGCGACCACAAAGAGAGGCGCGAATTATGCCAAAGTGGGCCTCGCTTGTAGGTGTTGAAGAAAAATAGTGTTCAGGAGGTTTATTTTTCCTGTTCATCGCCGCCAGTCCCGGTTTTCCAAACCCTTGGGTACACATTGCGCGGCATCAGTACACGTGCGAGAGCCGCCACCGTTCCATGCCGCATATCCATTATTTCTTGCGTGGAGACTTGCGCACGTCCAAGCGCTATGGCTTCACCTTTGAGGGTAAATATGGCTATTATGCTATTCTTTGCGATGCCTGTGTCCACTTGCAGAACACCGGGTGCTGTTAAGCTAGCGCCATGGCAAAGTGCGTCGACAGCTGAGTCACGAACTATGATTCTGGGTAACTGAATGAGTGCAGTTTCCATGGGTTCGATGAATTTGCAAAGGTTAGCGGGATCTTTGGTGCGTTCGTATTCGCCAAACCAGTATGCTACATCATGTAGAGTGACGCTTTTGATGCTGGTTTCCTGGAATGGCCCTGCGCGGGTGCGTCGGAGTTCTTGCATATGTCCCCCGACGCCTAGGATTTCGCCGATGTCATAGCAGAGTTTACGTATATAGGTTCCACCTTCACATCCGACTCTAAAGAGTACATGTCGACCGTCACGTTCTATGTAGACAATGTAGTAGATGCGTCTTGTACGCAACTGACGCTTAACTGAGCTACGCAGGGGGGGACGCTGATAAATTTCATCCTCAAAGAGGTTCAGAACAGGCTTTACTTGATGTTCTTCCACATCTCCGTGAAGTTTGAGAACGCAAATGTACTCTTTACCGCTGTAGAGCAATGCCTGCACCATTTTAGTGGCTTCTTCTAGTGTGACGGGTAAGACACCTGTGACTTTGGGGTCAAGTGTGCCGCCATGTCCAATTGTTTGGAGTTTTAGAATTTTTTTTATCCAGGCAGCAACCTCGTGACTGGTGGGTCCGGCAGGTTTGTCGAGATTTATGGTGCCATATTTTATGTACTGGTCTGCGGGGCGTTCGCTGGGTTTGCAACCATATTTGGGATCTGTGCGGTCTTCTGCTTTGGTTAAAAGTTCGCGTTTGATTTCCCATGGCGGAGTCGTTCTGGGCATTCTGTTATTTTGCTCCTTTGAGGTATAAGAAAAAGAAGTATGAGGTAATTAAAGGTTAAAACGCAGGTTTAATCCTTCAGGATATCGAGTTTGCCTTGTGCTTCCAGTGCCTGAGATACTTCGTCGTCAGATGCGCCCCGTTTAACATCAACTTTGTCTTCTAGAGGCATGATGTGATTTATGTTGACGCGTCTGCGTTTGACGCCCGTGAGTTTTTTGGGGCCGGTAACTAAGACGAAGCTTTTATCCATGACGTCTACGATGACGCATTTAGTACAGCATTCACGTCCAGCTTGTTTTATGCATATTCTGCCGACTTCAATGGCGGGCATATTTTTGTTCTCCTTAAAAAACAACTACTGTAAACGGTAAATATAAGCATAACACAATTGAGAGATTCAAATACAGCACCCTATCTCAACAGCCATCATACAAATAAACATCAAAATAGAGGTCTATCGAGGGCATTGAGCAAAAAAGTTCATCGCCATAGCCGTAACTTGACCCACAATTTTGGGGAATATGATGTATTTTTAGATTAGTTCATTTATTTTTACGCGTAGTTTTGGGTTTTTCAATAAATGAATATGTACATACCCGCACAACAATCCGCTATTTCAAAAACTAATAGTATCACGATCATACGGCCAGTAATTCTGCGTCTATACCAGCTAACATATAGATGGAAGGAAGGGAACATTTTTACGCTACATCCTTAGCTTCTTTGGGACTCAATGCTTGAGAGGTGATGGACATGAGGTTTACGATCAACAAAAAATACCGGCTTAAACAAGACTTCACTGATGCCGCCTTAGGAAAGATACCACAGGGAATGACTGTGACATTCATCGCTACCAATGCGGGGAGTTGTAGATTCAAACTACCCAATGGTAAACAGTTTGACGTTGCAGAAAAGTCGGCGCTTAACCTTATGGAAGAGCTACGTTAATCGCAAACAAACCGAATGTCCATTTCCATTTTTATTTAATCTATGACTTTTTGTTCCATAAATTGGTTGATTTATGGAACCACTCAACCTAAGTTTTAGGTTTCATGCAGAGATATGTAATTTTGATTTGTGGCGGGTGTATGTGTTTAGCTTGTTTTAGTTTCTTTGTTTTGTCCATGCTTCGACTAGTTTTTGCGTCATAGTATCGTGGAGATCGAGTTTTTGCTGCTTCCAAGTAGTCGTCAAAGTGAGCAAAGT
>WQVG01000102.1 GCA_009781675.1 Candidatus Bathycorpusculum acetigenes | reverse complement strand
TTAAGGTGTTTAAGATTGTGGCTAATAGGTATCGTAATCGTAGAAAACGGTTTGGACTACGAATGGCACTAATTTGCGGCATAATTAACTTTGAAAACAGGAACTAAATCCCGAGGAGGTCTATTTATGGTGGTGATTGATAATAGAACAACATCAATGGGGGTTTGTGATGCTATCGATTATTGTCTGTGTAGTGTTTTGGTATGAGTTGGGCTGTTTTTATGAGGTATACCCCCGAACTTCCCTGCCATTTGGTTGTTGCTGTGGTGATTTCGATTTTTTGTTTAAACAGGGGTGCATCAAGGACGGTTGTTTCGATTTCGCCGCCTTCTCCTGCGGGGTTGATGCCGTATTTGTGTTGTAGCTCCTCTAGATGTGCAATCATTTCGGTATCGATTTGTTTGCCTAGCCAGGTTTTGTTGAGGGGATATGCAAAGACCCCTGAGATGATAACTTGGAATTTTTTTGCCACAAGGACTTCGAGGAGGGCTTTTTGGTTATGTTTCCAGAGGGGGTTAACCTGATGGAGGTTGAGCTTGTCGCAGATACGTTGAATTCGTGTTGTCTGATAGACCGATTCGACTGCGCCTGTGACGATACCCTCGATGTCAAACCGATTTTTGGCTTCCGATATAGCGCATTCCAAGTCGGCAAGTTCCGCTTCTTTTTTGCCCTCTGTGGGCATAGCGATTAGTGGTAATTCCAAAGCTTCTGCCTGTAATGTGGTCATTTCGATGTTGGGGGTGTGGAACATGTAGCTTTCTTTGTTTTTGGAGGCAAGGGTGATTAAGCAGGTTACCGTTTCTTTTTCTGTGGCCATGTGAAGGGCTAAGGTTGAGTCTTTGCCACCTGAAAACAGTACGCCAAGTCGCATAGACTAAAAAAGGGTATGGCTGTTAATATGTGATGCTTGAAGCGAGCTTAGGTTTTGATGTTGGCGATGTTTGGGATGGCTTTGAGGGCAGTTATGATCTCAGGGGTTACTTCATGGTGCAGTACATAGACTGAGATGGCATATCCGGTGTTGATTTGGCGGCTATAGTTGGCGCGGATGTTTATGTTGTTATCCGCAAGAACTTTGTCGATGTTGGCAAAGACTCCGGGAACGTCTTTGTGGTGTATAAAGAGGGTGAAGACCTGTTTTTCCTCAACATCGATGGATTCGCCTGCGTTAACAGCGTTAGTAAAGTCGCCGCCCAGCAAGTAGCCGGAGAGGACTCGGGCGATCTCTGTGGAGGTCTCTTGTTGGGCCTCAACGGTGGATGCACCCAAATGACTGCTTAAAACGACGTTGCCTAATTCTCTGAGTTTATCGGTGAATGGGTCGCCTTCGCTTTTTGGCTCTTCTTTGTAGACATCTGTGCCATAACCAGCGATCCTACCATCTTTGAGTGCAGTGTAGAGAGTTTCTTGGTCGATGTTGTTGCCTCTGCTGGTGTTGATGATGTATGAGGTGGGTTTCATGAGAGCCAGTTCTTTGGCGCCTATGACGACATCTTTGCCGCCGGTGTGGATGCTTATGTAGTCGGATTGCTGGAGCACTTCTTCTTTGGTTAGGAATTTGATCCCGCTCTCAGGGCAGGGTTTTATATCATAGCCGATGATCTCCATGTCAAAACCCAGTTTGGCAATGCGGGCTACTTTTTGGCCGATTCGACCACAGCCTATCAACCCTAGCGTTTTAAATGATAGCTCTCGGCCTTCGAGTTTCTTTTTTATCCAAACCCCGTTTTTGAGCGAGTGATGCGCTTGGGGTGTGTTGCGTGAAAGGGCCAGCATTAGGCCAAATGCTAATTCTGCCACTGCATTGGTGCTGCCATACGGGGCAATTTTAATGACCACGCCACACTCTGAGGCGGCCGCGACATCTATGTTATCATACCCCACACCTGCTCGCCCGACGATTTTGAGTTTACCTTTAGTGCCTGCTTCAATTATTTCCCGGGTAACTTTGGTAGCGCTACGCACAACCAAGGCATCAAATTGACCGATTTCTGAGAGCAACTGTGATGCATCCCGTTTTTTAGTGTCGGTTTCTATACCTGCCTGCTGAAAAACAGCTAAACCTTCTTTCTCTAAGCCATCGTTTATCAGTACCTTCATTGAAATTCACCTTTAATTAACTTGATTGAAATGTCATGGCTAATGTGGATAATAAAGTTCTCGAAAGAAAATTTCCTGATTATGCTCTACGCTTAGTTTTAGCAGGCCTTGCAGTGCGGACACGGGTTGCAGTAACATCAAAGGTGGATTTTTTGTGACAATAGGGGCATTTTAGAACCCTATAGTTACGCTGAATCAAAGATGCCAAGGTAGCGCCGGGTATCCAGTGAAAATTAAACGATTTACGACAACTAGGGCATATCAGCTTTGAAGTGTAGTGAGGACCATATCTTGGTAACAGAAAAAACAGAATCATAAACCCTATAGCAACTCCAACAAACAAGATTGCCAAAGGGTCCAGCACCAAAGACATAGCTATTCAACTTGACATTGAAATATACATTAATTAAGCTTTTTAAACAAGAAAGGGAAAGTTTTAGCCTTTCTGGGCGCACTTTAATGCTTCTTCTACTGTCTGAAAACCGTATTTGACATTACAAAACTCTTTTTTAAGCGCCAAAACATCTTCTTTGACTTCCCCCGGTTTACGTTTACTTTTGATGACATCTATCATGAGATCACAGAGATGTTTTATGTCGCCTTCGCGGAAGCCGCGACGTGTGATATCGTGGAATCCCACGCGTAAGCCCGAGGGATTTTCTTTGCTACTCTGGTCATCGTAGGGGAGCAGGTTCTTGTTGAGAATAATATTAGCGTCTTCGAGATCCTGTGCGACCTTATTGCCGCCGCCAAAACAGCTGACGTCTAAGGCGATTTGATGGCTTTTTGTGAAGCCTTTGTGTTCTGCAACAACTTTGATGCCATTTTCGAAAAGATATTGCCCTGCAGTTTGTGCATTCTTAATGATTTGAACGGCTAATTCTTGACCGAAAAGCTTCATTTCTAAGCAGGCAATGCCCAAAGCGGGGAGTCTGCCCAGATGTGTGCTGGATGCACTAAGTGGGAATACCGCATATTGGATTTTGCGGACGGCTTTTTCTTTTGCCGGTGTGTCTGTGTTGCCCATGATGACTCCGCCTTGTGGACCTGGGAAGGTTTTGTGTGTGGATGCGGTGATAAAGTCTGCCCCTTCATGGAGTGGATCTTGAAATTGTCCTCCTGCAATCAAACCCAAGACATGGGCTGCGTCATATGCGACGTATGCGCCTACTTCATCACAGACCGCTTTGAGTTCTTTGACTGGATGTGGGAAGAGAAAGAGACTCCCGCCGAATGCGACAATGCCTGGTTTTGCCGCCCGGATGACATAGGCGGATTTTTCGGGGTCGATGTTGAATTCGTTTATGTCATAGACATGATTTATGTTATCTATACCCAATATGCTGCCTGCCAATCCAGTGTAGTCATGACTTATGTGTGCACCACAACTCAGAGGCGTTACAACCATCTTGTTGTTTTTGGATGCTAACGATAAGCCTTTAAAGGTAGCCGTGTTGGCATGGGTGCCTGAGATTAAACGGACATCTGCCCAGGTAGTACGGAACAGATTTTTAACGGCATCACAGGCCAGATCCTCGATTTGAGCCATATATTTTTGCCCTTGATAGTACCGCTTCTTTACATGCCCTGCCATGTCGTTTTCGCCTTCCGCATAGCGCGTGGCGAGATCGTGACTCATGTCAAGCATCTGACAGACAGCATGCGATTTGATGCCTTCACTAGCTATCATGTTTAAGCATTCCCGCTCACGGTACTGTTCATGCTTTTTGGATGCTTCGATTAAATCTACAATTAACTCGGGCATATCCATCCTTAAGTTACCCCGTTGAATATCAACGCATGTGGATGTTGTTATATTTAGCCGTTACTAAAGCCAAAACAGTGTTCTAAGGGGATAAAAACCGCAGATCACCGAAGCGATTAGCCACTTGCTGGCAATCCCAGCTTCTTTTAAAGATCTGTCTGATTCCATATTTGAACGACCGTAAGCACTTTTTGAGTGAGAAACTGCTATTGAGCGCTGTAGTGTATGTTCTGCGATACTTCCGTTCTTTATTTTCGTGTCGGTAAATGCAACCAGTCTATTGCCCGCTGTAAAACTCCCCTTGATAACTCAACCTGCATCGCTGGTTAAATGGTAACGAATTATTGGGCAGTAATTTTACGCTTCACAGATGAGCAATGTCCCGTTAACCCGTAAACATATTATCCACTGACACATCTAAGAATAACAAAATGGAGAACAACTCGCTTGATGTCGTTTGGCTTGTTGTGGACATATAGAGATAAGCTGAAACGACTGTTGAATACCGAAAAAGCTCCGTTAGGTGTTACTCTAAATAAGTGGCGGCTCCTTTTTTTGTGCTTTGCATTAGCCTACGCCATCATTCTTTTACTTAACATCGTAAAAGCACCCATACAATGGGATGAAATCAGTCACCTCAACGGCGGCGCTCTCATCTACTGGGGACACTACGATAATTTCGTAAGCCGCGCCTTCTATCCGCCGCTATTTGATGCCTTTACGTTTGTTGCTTTCAAAGTTTTGGGGATCAGCCTATTTACAGCACGACTGTTTCCAGTGTTTTTTTCAATCCTTTCACTTTGGGCAGTCTTTGAATTAGCCACTTACATGTACGGCGGCAAAGCAGGCTTGCTTTCAGCGGTTATGCTGGGGATAATGCCGGGATTCTTTTGGCTCTCTGGCTATGCGATGATAGAAACCACTCTGATGTTTTTTATTGTTAACGAATTTATATAATTGAGCTGCCCTTCTTCCTGAAGGGCAGCGACCATCAAAATCACCATCAAAAACATTCTGCTGCTTGCATCGAACTGGGAGCACCTCAAAGCTATG
>WQVG01000101.1 GCA_009781675.1 Candidatus Bathycorpusculum acetigenes | reverse complement strand
TCATGCATATCTACTGGGCAAAAAAGACCAAACCGTCTTCAACTTTATCCACGAAGGCTTAGCAGCCCCCCTCAACAAAACCTTGGGCACCAACGAATTTGTGGCACTAGTTTTCAAATGCGGTGAAATAAATCTCCGAGCTATGGAACTCCTCGATGAGGGCAACACCGAAAAATACGGCCACCCCACCCCCACCAAAGTACCCCTAGGACACAAGAAGGGTAAAGCCATTCTCATATCAGGACACGACTTAGTCGATCTGGAAGAACTCCTCAAACAAACACAAAACAAAAACATAACCATCTACACCCATGGCGAAATGCTCCCCGTTCATGGCTACCCTAAACTCAAAGCATATCCCAACTTCTATGGACACTATGGGACCGCGTGGTTTAACCAGCAAAAAGAATTTGCCCAATTCCCCGGAGCCATACTGATGACCACCAACTGTCTCCAACCCCCAACAGAGAGCTATAAAGCCAACCTCTTTACCACCGGTCCAGTCGGCTACCCAGACATCGCTCATGTAAACAACAAAGATCTCAGTCCACTAATCAACAAGGCTCTAGAGTTGTCTGGTTTTCAAGAAGACACCGAGAACAAAACAGTTATGGTGGGCTTTGGCAGAAGTGCCGTGTTAAGTGTCGCTGGCAAAGTTATAGATGCCACTAAAAGTGGGCATATCAGACACTTTCTCCTTGTTGGGGGATGTGACGGCGCCAAATCTGGACGCAATTATTACGCTGAACTTGTCGAGAAAGCACCCAAAGACGTCCTAATACTCACCTTGGCATGCGGTAAATTCCGTTTCTTTGATAAAGAGTTTGGCGCTATCGAGGGTATTCCACGGTTGCTAGATATTGGGCAATGTAATGATGCCTACAGCGCAATTAAAATTGCTCAAGCATTAGCTGATGCATTTAAAGTTGGGGTCAATGATCTGCCGCTCTCTATAGTGCTCTCATGGTATGAGCAAAAAGCCGTATCCATATTGCTCTCATTGCTCTATTTAGGCATAAAAGATATCCGCATCGGCCCCAGCTTACCCGCATTTATCACCCCCGCTATCTTAAATGTTCTGGTGGAGAAATTCAACATCATACCCACTAAAACAGCAGACGAAGACCTCAAAGATATAATAAAATAAACACTCAACAAGCAAACACGCCACCTCTCCTTTTTATGCTAGACTCGAATAAAGTTGAATAGCCAAGGGTGTACCGGTTGGGGTTGCCAAAAATAAGTTGTAGGGCAAGTTGTTTTTTTAGGTATAAGTGATACTTGATAATAGCAATCTTTTTTATAGCCCGATTCGTTTGGGTTTAAAAAGAGTGAATTGTTATGGTTGATTCAATTGAGAAACGTGTGCAACAAGCATTAGATGATATAAGGCCTCAAATCCAGATGGATGGTGGTGACGTAGAGTTAGTCGCAGTCGAAGGATCAACTGTGAAAGTGCGTTTAGTCGGTCACTGTGCATGCTGTCCTATGTCACAGATAACGCTCAAAAATGGTATCGAAACGCACATCAAAGCAGTGGTTCCAGAAATTCAAACCGTAGAAGCTGTTTAGGCCTGTTTCAATTTTTTTATTTTTTGTACTTAGTTTTTATCGTTAATAAATTCACGGCGATGTAACCAACAAAGGTTTTGTCCAATGTAAGTAAAATAGCGCTGATATTTGATTATTGGACGTTAGGTTCATTTGTTCGATTGCCCGTTTTTCTCAACTAAGCTCTTGTCTTTTGATACTTGGGTCTCTTTGTAGAGGAACTACGCCGCTGTTAATATGGATTAAAAAGCTTGTGGCATGTTGGGTGTTGGTTGTAAAGTTGTCTTTTCCGAAACCTAAAATAAGCCCCTGACAAAAATATAGCGTCTGAGGTTATAGTTGCGTGTCATCAATCATCGAGGACCTCATTGCTCGACGAATCTTTAACAACCGCGGAGAAGAAACCATAGAAGTTGATGTTATTACCGCTGGCGGTTTTGGACGTGCAGGTGCACCGGCGGGTAAAAGCCGTGGTAAAGCTGAAGTTGTTTATTATCCGACAGGTGGGGTTGATGCGGCAATCAAAAAAGTGGATGAATTGATTGCCCCTGAACTTGCGGGGTTAAACGCTGATTTCCAAGAAGAAATTGATAGTACTCTTCATGAGATTGACGGCACCGAAGACTTCAAAAACATCGGTGGAAACACCGCTTTTGCTATTAGTCTTGCTAATGCAGAGGCGGCTGCAAACAGTCATGGTTTGCTTCTGTTCCAGTTCCTTGGGGGAAACGTTGCAAATACTCTGCCTTATCCGTTGGGTAATTGTATAAGTGGTGGGCAGCATGCGCGAGGTAAGGCGCCTAGTATTCAAGAATATTTGGCTCTGCCGTATGGTGCAGAGAGCTTTTTGGAAGCCCAAACAGCTAATGCTCAAATTCATAAGCGCATTGGTGATGTTCTCAAAAAAAAATCGACCACTTTTAATGGCGGTAAAAGTGATGAGGGTGCATGGATAGCAAACATCACTACTGACGACGCATTTGAAGTGATTGCGCGGGTATGTGAGGAAGTCGGTAACGAACTAGATTTTGAATGTCGTTTTGGTATAGACATGGCGGCTTCTTCATTTTGGAAACCTAAAGAAGAAAAATATATCTACGAAAATGAAGATATAAAACGTGATACCGCTGAGCAACTTGAATACTTGCTTAGTTTAATTGAGAAGTATCATCTTGCATATGTCGAGGACCCTTTTAATGAGGATGATTTTGACAGTTTTGCTGAGCTCACTAATAAAGCAAAGAATTGCATGGTTTGTGGAGACGATTTGTTCACAACCAATACTGAAAGGTTAAATAATGGAATAAAGATTAACGCTGGAAATGCTATCATCATCAAAGTCAACCAGATAGGCACATTAACCGATGCAGCTGAAACAATCCAGACTGCACAGAACAACGGTTATGACGCCGTTATGTCTCACCGTAGCGGTGACACATGCGACTGGCACATCGCGCACTTGGCTGTAGCCTACAAATGTCCAGTCATAAAAACCGGTACAGTAGAAGGCACACGCATAGCTAAACTCAATGAACTCATTCGCATTGAGCATTTCCTTGGTAGCCGCGCCCGAATGGCTGACTTAAACATACACTAAAGAGAAGATGAATAAGAATGTCTGAAGACCAAGTTAAAGAAAATATACCTGAAGAAACCCTCGAAGAAGAACCTGAAGAGGAACAAACCGAACCCGTAGAGGATGTTTCCCACGAAGAAATCATCGAACCCGTAGAGGATGTTTCTCACGAAGAAATCATCGAACCCGTAGAGGATGTTTCTCACGAAGAAATCATCGAACCCGCTATCTCCGAGTCCATAGAAGAGGAAGCGGAAGCCGAGGAAGAGGCTGAGGTGCCGCAGGAAACTCCCTCAGAGGAGGCTCTTCTTCTACCAAGAGATACCTTGCTCTCTGCAGGCATCCACATTGGCACCCGAATGAAAACATTAGATATGGAACCATTCATCTACCGTGTCCGTCCAGACGGTTTATTCGTCCTAGATGTCAAAAAAACAGATGACCGCATTCGGACAATCGCAAAATTCCTTTCACGCTATGAACATGCCAAAGTTGCCGTAGCTGCAACACGCCTCTACGCACACGAACCCGTTAAAATGTTCTGCAAACTCACCGGTGCCACACCAATCATCGGTAGATTCATCCCAGGACAACTCAGCAATCCCCAGTACCAAAACCGTATCGATCCCGAAGTCATCGTCGTATCTGATCCCCGCGCAGACGCACAAGCAGTTAAAGAAGCCAGCGACGTTGGCATACCCATCGTAGCATTGTGTAGCACAGATAACGAATTCGCAGGCGTCGACGTAGTCATCCCAACCAACAACAAAGGTCGCCGTGCGCTAGCTGTTATCTTTTGGCTGTTAACACGTCAAGTCCTAAGAGAAAGAGGCGAACTTGGCCCAGACAAAGATCCCCCTGTCAGTATCGAAGAATTCGAAGCTAAAGTCACACGTGATGAGGAGGAGGACTCCTAAAAGTTTGCCCAGTATTCGGCGTCCCGTAGTTGCCTCTCAATTCTATGAGAGCGACGCCGAAGCACTCAGAGCACAACTTACCTCCTGTTTTCTCCACAAAATAGGACCCCAAAAACTCCCAACTATTAACAAAACCTCTCACCCGCGAAAAATCGTGGGTTTAATCTGTCCCCATGCAGGCTACATGTACAGCGGCCCCGTGGCCGCATCAGCCTTCTACCAATTAGCCCAAGACGGCAAACCCGACACAGTCATACTTCTAGGACCTAACCATACCGGCTACGGATCAGCACTCTCCATAATGCGTGCAGGTCTCTGGCAAACCCCATTGGGCAACATAGAAATCGACACATCCATAGCAGATGCCATACTCCACAAAACCACTCTCCTTGACATCGACGAAATAGCACACCGATTCGAGCACTCCCTTGAGGTACAGTTACCCTTCCTGCAGTTTCTCTACGGTAACTCATTTAAAATTGTACCCATATGTTATCAAATCCAAGACTACGACACAGCCCTCGAAATCGGACGCGCCCTCATCGAAGCCCTAGATACCGCCAACACCCTTGTTATCGCCTCCTCTGATATGACCCATTACGAACCCGCAAAGAGCGCAACCGCCAAAGATCAAACGGCCCTAAAAAAGGTCATAGACCTAGACGCCAAAGGCTTCTATGACACCATACAAACCCAACACATTACCTCCTGCGGATTTATGCCCATAACCAGTCTAATCACCTACGCCGCAGGTATCTGCGCAAATGCAGAACAACTCAGCTACCATACCAGCGGCGACATCACAGGCGACCTCTCAAACGTCGTCGGATATGCCGCAGTAAGCTTTAAAAAATCAGCTTAAAATAATTCTTGTTTGATTTGTCTCCGTTTCATCTCTGGTGGTTGTTATATGCAGAGGGATGGGAACTCTACTGAGTGGGCAATTCGACACTTGACCTCCTCCCATGCACCCTGAATTCTGCGGGTTTTTGTAATATACAGGTGTTTAGGTGGTGGAGTGTGTGGTTAGGGCGTCAAGGGGCACTTTAAGGGTTTCAAGTATGGCACGTTGTAACTTTGTTAACGGCGTAATC
>WQVG01000100.1 GCA_009781675.1 Candidatus Bathycorpusculum acetigenes | reverse complement strand
TTGTCGCTGAAGCTCCTTTGGAGGAAGCTGTTGTAGTTGAGACTGCTGATGTTGCAGTTGTCGCTGAAGCTCCTTTGGAGGAAGCTGTTGTAGTTGAGACTGCAGTTGAAACATCGCCCAGCGAAATCATCACTGAAGTAGCTTCAGAAACAGATCTGTCCCTTGAGGAGGTCGCTGTTGAAACTCTCGCTGTAGAAGATACCTTTGCCGTTGATGACGAATGCCAAATAGAATTCTCAGTTGAAGAAGACGCAGTCGAGGTAGCTATTGAAGAACCGGTTGCAGAAGTATCGCAGACTATTGAGGACTCAGTAGTTGAAGCATCATTTGAAGCGGCTATAGTTGATGTAGCCCCCGAAGTCATTGCCTCTGCTGAAGTTGTTACCGAGTCAGTGGTCGAAGCCGTTGCAGATCCAATCGTTGAAGCGCCCCTGCAAGTTTTCGAAGTCACAGAACACGCGCCAATCGAAACTACCCTCGAAAAAATCATGGAACCAGCAATTGAAGAACCAATCATTCAGTCAGTTATCGTGGGGGAGGTCCACGGTCCGGCCCACCCTTTAGAGGCGCCTCAACAGGCGCATTCAGAAGAAATGGTGGACATGGCAACCGACACCGACCAAACCACCCCAACAGACGAAAACGACGAAAACACCACCACAACCGAATAAACTAAACCTCATCCTTTCTTTATTTTCTATTTACTTTTATATAATTATACATCTATCGCATGTTTTTGAGTAAATTTTTTAAAGTATATACGGTCGTTTGGTCTTGCGCTTTTTGCCTGCACAACATGAATTATACGCTCCTGACACAGGTTTGTATACATCAAATATGGCCTTCTATTCCGTTCCAGCGTTTGGCTTTTCTTTAGTCATATGTTAAACAAGCGTGGTTTAACCCCCGATTTATGGTTAATAAATATCTACAAATTTTATAACAATAAATCCGTAAATCCTCCAAAATATGCCAAACCCAACACCCCAAATCTTGTATTTTGCTGACCATTAACTTGTGTTGTTTTCCTCTTCTTGTTTTTTTTCTTTTTCTAATCCGAAACGCTAAAAAGCCCCTTTGTATTTTCCTAACAGCTACACCAAAAATGTGCGCGGGTCCGTAGCTCAGTCAGGCTAGAGCACCGGACTTTTAATCCGGGGGTCGCGGGTTCAATTCCCGTCGGACCCGCTTGTTTCTCCTTATTACGGCTTTTATGGTGTTATTTGTTTCCAATAGCTTAGTTATTTTTGGGGCGTTTTTTTGTTTTTGTTACCTTTTGAGCATTTGAGCGACAATCTGTCACCGACAACCGTTGGACCCGCTACAATACATTTGTTGTTTAGTTTATATTCTCTTAACCTTTGGTGGAGTGTTTTTGGGTAGGTTTATTGATGTGATTTTGTGTATGTGTTGTTTATGTCTCGTTTGTGGTTTGATAAGGGTACCTTGTTGTTGAAAGGCGAGGTTGGAACTCCGTATGGTCGGTGGGATCCTAGAAGTTGTTGTTATCGAGCTAAGGCCTGTCATTATAGAGATATTTTGGCTTTTTTTAGGGAAAGTAACCTTTGTATCGAAGATGCTGTTCCAAATTTATCTGCTCTTGAGCAGTTAAGCGGTAGTATTGAGTTGCGGGCTTATCAAAATAAGGCATTAGATCAGTGGGTAGATGCGGGTAAGCGGGGCGTGTTGGTTTTGCCAACTGCTGCTGGTAAGACCTTCATTGCGCTCAAAGCGATTGATTTGCTCAAGGTGCAGACTTTGATTGTTGTTCCTACGTTGGATTTGCTTGATCAATGGAAGCGGCGGGTACGGGAATGTTTGGGTGTGGATGCAGGTGTGGTGGGGGGTGGCGAGAGTGTAGTGCGGATGGTGACAGTTACAACGTATGATTCGGCGTATGCTCAGGCGGCATATTTGGGTAACAAGTTTTTGCTGTTGATTTTTGATGAGGTACATCATTTGGCTTCGCCGGGTTATATGCAGATTGCTGAAATGTTTGTTGCACCCTACCGTATGGGTTTAACAGCGACTTATGAGCGCAGTGATCAAAGACATACTCTATTACCTTTATTGGTTGGTGATAGGGTTTATTCGGTTTCAGTTGAGGAATTAACAGCTGGAAAACACCTCTCTGATTATACCTATGAAAAAATAGCCGTTGAGTTGACTGCACAGGAACAGCAACTCTATGAAACGAACATGGCCATTTTTAGAAACTACCTCGTAGAGCGACGGATGGTATTAAAATCAGCATTTGATTTTCAACGCTTCATCATGACAACTGGGCGTGATCCTAATGCCCGATCAGCACTTTTAGCACGCAACAAAGCCCTAAGGATCGCTGTTAACTCTGAGGCTAAACTCGATTTACTAGCTGAAAAACTTGAACTCTATGAGGCTGAGAAGGTGCTAATTTTTACGTTGTATAATGATTTGGTCTACACTATTAGTCGACGATTTCTCATACCAGCCGTTACCTATCAAACACCCCGAGAGGAGCGTCGGGAGATATTGACAAATTTCGGAAACGGTAAATATAGGGTAATTGTTACATCTCAGGTCTTAGATGAGGGCGTGGATGTCCCTGATGCATCTGTTGGCATTGTGCTTGGCGGGACGGGTAGCAAACGGGAGTTCGTGCAACGCTTGGGGCGAATTCTTAGAAAAAAGGATGGCAAAACCGCCAAACTGGTGGAGATAATTTCTAAACAAACCGTAGAAGTAAACATCAGCCGTCGACGGCAACCAAAAGAGGTAAAACAAAACAATGTTGCCAAGTAATTTACTCTTAGTCTATAAGCGCAAAGGCGAAATACAACCCCGATATGCCAAACTATCTCCTGAAAACCTCCAAGTTGCAAACCTGCTTATCGAATTCTACACTAACCATATCGGAGAACAGAAAAAGGTTCTCATGACTTTTGTCTCCGAGTTAGAAAACCAAGGATACGAATACCGGTTTGTTAGAGCACTGGCTTTGTTGCTCGATCGAAAAAGTCGCTTTGTCTGCAAGAGCAAAATCGACCCCCCAGACCTAAGACGACGAGTCTTTCAAGCCACCCAAAAACACGGCTTACCCACAACATCAGCAAGGCGTCAGCAAATCATTACAGCGATTGCCTCTGAAGCCTCGCTCCCAATTGAGGATGTTGAGGCACAATTGTATGCTGATCTAGAGGCGGAGTTAATTGTTGAAAAATTCGAAGCCCCCACGGCCGCAGAATTGTTGCAACAGTACAATCTCAGCTTGACTCAGACGCTTCTTTTTGAGTGTAGCGAATTGACTTTTAGAGCCTCAGGTAATTGGCAACAACTGTTTTATGTGATCAAAAAACTGGGACTTATCTACGAAGTTTTTCAGCAAACCGATTTTTGTGTAAAAATAGACGGGCCCTCTAGTCTATTTAAACTTACAAAGCGTTATGGCATAAACATAGCAAAGCTACTACCCGCTATCATCGCAAATCAAAACTGGACTATAGAAGCCAAAATCCTGTGGAAATATACAAACGAGATATGTAGCTTTAATATGGCGAGCATAAAACACGCTTCCCTGCTACGACTGCCAAACCTTGAGCCGGTAACCTACGATAGTGCCGCAGAGGAAAGTTTTGCCAGCCAATTTAGAGCCCTAGACTCAGGCTGGACCCTTAAACGTGAACCCGAGCCCGTCTTAGCCGCCAACAACGTCCTTATACCTGACTTTTCACTTGAAAAGTCCAGCCTTAAAATATACCTAGAAATCGTTGGATTCTGGACTGAAGAATACCTGCAACGAAAAGCAGAAAAACTTCGACATGTTAATGCTAAAATGATCATAGTAGTCCATGAAGCCCTAGCATGCGAAAAGCTGATTTCTTTGGAAAAGCGACCCCAACTACACTTTATCTACTACCGAGACAAAATCCCACTAGCCCCAATTCTTCAATATCTCCAAAAAGAATTCGAAGAAATTAAAACAAAAGAAATCCAAACCCTCCAAAAAACAACCATCACATTCACCGAACCTGTACTACTCTATGCCGAATTCGCCAATAGAATAGGCCTCTCAGTTGAATCAGTACAAACCGTACTGACCGCTAAACCACCCATAGGCTATGTACCGATATCTAACGGCTTGATAAGCACAGAAAAACTCCAACAAATATCTAACGTACTCAAAGATGCTTTGAAACAGTCCCAAAAACTAACTCTCAACCAAGCCACCTCAATAATTGAAGCCCAAGGCGTAAACGACACATCTACCATACTAGATCGTCTTGCCTACAAAATAAAATGGCATGGAATAAACAGTGAACAAGCCGAAATCATACCACCAAAACCCACTTAATTCTATTTTATCTTTCTTGAAAATATTGGCGGGCCCGGTGGGATTTGAACCCACGATCTCCGGCTCCGAAGGCCGACACCTTAATCCGTGCTAGGCTACAAGCCCGTTTATACATAAACACCAAACATAGTGTAGGTGACGTTGCTTTTTAGTGCTGATCATGTATTTAGGTTTTTCATGATATCTCTTCATTTTATATCTGACAACACACCGCAATAATAAACAACTTCCATGTCATCCCTTCTTATTTACAACCACCATAACTATGATACAGACAGGGGACACTTTTATCCACAACCTTCTATCATCTCCAAGGGTTTATGGCTAGAGTATTTTGCTGTTATACCCTCTGCTAAGTTTGTGTTTATCTATCCCGTTTATGTTTTTAGTTTCTTTTTTCACATACACGTGCAATGTTTATTCAGCTGATTGTCTAAATTTTTAGCTGAACAGCCCAAACTTGTTTGTTATTTCTATGATATACTGAATACTAAGCCTACCAGTTGGGAATAACCTTTAAAAAATGTAATAATCCTAGGTGAATATTTCCCATGTGACTGGTTGTATGAATCTCTATGGGTATAGATGTTAAGTCCAAATTAAAATCCTGCGGCATTCATCGCATAGACGTACTTTTCATTTCTTTACTGCTTGTGATATTGGTCTCTTCTTTGTTTGTTTGTGGGCTGGTGATGGCAGCTGCTGATTCGGACGACCCAAGTCCTAGCCCAAGTCCTAGCCCAAGTCCTAGCCCAAGTCCTAGCCCAAGTCCTAGCCCAAGTCCTAGCCCAAGTCCTAGCCCAAGTCCTAGCCCAAGTCCTAGCCCAAGTCCTAGCCC
>WQVG01000099.1 GCA_009781675.1 Candidatus Bathycorpusculum acetigenes | reverse complement strand
TGAAGAAGCTAAATCTAAGCCAAAGGTTGAAGAAGCTAAATCTAAGCCAAAGGTTGAAGAAGCTAAATCTAAGCCAAAGGTTGAAGAAGCTAAATCTAAGCCAAAGGTTGAAGAAGCTAAATCCAAACCAAAAGCCGCTAAAGAAAAAGAACCCAAAGAAGAGGCACCCGCAAAAGCTACCAAAGCTAAAGCGGCTCCAGCCAAAGCGGCAACCCTAAAAAAAGCCGAGACGGCACCGGCTAAAGCAAAAACCGCCAAAAAAACTCCCACTAAAGAAGAAACATCTTCCAAAAAGAAAACCCCTGCAAAAAAAGCGCCAGCTAAAGCTGTAGCTAAATCAAAGAAGGGTGAAAAGAAAGCATGAGTAGAAATCCACGAGATAAAAGCCGAGACAGCGAACGTCGCGCACAAAGTCTCGAACACTGGGTTCCCAGAACGCGATTGGGCAAAATGATCCAAGAAGGTAAAGTCACCTCCATCGAAGAAGTCTTCTTAACCGGGATAAAAATCAGTGAATCACAAATCGTTGACTCCCTGTTGCCTGACCTCCAAGAAGAAGTCATAAACGTAAACCTCGTCCAAAAACAAACCGACGCCGGAGAAAAAAGCCGCTTCAAAGCCATCGTTGCAGTCGGCAACCGTGACGGATACATCGGATTAGGCCAAGGCAAAGCCAGCCAAGTCCGCAACGCCATCGAAAAAGCCGCCGTCAACGCCCGCCTAAACATCATTCCCGTCAAACGTGGCTGTGGAAGCTGGGAATGCGGATGCGGCAAACCCCACAGTGTACCCTTCCAAGTGGAAGGCAAATGCGGCGGCGTCCGAGTTGTCATCGTCCCAGGCCCAAGAGGCCTAGGCTTGGTCTCAAGCGAAGTCGCCAAAGTCATCTTAGGTCTAGCAGGCGTCAAAGATCTCTGGATGCGCAGCTACGGCTCAACAAGAACCGTTCCCTCATATGCATGCGCAATCTTTGATGGCTTAACCAAAACCTACAACTTGATCACAATAACCGACTGGGTGAAGTAACATGGCACAACAAACACAAGAAGCATTCAAAAGTCTCATAGTCATAAAGATCCGCGGGACCATCAGCGCACGCAGAGAAACCCGCGAAACACTTGAGCTTTTGCGTTTAACACACACCAACCACGCTATCCTCATTGACAGCCGTCCCGCATACAAAGGTATGCTCCAACGCGTCAACAACTATGTCACCTGGGGCGAACCCACCAAAGAAACCCTTGTTGCACTTCTGTCAAAACGCGGCCGTATAGCAGGTAACAAAAAACTAGCCGAAAACATTGCAACAACGAGCTATCAATCAATCGATGAACTCGCAGACGCCCTACTTAGCGGTAAAATTGCCTACAAAAACCTGCCCGAAATCGAGGCACGTTTCAAACTCCATCCTCCAAGCAAAGGCTATCACGGTGCAATCAAAACATCCTTCCGCACAGGCGGAGAATCAGGCTACCGCGGCGAAGCAATCAACGACCTCGTCAAACGCATGATCTAACTGCGTCCCCTTTTATTCTTTATTTTATATTTTCATATCTGCACAGTTAACTTATCTACCATATGATCATAGTTAATTAGCGGCTATACAATTGTAGTCCACAAATTAAATTATGTTAACAAACCAATAAACTAGCCAATCGATTGTTATATCTGGCCGGAAGATGTTGTTTTTATTGTTCAGTTTGTGGGTTTCTTTGTATGTTATAGTGGCGAATAATTGGTTTTCATTTTTAAAAAACTAAAACATATATATGATTAATGCTATAGACTTATGTATGTTTTAACGTATATCTGTTGATGCTTATACGTTAATACATGTAATTTAACGATGTATTTTGAGGCGCTTATATGAAATTTAATTTTATATCAAATTTTAAACTGAACCGTTCCTACAGGAATTTAGCTGTTTTTTATCTGCTGGCTATGTTGGTGTTTTCTGCTTTGTATGTTTGTATGTTACCCGCGGATGCAGCTGGTCCTGTGTTTGTTGGAAATGAAACCGAACTTAGAGATGCTATTACTAATGCTGTAGAACCTACCATTATTGCACTTACAGCAGATATCTCACTCTCAGGAACTACGCTAAATATTTCTGCTGATAAAGATATTACGCTAACAAGTGATAGTTCCGTTGAGTTCTACAACCTTATTGGTCCATCTGGTGTGGATACCATTACGGTTGCAAACGGAGGTAAACTAACGCTCGCAGGTATTACTGTAACTCACCAAATCGGAGCCTACGGCAGAGGCGTAACTGTTGATTCCAGCGGCACCCTCATCTTAACGGAGGGTGCAATATCGGGTAACACCGCTATCGTTAGCTACTCTTATGGTGGTGGCGTATATTCACGCGGTAACTTTACTATGTCGGGTGGTACCATAGCCAACAACACCGCCAACAGCGGTGGCGGCGTATACAACCTCTACAACGGTAACTTTACTATGTCAAGTGGCACAATATCTAACAACACAGCCACTTTTGGTGGCGGTATATACAATGGTGGTACATACGGTTACGCGGGTTTTGTTATGTTGGGCGGAGAAATATCCCACAACACAGCCACCATCATTGGCGGCGGTGTAGACAATTATGGGGGTAACGTTACTATGTTTGATGGTTCAATTTTTAATAATACTTCTGATGATGCTGGTGGTATATTCAATACTGCCTATGGTAGTTTTAGTTTGTTTGGCGGCGTGATTTCTAACAACACAGCCACAGCAGATATCTGGTCTGATGGTTATGGTGGCGTGTTTAACGGCGGGGGTGGGGTGTATAATAACTATGATTGTGATTTCCTTATGGCCGGCGGTGAAATTTCTGGTAACATAGCTGTCGCTTATGGTGGCGGTGTGCAGAATGCTGGTAATTTTATTATGTCTGATGGTTCAATTTTTAACAATACGGCGGCTTCTGGCGGCGGCATATACAACGGTGGATATTACTATACCGGGTCTTTTAGTATGTCTAATGGTGAGATTTTTGACAATACCGCGATTCAGTTTGGCGGTGGTATATACCATGAGAGCACTGAGCCTATTGACATTAGCCATGGCAGTATAACTAATAACGTGGCCGGTGATTCTGGCGGCGGCATATACATTGGTTCTGATGGGGTTTTTACTATGTTTGATGGCGTAATTTCTAACAATTCTGCTGTTGATGGTGGGGGTATATATCTTGAGAGCGGCCAAATAGAGTTGTATAATGGCCTAATCTCGGATAACACTGCCTCAGTTGATGGGGGTGGCGTTTGGGTTGCCTATGCAAACCTTGATCATCTCTTTGTTTATGACGGTATGGTTTTCTCTAACAATAGCGCCTCGGTTGCGTACGATAGGAATCCCATAGATGATGCTCTATACTATGCGCAAATAGGTTCCAGTGTGGTCTGGACAACTCCTTTTATTCAGGGATATAACAACTATGATATAGGCTACACAAATGGCACCCGTCTAACACTGGGTAGCTTTAGTGTTACTAAATTAACTATTCCCCACAACTCTACAGCAGTTTTTAGTTTTATTAGTCCTGAAACAGATGAAACCTTTACCCTGACCGATGGGGAGAGTTGGGACAGCGGTACACTGCTTTCAGGGGTTTACACCGTTATTGAGTTGCCTCAGACAGGTTGGAACCTAACTGGCATAACCATAGAGGGCACTTCCGATTATTCCATAGATCTAGCCGATGGTGCAGCAACCTTTAGTATAGAAAATGGTACACATGTAACTCTAAACTATACTAATACTATAGGTCAATCGTTTAATGTCACTAAACTTGCCCCGCCCGGTTATGAGAAGCAGGTGGTCTCTATATTTGGCATTGTAGAGCTCGAAAAGATCTTCAACCTAACAGGGGGAGGGGTTTGGAGCAGTGGGAATCTTCCTCCTGGAAACTATACCCTCACTGAACTTCCTTATGGTTTGTTCTATCTTACAGATATTATTGTAGATGATCCTGATGGGGGTTCTTACATTGATCTGTCGACAGGTACGGTGTATATTGATTTAGATGAGGGCGAGACCATAAATATAATCTATAAAAACAAGGCTACCGATTCTCTACAGGTAGATGTTATAAAAGCGGCTTATCCAGAAGATCCATCGACGACTTTTACCTTTCAGGTGCTGAATGAATTTGTAGAGCTTCGAAATGGTGAGAATGCAAGCTTTTACTTCCCCGGAGCTGCGCCAGGTTTGATCCACGGGGGCTGGATAGGTGAATTGAATATTCCCCCCGGTTGGGAGCTCACAGATATCACAGTCGAAACACATGGCATCACCAGTTATGATATAGATCTAGCGGAACAGCGGATAAACATCAGCTGGCAAGATGGTGGCTATATAGCGGTAACTTTTCACAACACATACCAACAATCAGCCACAGTCAATGTTACCAAACAGACAAATTCTTCAAACGCTCAAACCCCTTTTAATTTTTCCATCGATAGTATTAACGGATCATCCTTTTCCAACTCTTTTACCCTAACCGACGGTGCCACCTGGAACAGCACCGCTCTGTTACCGGGAACCTATGTCATTAGTGAGGCCGCTCAGGGGGGTTGGAACCTAACAAATATCCATATAGAGGGTATCTCTGACTATACCATCGATCTATCTACCGGCACTCTGACCTTCACCATAGAACCCGATCAAAACGCAAACATAACCTTTGTTAATGAGGAGTTGGCGGGGTCGGTTACGGTTTTGAAGCAGACGTTGCCTTTGGGTGCTCTAACGCAGTTTAATTTCACAACTACTGCTCCGGGTGGTTCTTTTACATTGGCTGATGGAGAGACTTGGAGTAGTGGTTCTCTTTTTTCTGGGACCTATGTTATTTCTGAGTTAGCGGCTGCGGGTTGGGATTTGGTAGACATTGTGGTTCAGGGGGCTTCTAACTATACACTTGATTTGGCGGTTGGTAGTTTGGTTCTTTATCTTGGGGTTGAGGAAGATGTTTTTGTAACTTTTATCAATGGTGAGCAGGAGCGGCCTTTATTTGGTTCGATTAGTGTTATAAAAGCGGCTTATCCTTCCGATACTCAGACCGTTTTTACCTATGTTACTTCTGCGCCTGGGGGGATTTTTACTCTGGTTGATGGTGCTGTTTGGGATAGTGGTCCTTTGGCTCCGGGTGATTATGTTGTTACTGAGCTTGGTGTGGCGGGTTGGGATTTAACCAACATTATTGTTCTTGATCCTACCAATAATTCTTATGTTGATTTAGCGTCTCGCAGTGTTTTTA
>WQVG01000098.1 GCA_009781675.1 Candidatus Bathycorpusculum acetigenes | reverse complement strand
TTTGTGAAATCTCAATCGGGTGTAAACTATCAAGCTATGAGAAACAAGATAAAGGGGCTTGAAAGCGAAAATGTAGACCTCAAAGACAAAAACAGAAGCCAGCAAATGAGGATAGATGGCTATGAGAAACAGCTGAAGCAGAAGGACGAGGCAATCGACACCGTTATGTCGAGGGTGAACAGGATTCTTGGGTTGATTGATGGGGGTGAGGCTCAAAGGTTTAGGGATATTTGGGTTGGGGAAATTGAGGAGTTGGAGAGGCGACAGCAGGTTCATCAGAAGAGTCGAGGTCGGGATGATGAGTGGGAGATGTGAGGTATTTTTGTGAAGGTTTGTTGAAATTATAAGGATTTGTCGAACATCAAAAGTATTTGTTCATTAAAAATGTTAATTTTTAAGTGCGTAAATAAAAAATACAGACAAAAAGCCTTGACACAAATCAAAATGCAGGATATAATTAGGATATGTAGTTAAATTGGCAATAAGTGCTAAAAATACTTCGGGGTAGATAATTTCATTATAGTCAAAAAAGCCACTATATTAAAAGTGGTTTTTTAAAAAACAAAACCCGCCTGCCTTGACAAGCGGGCGGATGTTTTATAAAATGGCTATAGCACACAAGATTGCCGTCCTGTGTGCGAATTAAGAGGCTCTCACCCTCATAACCCGCCAGCGAATTAAGAGGCTCTCACCCTCATAACCCGCCATAGGTATATTATAACCTATAAACGAGTTTATGACAAGTGCTAACCTCTTAAAAATTTTAAAAAATTTTAGGGGGTTTTTTTAATGCCTAAGACAAACAACGAAACAAAGAACACAAGCAGGGTACATTACACTCGCCAAGATGTGATGCTAAACACCTTCTATCAGTTTCCGAAGTTTCTGATGCTTAACAGCGAATTTAAAAGCCTAAGTAATGATGCGAAGGTGTTATATATGCTGTTGCGAGACAGACACGATTTGAGCGTCAAAAACGGGTGGTATGATGACAAAGATAGAGTTTTCCTGTATTTCAAGCGCGAAAATATGCAAGACATACTGGGGTTATCGAGGAATACCGTAACCAAAGCTATGCAAGCCTTAAAAGACTACGGCTTGGCAGAAGAGGTAAGGCAAGGCCTAAACAAACCTAACAGAATTTACCTTTTGAACCCAGCCCCTCCACTAGACAAAACAGAAGCAACCAAATCAGGCTCACACCCGCAAAACCCCGATGAACAGCGGAAGGTCAAATTTTCAACTTCCGGAGGGTCAAATTTTGAACCTCTGGAAAGTCAAATTTTGACCCCTATCAATACTGAGTATATCAATACTGAGTGTGAGGAAAGTCTAGTCATGTCCAGTCAGTCTAATCAGACCACAGAACCGAAAAAATTAAAACCAGACAGACAAGACAAAGACAAGACACACACAACACAAGCATACAACCACCACCGAGTATTGCCACCCCAACCTAGGGCATTAGTGAAAACAAATGACCCGCCTCCCGCTGCCAACACCTCTGAACATGGCGACCGCTTTGAAAAAAGGTTGGAGATTTATGAAAAAGAAATCAAAGATAACATCAGCTATAACGATTTAAAGCAAGCCTACCATTTTGACGTAGGCTTGATTGATGATTTTGTTACTGTTGTTCTTGACACGGTGATGACCAGAAGCGATAACGAGCCCATCCGCATCAACGGAGAAAATAAGCCAAGGGCATTAGTGAGTGGTCAACTTATGAGACTCACCTACGAGGATATAGAACATTGCCTTAAGCAATTTAAGAATGTGACGGAGCGTATCACCAAGAAAAAACAATATATCCTAACTATGCTTTATAACTGCAAAATGGAGCGCAATTCACATGAACGAAATAGGTTTATATGGGATATTACCTAAGTCTAGTTCAATTGTTCGCGCGAACAATTGAATACCAATAACCCCAGCTTTGGGGTTATTGGTCTCGCCGTGAAAAACGAGGGGTCTGTTTTGCTGAGGTAAAGTAGCTAGCCAACTAAAGCTAAGTTTTCTCAATAGGCACAACAGCCAAAGTTTTACCAAGCGGTGCTAAAAACCTAATCATGGTTGACAGATATGGGTCTGTAACCCCTCTTTCTAGTCGGGCGATTACAGGTTGTCTTATGCCGCTAACCTCTTCTAGTTTTCTTTGCGAATACCCCATGTCCATCCTAGCACCGACTATTTCGTCCAGCAACGCTATTTTTAGGTCGGTTTCTGCCCTCTCTTCAGGGGTTAGTAGTTCTTGCCTCAAATCTTCCCAATCTTCTCCAATGGGCGAAATTTGCTTATTTTCTGCCATCATTTTTGCTCCTCTCTATGAAATCCCTTAGGTTTCTTTTTGCTTGCTCTATTTCTTGGGGTGGGGTCTTCTGGGTCTTTTTGTGAAAATGGTGCAGGAGTATAAAGGTATCATCTTTCCAGTAGAAAAAGAAAATCCTGTCCTTCAAGGGACGCAACTCCCAAATATCATCTACAATATGCTTTACAATTTTTTCGCCAGCTCTGGTGCCATATTTCCTCAATGCTTGGAGGTGATAGTCTATACTCCCAAGCTTGATTCGGCTACTCTTGTCTGTTTTGCTCGCCAAACCGTCAAGGTACTCCTTTATTGGCCGTCTTCCCTGTTGGTCTCGGTAAAGTTTGACCCTGTATTTCAAATCTTTTTGCATGGCTAACCCCCTCACATAATATATGATAATGAATTAAGTATCATTTGTCAAGTGATTTTTTTGGACGAGGGATTTTAGCTGTTTATTCTGCATTTTTCAAATGCGAGAATAACCATTGTTCGCTCTACCAGCGCAGATGGTGTGAAACAGTAAGTGTGTAATAATAGTAACTATTTTCAAGATTGAAACAATATAGGTTGTATATCATAATCTATCCCTTGACATAAAAACAAAAAGGGCAATCATGACATCGGATTGCCCTTTATAAAATTTAAGGTCAGTATAGATTATTTTTTGTAAGATTGACGATTATCTTATATTCGGTCTCTTAATATGCCAGATAATTTTGTCGTACTGCCCATGCGTGTATCTGTTATTTCTATGTAAACATTGTACTCAACGAAACTGGTGCTAGTGCCATTGAGCCATATGCCTACAGAAAACACATTATTGGTTGTAACAACCCACCCGCTTGGTGGTATTGGTGTAACACTCCAGCTCGAAATATTCCAATATATTGGGTGGCCCAACACAACCCACGCATATATATTAGCCCAAGTATCGACTCTAAGATTTGAACTTGTATGAGTGCGAGCAACATTCGTTTCAATTCGGCCTGCGGAACGTGGCGAAGTATAATATTCATGCTCGAATTTATCCATAATATCCTGCCATTCAATGCCCGCTTCAATCATATGTGCTGCTCTTATTACAACATAATAATCTGAATCTTCGATAAAATCAAAAATAGAATTTAGGTTAAAGCCAGCAAAATGTTCAGGTGTTTCAATCCAAGCATCAGTAATTGCGTTAATTGCTGAAATTTCTTCGTTGAATCTCAACATAGGTAGTGCATATTCAAAAATAAATTCTGTCATAGCTTGTTTGTGTTCTTCAAGGTTGTAATATAAAATCGTGTTGATAAAAGCAGACCTAACAATAGGGCCACCCATGGCATTGTTTAAACAACCAACACCCATAACTTCAGAAACTTCATATTTTTCAATGAGTTTGTAAGTTATTTCGCGGAAAGGTGCATAGTAACTAAGCAATTGCTCATTGCTTAGTGATTCTAAATAATCTCTGGTGAGCTCGTTTTGTTGTGCATGAATTTGAGATGAGATACCAAAACTGAGGACTGTCACAACAAGACAGGTCATTAGAAACTTTACTGCTTTTGATTTCATAATAATCTCCTTTCTCTCTTGGAAACATCGACTGTATATTTATAATTCTGTACCTTATTATACCAGAACATCAAAGAATGTCAAGCTGAATTTTAGACAAAAATTCATTGTTTTTGATTTTAAGGCTGCAAAGCAGCCAAAGCCCCCCCGCAGGGGCGCACGACTTACGAATGTAAGTCATAGTGCGTTATCTCTTATACTTGCAAGAGCCTCACCGCCGTGGTATAATCGTCCAAAAAGGAGGCGGTCGGATGGCGTATCAGATTATTAGGGTCGCGGGTATGAAAAAGTTTGATGTTGCGGGGATTCAGATTCATGATTTAAGGTCAAGGGATGTGAGCCACACCAACACCTATATTGATTTTGAACGCAGTAGTCTTAACTATGACTTGCATAATGGCGAGCAAAAAATTAACTTTACCGAGGTCATCAACGAGCGCATCCGTTCGCTCGACTTAAAAAGAGCCGTGAGAAAAGACGCGAATATTATGGCGCAACTTTTTATTTCAGCCAGTCCCGAATGGTTTGGCCAGATTGATGAGCAGGTGCAACGGAAATATTTTGAGGATGCTTATGGTTGGGTGTGTGACAGATATGGCAAAGAGAATATAATCTCGGCCATTGTACACCTTGATGAGGCTACCCCGCATATGCACGTAAATTTTGTGCCGGTTTCAAACGGGAAGGTGTGCTATGCCGATTTGTTTTCGGAGCGGCCTCATGCTGGCCGCGGGAGAAAGGGCGGCCAGCTCACCACCCTCCAAGATGATTTCCATGAACACAACAAATCCAAGGAGTATGACCTTGAACGTGGGGAGCGGGGGTCTGCTGCTGAACATCTGTCTGTATTGGACTTCAAAAAGCAGGAACGGGCGAAAGAGGTTGCGGAATTAGAAGGGTTAAAAGAGCAAGCCCTTGTTAGCGTGTCTAAGGCACGCGATACGGCGTTTGAACTTCGAGATGATGTTAGATACCTTGAAGAGGAAAAGGGCAAGCTAGAGGGTCAAATCGGAGTGTTACGGGGGCAATTAGAACAAGGGCAACAGAACGCCGCTCGGATGGCTGCTGTCAATGCTGAATATAGAGCCAAGAAAAAGTACGTAGAAAGCGTGAAGGAGGCAAGTGATAGTTCCGTGAGGCTTCCCGATTACGTTAAAATCACAAAAAAGACCTTCGGCAAAGAGGAATTTGTTACTGTACCTATGGAGAAGTGGTTAGCAAAACACATTGCGGCGAATGAGGCTGGTTTCTTGGATGATATGCAGGTTTCTCTTGAGAAGTCTATGGCTGATTTTGTGAAATCTCAATCGGGTGTAAACTATCAAGCTATGAGAAACAAGATAAAGGGGCTTGAAAGCGAAAATGTAGACCTCAAAGACAAAAACAGAAGCCAGCAAATGAGGATAGATGGCTAT
>WQVG01000097.1 GCA_009781675.1 Candidatus Bathycorpusculum acetigenes | reverse complement strand
CTCTGTCTCGAAGTCGCAATTTACCATCATCAAACTCAAACAACCGGCTTATAGGTAACAACCAATATCGCCTTCTGACTTAAAAATATTTACAACTGTAATATTAGAGTTGAGATCTCTCAAAAAGCACATCTTTAGACAGGTTTCCTTAAATAAAAAATGGGGGTTGAGTTGTTGTCAAGTTATGACCGGGAGCTATTTAGCGTTTGGATCTATTGTATAGTAGAATACAAACTCATTACTTGTAGCATTAAGCACCCCAGACACCGAAGTCGGAGCAACCGCAATATAACCCCACACCTCAACCGCATACTCAGTCACCCAAGAACCCAACACCTGACCATAAACAATCTTATCCGCAACCACCTGTACTGACGTATCCTGCAAATAATAGTGCACCTCATACGAAACAGTGCTCGCTGTATAGTAGAATACAAACTCATTACTTGTAGCATTAAGCACCCCAGACACCGAAGTCGGAGCAACCGCAATATAACCCGCCACATTAGTTGCGTTCTCGGTAATTAGAGTACCCATTGTTTGACTAGTCACGTTTTTGCTATCAGTAACTTTTGTGGATGTACCTATCAGATAGTAGTGTACCGTGTATGCAATGTTTGTATTTGCCGAGTAGTTGAACACAAATACATTATTTGGAGCGGTAAGCACTCCACCCACAGATGGATATGTTGGAGTGTATCCGGCTACATTAATTGCATATTCAGTTATCCAAGATCCCAGCACCTGACCGGTCACATTTTTGCTATCAGCGATCTTGGTTGTTGTACCCTCTAGATAATAATGTACTGTATATGTGACAAGTGGATTTGCAGAATAATAGATCACAAATACATTGCCTGTAGCATTAAGTACTCCGCTTGCGCTATAGGGGTAACTTGGAGTATAGCCAGCCACATTAATTGCATATTCAGTTATCCAAGATCCCATCACTTGACCAGAGACAACTTTATCTTGGCATATCGATACGGTTGTGCCGTCTAAATAATAATGCACTGTGTATGAGACGTTGACTGGTTGGGGTGTCCAATTTGCGGTTATGATGATATCTCCTGTTGTTCCGCTTGGAATGGTGCAGGAAGTTGTTGGAGTGCCTATGATCGTGCTTCCAGCCGCATATCTAACGGTCCAACCCAAAAAGGTATAACCAGACTTGTTTGGATTAGCTATAGAAAGCGGTAAAACACCTGAAGCAAACGAAACGGGATTGTTCACTGCATTGCTGCCGCCGTCTAATTCGTAGGTAATACTATAGTCAAAGACATTTGATTTAACCCATAGAGCGGGGCGAATATAGGGATATCCGCCTATTGTTGAGCTTTGGTAAACAAGGTCAGCCAGGGCGGGGCTGTGAGAGCCAACAGAGCTGGTACTAGTGCTAGTTGCGCCAGGCGAGCGTAGCCACCAAAAATCATTCTGCTGGCCAGATGGGATGGTTAATTTACCATAGTTACTTTGAGCAATACTAGGGCTGTTAACCCAGTTTGTTGTACTAGTTGCGTATTGTTTGCTGCAATATAGGGAGGCTTCAGCAAAGCTTAACAAAAATGCAACATCATCGCCAGTTCTAGCAGGTGCTGAGGAGGGGGTGCTTAAGCCTGATCCGGTCGATGCGAAGGCACCTAGAGTGGTGTTTGCATTATTTTGAACTGTGAAATCGCGTATTCGTGCTGTGCTGCTTAGAGTGTTTTTAAACCAATTGTTTACAAAAGTTCGAGCATCAGAAGTAGGGTAGGAAACGTAGCTATTTGCGAAGGGTATTCGACTGTTTGGAAGGTTCTCTTTTCGCAGGATGAGAGAATATTCGCCAGATGTTGCAATCTCTATCCAGTCAGATGTATCACCAGTCAGGCTTGCTGTGAGAGTTCTGCCGTTTACACCCCCAGCAGCAACGAATCCACAAACAAACAGAGAACTGGCTAGCAACATAATTGATAGAGTGAGGACAATTATATTTTTTTGAAGACCACGTGAGTTAGGCGTGGTACTTTTAACATTATTGATGTTCATGGTATATCTCGTATACCGCTTTAAAACAACCAATATATATGTTATCGCGTTACACATGAAAAAAGTCATGTATAATGACAAAATATAATGAAACTCAACCAGCCCCAACCACCAAACCCACCACAAACCCTCACAAAACAAGTAACCACAGAAACGCAACATAAACACAACAAAACCAATACAACATTACCACATATCTTACGTTATAATAAGTATTGAGTATATAGTTATGAAAAAAAGCAAAATACAAAAAAGTGTGATCCACATGTTAATTGTAACTTGTCTGTTTGCCTCTTCGGTGTTTGTTTTGCCGATAACAGCAACGGGAAGCGCTTCGCGTGTCGATGTTTACACACTTGGCGAATTACAAAACGAACTAAGCACAGCTGAAATTGTACTGTCTTGTATCGACTGATAAGCGCAACCGCCAAAGTTTATAGTAAAATTCTGCCAAAGTTAATAGTAAAACCCCGCCAAAGTTTATAGTAAAATTCTGCCAAAGTTAATAGTAAAACCCCGCCAAAGTTTATAGTAAAATTCTGCCAAAGTTAATAGTAAAACCCCGCCAAAGTTTATAGCGAACTAGTGACAATTAAAAGTTAGACTATAACTATAAGTGACAAAGGGGATGAATGACAATTATCTGACGCGCATTTCAGATGACCGGCTATCTCTTCTTTTGCAAGCAAAGGGAGCCGTTTTGATAGAAGGCCCGAAATGGTGTGGTAAAACAAGTTCGGCTGAGAAAAAGGCAAAGAGTGTTTTGTACATGCAAGACCCTGATACTTCGAAAGCAAATATTCTAATGGCTAAGACCAAACCGTCTTTATTATTAGAAGGCGAAACACCACGATTACTAGATGAATGGCAGGTAGCACCTGAGCTTTGGAATGCTGTTAGATTTGCTGTTGATAAACGTCATCAAAAGGGTCAATTTATCTTAACGGGCTCTGTTATTCCAACCAGAACCGATGATATGCACACAGGAACGGGCAGGATCGCGCGGATGAAAATGCGGACCATGTCTTTATTTGAGACAGGGGATTCTAATGGCGAGATTTCTCTTGAAAGGTTATTTGACGGCACAGGTAATATGGAAAGTAAATCCAATATTTCTGTTGAGCAATTGGCTTTTTTGATAAATCGTGGTGGTTGGCCTGCTGTTGCCCATGAAAAGGATGAAAAAATTGCGTTAGCCGTTGCTAATGATTATTTGGAAGCGCTTGCTAATGAGGATATTTCAAAAGCTGATGGGATTGAGAAAAATCCTGATAGAGTTAAGGCTCTGTTGCGTTCTTTGGCTAGAAATATATCATCAGAGGCGAGAATTTCAACTATATTGAATGATTTAGCAGAGAATGATGAAACTCTCTCTCAGGTTACAATTGTGCAATATATTGATGCGTTGAAGAAAATTTTTGTTATAGAGGACTTGCCTGCTTGGAGTGCTAAGCTCCGTTCTAAAACTGCAATTCGGACAACTGCTAAACGCCATTTTGTTGATCCTTCGATAGCTACAGCTGCGCTTCGGGCTACACCTAACAAGCTATTATCGGATTTTGAAACATTTGGTTTGCTTTTTGAGTCACTGTGCATAAGGGATTTGAGGGTTTATGCTGAGAGCATTGATGGGCATGTTTATCATTATCGTGATAAAACTGGTTTAGAGGTTGATGGTATCATTGCGCTTGCGGATGGGCGTTGGGGTGCTGTTGAAATCAAAATGGGCGTGGGCGAAATTGAGGATGCTTGCGAAGCTTTGTTAAGGCTGGAAAAAGTGGTGGACACTGAAAAAATGAATAAGCCCTCGTTTTTACTGGTTCTTACATCAACGGAATATGCTTTTCAAATGGATAATGGTGTATGGGTTGTACCATTGGGATGCTTGAAAAACTAATTATCAGTCTTCTTCAACAAGTTAGAAATATCTATGGCTCCATCCGGAAGTAATTAGAGTATTGTGGGGTAGGCGTTTTAATTTGATTCTCGCATCCTTGGTGGTGAATCGCCAGTTAACTTTTAAGCCGGTGCTATTACGCTGTCGCGTCCAAGCCTCAACTTTCGCTTTAAAACTCTCCATATCTCCAATTGCAGCCCAAGCACCTGACGACACATAACCCCATCTCAATCTCAGTCATATCCAACCAACTCCCCAACCAACGCCCATGCTTGAGAGTATAGTGCCACTCAAACCAATTCACCAACCGATGCGCCTCCCCAACACAAAACGCCTCACACAACACCCCGGCTTATGAGTGTTTAAATTATCCATCACCAAACAATCCTATCCACAAAAGGATACATCACATCCAAAGCATACTTGAGCGCATACATAAAATCAACAGCTGTTCGCGTCTGCGTAACAAGGGTTTCACGCCGACCCGCCAGAGATTCAAAGATCATAAAACTCTGCCACCCCCACGCTCATACTCATAATCCACCTTCTGAGACTGACCGGGCGCTAGGGTAGACGGGTTTGTTTGATGAGCTACCTGTTGGTCTCATCGATGCATACCATTGGTTTTAGGGGATCACAGGGTCGTTGATAGACCTCTAGAATATCTCCCATTTTGGCTACGTATTCGGCGTTTGCTTTGAGAATGCACCATTCTTTGACTTGCCAGGGCTTAATTAATTACTTACAAGATCCGACACTAGCCGAACATACACACCATAACACACGATAATTGTTCCATTCCAGTTTGTCTGAAAAAGGACAAACTTAGATTCATCCAAAAAGCCGGTTTACAGCCAACAATCAACTTAGGGCACCTCAAAAATACTCGAATGGACCCAAACAGCCGGATAAACAAACCCATTTCCACCAGTTGAAGATTGAAAAACGCGGCCCCCAGAATCCAAACAACCCACAACAGAACCCAAATCACCCGGAGAACGAAGCCACATACCACAACCCCCCACAAAAGGAACAGAAAGCTTAGCAAAACCCACACAAGCACCAAACCCACTCCCCAAAAAACCAACATTACCATCAAAAAAAGACAAAGACAAAAAGTTCGCCGCCTCACCAAAACTCAACACAAACGCAACATCATCCCCAACACCCGCCTGAACAAACGTTGGTTTACTAAACCCATCAAACAAAGACACCTCAACACCACAACTCCCAACAACCGTTGCCGCAGTATGGCGCATCGTATAACCCCGCAGCCTAGCACCAACAGGCAAACTATCCGCCCCCCCAGAAGCCACACCATTAAACCAAGCATTCACACAACCACGAACCAAACAATCATCAGCAAAATAATCAT
>WQVG01000096.1 GCA_009781675.1 Candidatus Bathycorpusculum acetigenes | reverse complement strand
TTGTGGGTGTGTCTAGGCCTGATGATGGTGGGGGTGGGGGTTTGGTTTATAGTGAGTGGGATGATGATGCTGATTATGCTAGTTGGCAGTTTTAATTAATTTGCGCCGAAGGCGCTTTGTTCTCACAGCGTCACTACTTTGCTTCTATCACTGGCTAGTCAGGCGTCAAGACCGGATGCTGGTGATAAGCGGATTGGCTCTCGGCTTAGGTTTTTTAGCAAAATACCAGATGATCATTGCAAGCGTTATAATGCTGTTGAGTCTTATCCTTTTAGCGCGAAAACACCTGAAGGTCGTCTTGAAAAAATTCTCGATAGTCATAGCCACTGCAGTGTTGGTTGTGACGCCATGGTTGGTAATTGCCTATGAAGTCTATAAGAATATAATTCTCAACCAATGGCTCTATGCGCTCCAAGTTGGCAATCCTGAACGCTCTATCTACAGCACCCGTTTCCCTGGGCCTATCTTTTACTTCATAGAACTGGTTTGGCCCTATAACGACATTCATCCCGTCTCAATTTTCCTCTACATTTCAGGCTTAGCAGGCTTAGCATTTATGGCTTGGAGACATCGCCATGAAGACAAGTTTATCCTGATTTGGTTTACAACTATCTTTGTGTTTTTCACGCTTATATCTAACAAGGAATGGCGCTATGTAACGCCGCTATTTCCAGCCTTAGCAATCTCCACATCTGTTGCTATATTAGCACTTGGCAACACTATACAGAAGGCATGGAAAAAACCAAGTTCAGCAAAGAAAAAGCGCTTAATCAAAGCCGCCTCAGCTATGCTGGCTGTCATGGTGGCAGGTGCTATGCTCTACAGCATATACGACGCACATAGCTACACTTCACAAATGCACATAACCATAGACCTCAAAGGCGCCACCAACTATGCCCTCACCCATATGGAAGCTAACAAATCATTTATGCTCCTATGCCCATTTAACCTCTTTAGCGCAGACATGGTTGAATTCTACCTCTTAGAAAAAGGAGAACACAACATAAAGACCTACCAGTACCCCGACTTGCCCGTAGACACCTACACCCCCAACTTTAGTGTCACCGAACTTATCAAACAATGCAAACAATACAACGTACAATACATTTTTACCTATGAACTCGGTGGCACCGTACCCTACTACAACACCACCCTAAACCTCCAACAGATCTATGAACAACTCTATGCTTCAGGCAATTTTACACACATAACTGACGAACAGACATTTGGTACTAACCCCCGACGCATATTTCTCCTAAACTTCACAGGATAAAATCCAAAAAACCAAATTAGGTAACTTAATTATCGATTGACATCTATGCGGTTGCGGTTTGTTTCTGAATTTCTACCTTGCGTATTTATTTACGCGGTTAGCTCCAAAAAATTGGTTGTGTCTCCCCTTTTTGCCGGTTGTACATGGCATCTAAGGTGACCCAATGAATCAGCTAAATGACGTTTGAGGTGTGTTGAAAAAGGCTGAGGGGTTACTATGTTGCTTTGGTTCCCGAGTTGATAGTTGCCGCACTTATGTTTATCATCCAAACCAGCTACTGGTCAAAGGATCAGCAAAGTCATGGTTACTCAGACGTTGTGCTGGTTATTTTTCTTATGTGTTGTTGCTGGTTTTGTTCTGTGTGGCTTGATTTAGATTAAGCTTATAAAGCAAAGCAGTAGATAACAAGAACTGTGAGAGGAGACACATACGCAAATAAATCCTCTATTCCTCAGGAATCACCCCCTCCTGGGAAAACCGCTTAGCCATCTGTTGTCTCTTCTCACAACTCTCACTTCCAATCTTTCTCTTCATTACCTTCTGTTTTTCTAAAACTAAACATACTGCCAAATGTTATACCCCCAACAATTCTTCTTAAGGGCAACCTGATTGATGACTGATGGTTGGTTTTGTTTCCGCTCTATGAGTTCCGGCCGTTGTTGAACCGACAATTCAATGGACAATACTTGTGCTGTTTGTTTCTTGTAGTTAATAGTTTTTGATTTTTGGTGTCTTATGCAGGTGTAGTGTTATCGACCAAGTAGTCGGCTGGTTAAATGATCTGTGTTTCTGGGTTTGTGTTACGCAATGTTGTTTAATTTGGTGGTTTGGTTTTTGTGCAGGATTATTTTGTAAGGAACTAAATATTTAATAGTCTATTCTAATATTTTTAGCCTCATCTAAAAGTGGGTGCAATGGAGCAAAAAACAGCCCGAGAATACATCCAAGCAGTCCATGCGTTAATCAAAACTGCCAACTTTGTCAGCAACGCCAAACGCACCCAAAAACTCTCCCTTACACCCACAAACATAACTACATCCCTCAAATTCCTAACCAACATCTACAACACCGACAAAAACAAAGATCCCCCGCAAACCTGCAAAAAACAAACCCTCCAAGACAAACCTCAACCCTCCATTTATAACTCTACCAAACACTCAAGCATCTGTAGCCGTAGCACCCACCGTCCTGCCTGCAGTCAATCCCTATCAAACTGCCAAGAATGCCCCAAACTACCCTCTCAAGGCCTTGAAGAAATCGGTCGATATAACAAAAATCTAACGCCCCTCAATGAACTCAAAGACGGCAAATACGGAAAAATCCGTTTCATCCGCGGCGAACACAATGTTCTCCAGCGATTACTCGATATGGGACTAACTCCAGGTACACAAATCAAAGTTATTAAAATTGCACCTATGGGTGGTCCAGTCGAAGTTTCGGTACGTGGATCTAAGCTGGCATTGGGCCAAGACATAGCTCGTAACGTATTTGTTGAAGCAGAAACAGCAACCACAATCCCGTGAGGTTTTAGCATGTCACCTCAGTCAGATCCATCAAACCCCGATAAAGGCCGCGACGCCAAAAATGCTCCATCATTCACCTTTGCCCTCGCCGGAAACGCCAATGTAGGCAAAAGCGTCATCTTCAACCAGCTCACAGGATCCAGCCAAATCATCGGCAACTGGCCCGGCAAAACGGTCGACCGTGCAGAGGGTACTCTAACCTTTGAAGGTCACGAAATCAAAATCATCGATCTTCCCGGAATCTACTCCTTCTCTACATTCTCTATGGAAGAACGGGTATCCCGAGACTATATTGCCCTAGAGAAACCTGATGCCGTCATAAACATGGTTGACGCTTCCATTTTGGAACGTAACCTCTTCTTTACCATCCAGCTCATAGAGTTGCAGGCTCCCCTGGTGTTATGCCTCAACCAAGTAGATGTTGCAAAAAGCAAGGGTATGATTATCGATAAAGACAAACTCCAAAACGCCCTTGGCGTGCCGGTAGTCTTTGCGACAGCTATCCGAGGCGAAGGCATCTATGAAGTCATACAAGAAGCCCTCAAAGTCACCGACCGCAAACAAAAACCCCCGACCATACAATACCGACCGATAATAGAGGAAAAAATCCAACAACTCCAGCACTTAATCCAAAAAGAAGCCCTTGATCTCCAATATCCATCGCGATGGCTGGCGATTAAACTCTTAGAAGGCGACAACGAACTAACCCAGTTTATCGCAGATAAATCTAAGACGATCGCTGACGCCTCAAAAAAAATCGCGGCTGAACTCCAACACAGCTGTCAAGAACCCTGCTTCTCGCTTATCGCCTCCGAACGGTATGCAATAGCAAGTCAAATCACCGCCTCAGCACTTCAACAAAGCGAGATTTGGAATACGTTCTCTGACAAGCTCGAATGGGTAACTACCCACAAAATCTGGGGATATGTAACTTCCGTTAGTGTGATCGTGGGATTACTGCTCTGGACCTTTTTTGTCGGTAATGCCCTCTCAAGTTCAATTACACATGCATTGAACTTTATCTACCCCGTTGACCCTGCATTATCGGCCGAATTACCCCTTCTCACTATCCTCATAAACGGATTGTGGGGCGGCTTTAGCGCAGGCTTAACACTCATCATCCCCTTTGTGATTCCCTTCTACCTGCTTTTGGCAGTCATAGAAGACTCCGGTATCCTAACACGCGTCGCATTTATGATGGATAGCGCTATGCACAAGATAGGACTCCACGGTAAAGCCCTTATCCCAATAATTTTGGGCTATGGTTGTAGCGTACCTGCTATTCAAGCCTGTAAAATAATGGAAACCCGGCGTGAGCGACTACTGGCGGCGTTTGCCATCACGTTTGCACCCTGTTCTGCTCGCACTCTTATCCTCTTTGGTATGGTGGGTTTATTTGTTGGGGTTCAGTGGGCATTGTTGCTCTATGTTATTGACGTTGCAGTTATTCTTGTATTAGGTCGAGTTGCCATGAAAGCGGTGCCCGGTAAATCTACCGGACTGATTATGGAGCTGAGCAATTTTAAAATGCCCTCTCCACAGGTGGTGCTCAAGCAAACCTGGATCCGCACAAAATCCATAATCTATGTTGTGTTCCCCATTTATCTAGTGGGTAGTATCCTTATCCAAGTTGCATATGCCCTCAACGTACTGTCCCCTCTAAGCGATGCTTTAGCACCGTTGACCGTTTGGTGGCTTGGTTTACCCGCTTTTGTGGGCGTGTTACTTATCTTGGGTACAATACGCAAGGAGTTTGTGCTCATCGGCGCAGTGGCTATCTTGGGTACCACTAATCTGCTGGCGGGCTTTACCCCTGTACAGTTGGTTATCTTGGCATTGGTTGCTATGCTCTATTTGCCCTGTGTCTCAACCATAGCAATCTTGGGCAAAGAGTTTGGTTGGAAAGTTGCCGCCACAATATCTGCCGCTAACATAGGCTCCGCCCTATTAATCGGCGGAATAATGTTTAGGATCTTATCTTTGATTATTCCTGTATAACTCTTCTTTTTGCTTAGGTGAGTTTGGCTTGTTCTGCGTTGAAGGTGGCGTTGTAGGTTCGTTTATGTGTTTTTTCGTTGGTGTTGTAGGTTATGTTTCCGTTAAAGTGGACGCCACGCAGGCGTCTTAGGTCGTGGGTCATGTCGTCGGGTTGGGTGTCGTCAAACCAGCATATCACATAATGATCGGGTTTGCCTTCATCTGAGGATAGATAGTCAGCATCACCCATTAGGGTAAAAAAATCTTTGATGGCGCCAAAATATTTGAGGTTGTTGTCTGATGTTACGGTTAACTGACGGGCTTTAATCACCACAAAGGGATCCGATTCGGGGTTTAGGTTTCGTTCTCTAAAAATGCACACGACAGGTTTCTTCCATACTGATTGCGACAATGGAATGCCTCAATTAATGATTGCGTTGGGCGTTTATATGTGTGCAGTTACCCCTATTTGTTGTATGGTATTTTTTATTGTTAACGAATTTATATAATTGAGCTGCCCTTCTTCCTGAAGGGCAGCGACCATCAAAATCACCATCAAAAACATTCTGCTGCTTGCATCGAACTGGGA
>WQVG01000095.1 GCA_009781675.1 Candidatus Bathycorpusculum acetigenes | reverse complement strand
TGGTTGGTTGTTTGCCCATTTTTACTACGTTTTCACTTCTGCAATGTATGCATTTTACAGGTACTTTTACCACAACTAATCCTCATGATAATATCCACTATTTCGCTTATAAACTAGTTTGAGGCATGACCCAAATTTACACATATACACAACACATTTTCACAAAAATTGAAAAGAAAAAACCGTTAAAAACAATCTCCTTTAACCAAAACATGATGGGGAAACACTGTTAAATAGAAAATAATTAGCCATACGTCATTTATTTGTCTAAATAAGCATAAATTAGCCATGATTAATGTGGGAAAAATTTTAAGCGTGCTTACTCGCCCTCTCTATATAACATACTTTTATATATTTTTTGACTGCTCTTTGTTTTTTAAGCATGCTTACTCTTGTTTGTTGGTTGAAAACATAGTCCACCAAACCATTAAAACGACCATAAATCTGCCAAGTATTTTTAAAAAAAAACGTACTCAAAACCTGCAAAACTCTGCCCTCGACACCAACAAACACCTCAAACAAGTCCAATGGCACCTCTGTTTTGAAGTATTTCTATTTTCACGCAGTTTACTTATATTACTGTAAAGTTGTAGTACTCTGCCATGGAGAGCCCGTAAGTGACATTTATCCCAAAACCTGCCTCTATTGATAAATTAAAAAAAATGGATAAATTCACGCCCATAAAACCTGCCTTTAGAAATAGACAATACGGTGGCGAATTTAACAAGTGGGAATTCGACATTCTAAAAGAGTTTGCATATGCAAAAAAATCAACAACTCCATCTGTTTCAGGTATAGTTGTTTACGATGGCAAACTCGGCAGAAACCGGTTTCTTATGATCCCCGCGGCTCATCTGCCCCAAGATTACATTATATGCGAATGTCCCCCCGATGTAGAGATTCCCTCAAATCTCTCCTATGTGACAGTCACTGGGCAGAAAAGTATTTTTTACGATTACTGGGAAATAATGGTCGATGACATAATCCCAGCTAAAATTAGTCATCCAATCAAACCCGAAATTGATTTCAAAGAATTCCAACAACAGCTCTTCTTACAGTGGAGTGGAATATTTTCGCCACAAAAAGACTTACTTGCCTTTGAATTTGTCAGTTCACCGCCACTATTGAATCTTGGACAGGCGGGCGGATTAAGCATCACCCTATATGACGAATCGGAACATCGTCAAACCAACAAGTTATTCAAATATTTTTTTGATCTTCTACCACCCGATATTGCACACGGCAAATCGGGGAACCTCACAATTCCAGAATTGGCAGTTGAACAACCCCTATCCCCTTTCACTTGGCAATTTCGTAGTTTTAGCGCCGATAAACCCCTTAACCAAAATTTAGTAACTTTTCTTGACCGAAGAAAATCAAAAAGATTCACAGAGGTTTCCATAGGTTTAGGTAGCCGCCGTAATCAGCCTCGATCAATTTATGATCCGCCCCTCAGACTGGTAGATCAGCCAACTATATTACAGAACAGTGCTGAAATGCGCCCAATGCGCTTTGATCCCCCACTTGACGTTACTAAATATATTGTGACCATGCAGATGCTGTTTCCAACTGTAGGCAAAACCCAAGAAGATCTTAATAATACTCTTGAAAAAGCCAGTCAAAAGATACTAAATATTGCCGAAAAATATGATCTTCCCCAAGAAGTCCAGCGACACGGTATATTTGATGCTAATTACTATGGTAAGCCTCAATCATCGCTACGATTAGCCCTATCCTCCGCACGTTCACAACAAATTCCAACAGTTGACGACAATTTAGTCTACAAGGCTATCGAGGACTTTTATGTCAAAAATATTGAAAACATATTCGAAGCTTGGGACGATCTGTTTACCTCCAAAGGTATAGAGTTAGTGTCATTGAGCGAATTTGATCGGCAGGTACTCAAATTCATTACTGAGAAAGAAACAAGTGAAATCGGTGTTAGCTATTATACGCTTTCGGAAAAATTTGGTGCGGTAAAAACTTCTCACGAAATTGAGTTGAGAGACTCAATTCGGCGCTTGTTAGGTAACGGTAAAATAATAGAATCAAAACGCGAGATTTACCGAGCCATTCCATTTGTTCAGTAAGAATTGCCTGTTTTGTTGGTAATGTGTTCGTCATCTCTGTAAACGTTAAGATTATTACAGACTGGACATTGATACTGTTCAGCATTTTTTATGTCAACCCTGTTATTTTCAGTTGGGTTGAATTGTTTACCACAGGCCTCACACATAAACTGATATTGGGTATCAGCACTTTCAATGTCGTTAACACCATCACAACTTGGACATTGATAATGTTTCAAACTATCTAATGTTAACATGTTATTTTCAGTTGGGTTGAATTGTTTACCACACACTTTACATGTAAACGGATCGTTGGTGTCATTGCTTTCAAAGTTCTCGCATGCATCACAAGTTATAGTTTTACACTCGTCAGGATCAAAATATTTACAGTTATAGTAATCCATTCAATTCAGTCCTCTATTTGGAATTAGGATATTGCAGGGTTTTAAGGCTTTTCGTAATAGGCATTTGTCGTAGAGTCGATGGAAAGCTACAGATCACGATCCGAGCACTTGGTCAATAGTTCGCAGTGTACTACGGTCAACGGTCTTGAGGATCCGAAACTTGTTTTTTGAATTACCTGCGGATCTCAGCCGAAGCTGTGGAGTAAACCGTGATTTTAAATAAAAGGATCAAACGCAGACAGTTGAATTACACTTTCAGAACTACTGTGACTAAAACACGCATAAATATGCAACATATGATACATTTTATCAATTTATTGAGATAAAAATAATTTTAAGAAAACTACAATTACAATATCAAAATACCAATTTATGACAAGTACTGATTTACAATATAAACATCAGTAAATTTTAACTCAAGTGCTTTAGCTACGTTGCTCATATACTTAATATAAGTTTTACATCTGCGATCATGGCTGTTGTAAACTATAAACAAGTTATTCCTTGCTCTTGTTGAAGCCACATAATGGTTGCAAAGGTCAGTACTATTCTCAAAATCGTAATCAGTAGCAAAAATAACTACATTATCAAATTCTAAACCCTTTGATGCATGACAGGTAATCGCCACATTTTTAAGTTCATTTGCCCTAAACACACAATGATACTTTTCATCCATTATGGTCTCCAATAAATCGACCCAAAACCTAGGTTCTTCAAACCCTAATAAACGCCATAGAGTATTACAACCCCTTTCAAAATCATCGCAGTTATTTGCTTTGACAGATACAGCAATTTCTTCAAGTACACCTTCCACCCGTTTTGTTAATTCCCTATCTTCGTCTAATTTTATATCATCAAACAAATTGAACTTAGTATACGTATCCAAACCATAACTCTGCTTTTTTGCCCCTATGTGGACATTTAACGCTTAATCCGTTCCCCGTTTGAGCATTTAACCATAAACCTTAAATAAAGTTGCCCCTATATTGCCCCTATGAAAGACGTGCCGACGCCCATACAAGTAACCTTCGAAAAACTAAAACAACAAGAACAAACACCCCTGCAGCTCCGACACACAAAAGGACACTACTACGTAAACAAAATCCACACCACCTGGAACAAACAAAAAAAACAACCCCAAAAACAAACCCAAAGCCTAGGCAAAATAACCCCCGACGGCACATACCACCCCAAAAAACAAAAAACCAAACAATCAACCACACAAACCTACGAATACGGCAGCCCCCAACTCCTCCTAAACCTCTCACAAGACATCCAAAACATCAAAACCAACATACCCCACATAAACGAACTAATCGCCCTCTCCATAATACGCGCCAACCACCCCGGACCCATACGCCAAACCCAAACAACCTGGAACGACCTCTACATCTCAACAAAAACAAACCTAAACCTCAACCTCACCCCAAAAAACGTAACCACCATACTCAAAAACATAGGCATAATGACACAGGAAACCTACGACCTATTCCACGACCTAACCCCCCAAGGCGGCATGCTATTTTATGATTTAACCTCCATACTATCTAGTAGCAAACGCTTACTTTTAGCCGAGCGAGGCTATAATCCCGGCTGGGAACAAAGCGGCCAAATAAGGGTTGCTTTAGCATTTTCCACCACCACCCACCTGCCCGTAGCCATAGATGTGTTCTATGGGTCACTAAAAGAGGTCAAGATTCTCAACTATTTCAAAGCCCACTATAGCGGGTCTGATCTGGGGTTTATTATGGATCGCGGGTTTACTTCCTATGAGCTGCTCTTAGAGCTAAAGAAGGCGGGGATTCACTATATTGTGCCTTTGATGAAAAATTCCCAGTTTTTGCCGCCTGCGGTTGAGTTTTCGGGTGTGTTTGAGTATGGTAAGAAGCGGATGGTTGCTTGTGCTAAGGCATGTTGTGGTGAGTATGGGTTTTTGTATTTGTTTAAAGATCCCCGTCTGGGGAGGTTGACTGAGGAGCATTTGCTTGCTCAGGTGTTTAAGCAAAAGTTGTCTATGGAGCAGTATGGTTTTGAGCATCGTTTGGCGGGTGTGTTTGGGATTTTGTCTGATTTGGATGTTGAACCGGTGGTGGTGTATGGGCAGTATAAGGCGCGGGAGGAGATTGAGCAGGCTTTTGATTACCTGAAGAATGATTTGGAGGCGGATCGTACGTGTTTGGGGGATGATGATGTGGTTCGGGGGTATTTCGTGGTGGTGTTTTTGGCTATGCGCCTTTACTTTAAGATTTTGCTACGGCTACGTGAGCGGGGACTTGTGGGTGTGGTGTCGGTCCGAGAGGTTTTGTATGTGTTGTCTAAGATGCGAATGATCGTTGAAGCGAACGGGCGAGAGTATTTGTGTGCTTTACCAAAGAAAACTGAAGAGATTCAGAAGATTTTTTCTGACCTACTTAAAATCCCATAGGGGCAACTTTGAAAAGTTACGGTTATAAACAGTTTTGTTAATATTAAGTTGTGAGGCAAAAAATGGTTAATCTGTAGTTGTTTCAATTTTATTTTTACAGATGGCGGTGTGCGTCGCTGGTACTACCGAGTTCTGCGTTTCGGGTTATGACTCTTATTCCCACTGGCTTATCTGCGCAGTGATGAATGCTAAACGCCTAATCCTTTCAGAGCCACCAGCCAGTCTTTAACAGCCTATGGGAAGCGTGTTGTTGATTCTAATTTCAGCGAGTTGAGTCGTAGGTACTATCTATGCTATGGCGTAATGTTTAACCTATTGATTCGGTACTTGAACGGGTATCGGTATTGTACCCTCAACGTAGGTTCCATACACAAATCCGCCGTTTATCTTTGTCAGTTCTATGTAAGAACCTGTATTCAATGGCGGAGTCTCCTGAGCAAGGTTGTTGAGTGCGCGATCATTATCATGGCTTCTTCTGAGGTTGTCAATATTTCATAATCCTTAGACAACCGTCTAAACCACATAAGCCAACTAAATGTCCGCTCCACGCACCAACGCTTAGGCAAAACGCTCCAGCCTTTAGGCACAATCTTCTCAGAAATATCACATTTTTTACCTAAAGATAAAACAAAATC
>WQVG01000094.1 GCA_009781675.1 Candidatus Bathycorpusculum acetigenes | reverse complement strand
TACTGCTTGAGTTGTGAAGTTTGTATCGCTCATTAGAGGGATAAATTGATTCCTGCCATCACCCATTGTGTAATATGCCATGTTTGCGGCTAATGTTGGATTTCGTTTGACTACTACATCGCGGACTTTTGACATAGCGTATCCATATGTTTTTTGTTCTTTTGAGGTCATATTTACCCCTGAAGTTTGGGCAAGCTGTGCTCCTAAAACCTCAGGCGAAGCCTTGCGAAAAGCCATTTCGGCCATGTGATTTGTGCTTTGTATATTCTCGGATACGCCTAGCTGTTTTATTCCTGTGAAGATTTTGGCGTTTGCGATTGATCCTTTTTGTGTTACTGTTCCTGTGTTGAATGAGTCTATGGCAAATCGAGGTAAGTTGTCGAGGGCTTCGAGGTTGGGTATGTGTATGCCGTTTTGTATGGCAGATACTGTTTCTCTGTTTGTTCCCACATCGTCCCGAGCATTTTGGTAAAAGGTCATACGTCCCTCTTTTGGTAGGTTGCCTTGGTTTTGTGCTCGTTGCCAGTTGCTGTAGGCTACTTCGGGCGGTAAAGATTGTAGATGATGTTTTATTTCCTGTCCAGCCGCTCTGGGGTTTTGTACGTTTTCTGATAGTTCTGGATAGTTGTTTGCAACATACCCATTATACACATCCTCGCCTGATTTTTTGTCTAACTCGCTCATGAAAAATGCACTTGCCTCCGGTGTTGCTGTTGGAAGAACATCACCCGATGAATTCTTGTAAAGTGATGCGGTAAGGGTTGAGCCTGCTCGGTTACTAAGGAAATCCTGCGCAGGCCCCTTTTGCATGTTCATAGAACGTGTAACTGTTAGACCCATACCACGCATACCCATGGAACCCCTGCCAAATCTGCCCCCACTAACCATGCCGCCTCCACCACCTCCAAGAAAACCCGTCACCGCCCCAGGCACAGCACCCGACACAAACCCCTCACCAGCCTGCCCAAGCATCTCTGTTTTTGATAAACCCTTACCAGCCAAACCCCCAAGCCTACTAGCCATACCTGCACCACCACCAAGAAGTGCCCCGCCAACCATACCCATAGCAGCGCCAGTTGCAGTAGAAACAGCTCCCCCCACCATATTTGCCGCCGACATCCCAAGCGCACCAAACTTACCCACAAACACCGTAGACATATACGCCGCAGCAAACAACGTAATAATAGCTATCAAAATCTGCGTAAGAGGACTAAGACTTGTTGATATAAGGATTTGATAACCAAACAAAAGAATAATGGACGCCATGATGCTTGCAAACATGAAGCCAACAAGATCTTGTATCAAGGTATCCGCAAAGTGCTTTGTTAGCGGGATTAAGCGTAGAACCAGAAGTATGGGCAAAACAGCGGCTAAAACGCCCACAAAGAAGAGCCTAGTTATACCCATCACTAAAGTTAGCATAAGCAGAGAAGCAACCAGCATTATCAAAATACCTGAAAAGAAAAAGCCAGTAAAGGGATCCAAATTGGGTAACGGTATGGTTCCTATGCCGCCAGTACCATAGCCCACTATGACATCAATGATGTTGCCTGAGGAAATCAAAAGCCCCGATCCGCCAACACTGGGCCAGCCCACAAACAAATTAATCGCACCCGCAACAGCATTATAGACTGGTTGACAAGCAAATATGAGAATCAACGTAAAGACACTATTCATGATAATGTTTGATGCGGTGCCTTCATTCATTATTCTAAAATTCTCAAGCACATAACAAATAGCCGCTATTATTAGGACTATGGCAAACATGGCAAGTGCGATTGTTCGCATTATGCCAAACACATATGTTATAGGCACGCCGAGTTGTTGCCCCAAAGTCCCCCCACCACTACTTGGCGTAGATATCAGAGGCAACTCTAAAAGATACGAATAAATTCCCTCTGGGCCACCGATTATGATGTCAAATAGGGTGGACATGATTACGGGCGTTGCAAGATAAATAACCAACATGGTAATGGTGAAAAACGCAATAAGAATACCCGCGTCCACACCAAGCAATGCTCGATTAGATTTTAGTCTACAAACTGCCTCATTGGCTTTCTTACGAGCTAACTCTGCCCAAGACCGAAACATATCCAACAGTAACAAGTACGTGCACCATAAACCAAAGCAACCCTTATTTTAAAAGCCCAAAAAATCAATTTTCAATAACAGCTACTCTTACTAATTTTCAAGGTACCTCTACGTCTATTTTGCCTTTATGAGGTAGACTATGAAACTCACAATTATGGCTATAACAATAATGGCTATGAGATATATTGTGACTTCGTTTAGTGGTATGTCCCAGTGGGGTTTAGAGTAGGAGCTGATTGGGGTGATTTGGTGGAAGGGTGTGCCCCAGATGTTTATGGCTTCTACATAGAGTAATGCTTCACCTTGCCCGGTTAGTGGAGTTGTGGTTGGGTCTTTTTGCACTGCAATTTGTGCTTGACCATGAAAACCTAAAACATCTTCAAACACGTTGCTATATCCTTGGTAGTATTGGATGAATTGTTCATGTTCATGGGACATTTGGACTTGTTCTTGGGGCAGGGTTAGATCAAGGGTTTTAAGCAATTTAAGATCAAGCTGGTTTTTTTGCAGAGTGTTCCAGTTTTCTGTGGGTAGATTAGTTATTAGATAAACTGTTACGTTGGTTAGTCCTCCAAGTTCTACTGGTGCATCTAGATTTAGCAGGGTATTTTGAGAGCTGTCTGATAGAACAGTTACTTGCAGGGGTGAGTTGGGGTCAAAGTTTAGAGGCAGGTTGTATGAGTTGTTGGTTTGAAAGTTAAGTTGCACTGTTTTTTGCAGGGTAACTTTTTGTGGTTGTCCAGTGGCAGTTATTTTAAGATTGTAATACAGGGGACTTGTGCGTTTCAAATTTGTTTCTATGGTACCTGTGCCTTTGAAGGTTTGGGGGCCGCAATCATAGAGGTCTGCCAGTGCCATTTTGAGGGCTATGGGGTCGGTTGTTTGTTCTTCAAGGTTTGAACGCAAAATATCTGTAATAGTTGTATTTAGAGCGGATTCAAAGGTAGCTTCTATGCTAACAGTGTTATCAGTAATCCAGTTTTGTTGGGCTGGATTCCATTTATAGGCCGTTGCATTAATTGGTTTATCAAAGTATTCATGCTCACAGGTAACGTTAGCATTAAAATACCGCGGAACACCAAAGAGATTGCAACCAAGTGTCAAGTTATAGTAAAGGTTGTTTGTGAAATTCTGGTTAATAATTTCTTTAGCCACTTTTGGGTTTAGTTGGTATTGGAGTTTTGCGTAACGTTCTTGTGAGGTGAAGTATTGGTGTGTGGGGTTGAGGTTTTGTAGGGTTTGGTTTTTATTTATGCCGGTGTTTTTTGCGATTTGCTCTATGTCTTTGTTATGACTATCCATGGCGGTGATGGTGTTGCCAAAGGGTGTGGTGGTTAGGGTTCCATTGGGTGAGTTGATTTGGTCTAAGAGCTGATTTTGCAGATCCTCTTGGCTTACGGTTTGGTTGTCCAAGTTGGGGTTTATTGCGGGTGGGAAAATGAGGCTGGCTTGCAACTCAAACCACTCAGCATAACCTGATCCGTCTGTTGTTGGGAGGGTTTTTGTCCAGATGAAGGTGTGGTTGGTGTTTGCTTCCCAAAGAAACATCAAGGGAAGTTCAGTGTTTGGGTAGCTTTTTCCATCCACATTTACGACTGGTTGGCTGGTTTTTGTGGTTAGGCCTTGGGTTAGAAATTGGTTGCTGGAGGTTTGGTTAAGAAAACTAGCAACCGTAAGATTTGGAGATAGAGCTTGCTGCATATCGCTGTTTATGTCAGGAAGTTTCTGGGCATAACCCGTCCAAGTGTAATCATCGATTATAGCTCGTTGATTAAGATTAAACGTTGGCCCATTGCCGTCATATCGTATGATTAAGGCAAAGGGTTTGTCATAGCTGGAACCGCTACCCGTTGGAACGGTATAGGTAAGGGCTACTGTAAAGTGCGGATCATACTCTACAACCTGAACACTGAACACCGACTCTACCACTACAGATATTGTGGTATTTTCAGATACAGAAAAACGACTCCCCCAAGCAGTAAAGTAGAAAGAATATGTTCCTGCAGGGGCAGAGGGTAAAACTTCAAACAAACCAAAACCCACCTCAGAGCCAAAGTCACTGCTACAATCAAACAAGTTAAACGTCAAAGAGTCATAGCTAACCTCTACCTTTTCAAAAACAACACCCGATACAAACGCGGCACTGTAAGATAGTTCAAACTTGTCATTAGGATAAAAGGTACCATCCGCATTAACCGCAGGCTGACCATACTTATCCAAAAGAGGCACAAGACTAACCCCAACCTCACCATTCCCCATCCCAACTTGAGCAGAAGTCAACCCTAACAAACAAACAGGCAACACCACCACCGATAAAACAACTAAAAAAACAAGTAAAACAGACAAAACCTGTTTTACACCAAAATGCCACTTCCACAATAGTGCCTTGAGCTTATTTTTATCCATGTTACATCAAAAAAGAAGAAACAGAATCTTAAAAAACCAATCACAAAAACTAACGCACCGACCCGTGACAACTATAAAAATTGTGATAAATGTTAAATATTGCTTTAATTAGAAAAAGAAGCACGAGATGACATTATGACTGAAATAGAAATAGCCACAGCCCCAATGCACAGATTATGTAAAAAAGCAGGCGCAGACCGTGTAAGTGAAGCTGCAGCCAAAGAACTAGCAGAAGCCCTCCAGAACATAGGCATAAAAATTGCTAAAGACGCCTTAGACTTTGCAATGCACGCAGGCAGAAAAACCATAAAAGCACAAGATATAGAAATTGCCGCCAAAAAAGCCATGGAAAAATAAACCCTCAAAAATCGATGTTTAGCTACTAATTTGACAAGGTGTTAATTATAGAAAAGTTGACTTATGTATGTTAATAATACAGTAGAAGAACAGGGACGATTTAATGGAGAAAAAGTTTAACATTCTGCGAAAAGCAATTAGTTATGAAACCAATGAGGCATGGACAACAGTTCCACACGTAACTTTCATTTACGAAGCAGACGCAACCGAACTGCTAACTGAATTTAACAAACTAAACGAAAAAAATAATCAAAGTTTAAAATTAACTATAAACACCTTGTTACTGAAAATATGCACAGAAGCCATCAAAGCTGCACCACAAGTAAACGCTCACATAAAATACAACCCCAAACGCATCACCGGCGAAATTAAAGTTATAAAAAACATAAACATAACAATGCCCTGGGCACTTGAAAACGGCGAAATTATCCCCATAACTTTAAGAAATTTTGAAGACAAAACACTTGTAGAAATGCAAGAATACATTAACAAAACCGCACAAAAAATAGCCAATTGCAACCTTCACATTCCAATGTACCAAGCTGCTACAAATACCCTGATAAAAGAAATGAAAAAAGGACATTTACTAAAAGGCATTCATGCTTTTATAGGAATGACTCTTGATAAATCAAAGCCTAACAAAAAAGACATTAAAGAATATGACAAAATACCCCTAGACAATAAAATAACCCCTGATGATTTGCAACCCGGAACAATTACCATCTCTAATGGAGGCTCAGTTTGTAAGGAGTTAAAAGGGTTCGTGGGAATTTTCAATATTGCTACTCCACAAATTTTCGCAATAGGCATATGTAGCATTCAAGAAAAACCCTGCGTGATAAAAAATGAAAACAATGAAAAAAGTATCG
>WQVG01000093.1 GCA_009781675.1 Candidatus Bathycorpusculum acetigenes | reverse complement strand
GCTAGAACGTTGGAGATTTTATATTCGGCTATTTCTGAAGCTTTGGCCACCATAACCCCCGTCGATATTGAAGGCTGGATTAAGCACTGCGGCTATGGACTATAAAAAGTTAAACTGCTATATGGGTTGGTTTTGAGCTTAACTAAAAGTTTTTTCGACGCGATATTTGTTATTCTTTTTCGTAGAACTGCTTGTTAGAGCTTCATGATTTGTGCGTGTGGTATCCCTTCGATTTTAATTACAGCTTCTGGGTGTACATATCCCTCTGATATGGCTTTCTCTACACAAGTTTTGCCCACTAAATTCACGATGGTTGAGTTTGCTATTAAATCAACGGCTTCTTCAACTGTGGTTTTTTTGCCTTTGTAGAATTCATTTTTTATATGAAAAACGATTTTGCCTTCTTTTAATGTTTTTCCCAATAGGTCGCAGTCGCAGACTGCTAAAACAACGTTATTGCCGATTTTTTTGACGTTTAAGTAAACGTTCACCTGTGTTCTCTCACAGTTGTTTTATGGATGATTTTGCGCCGCAGGCGTTGCAGATTAGAAATGTGAGACGTTTTTCTTTAACGAGTTTTGTGTCTGGACGTTTACATACAGGGCAGACGACGTACCCTTCTAGGTAGCGTTGGAGGAGACGTTCGAAACTGTCTGCTCGGAATTTGCCTTGGAAGATGGCGCGTGAATCATGAAATGTGGCGGCGGTTGCCATTTCGCGTGTGAGGAATTTTATGACATGTTGGGGATCGCGGTCTAGTGCGTCGGCGATGTCTTTAAAATTGGCGATTATGGTACGCATACCGATGGTTTGAATCATTATCCTGGGCAGTTCTAGGCGTTCTTTTTTGGCTTGAACCTCGGGCATTTGTTGGCAGGCACGGTTTAGCAGGTCATCATAGTTAAATGTCATATTTTCACTTCACCCAATAAGGGGTATGCATGTATATAAAAATTATAACTCTATAGTTGTTTATGCGTTGGGTTCGGGGCTGTTTTTTTCTTGTTTTCTGGGGTGGTAACTAAATAATTTATGTTAATTTCATTACTAAAAATACGGTAGGTTTATTTTGTCGGAAAAAAACGCTATTAATATAAATTCGGAAGCCAGTGTTAAGTAATAACTTCCGTTCAGAAGGCTACGGCTTGACAGAGAAACAAACCCCCAGTCAGATTTCGAACATCAACATCCAGATTGACAAGTTAAAACAGCAAATACACGAGAATAGCGAGCAGATTAAAAAGTTCATTGAAAAAAGAGACCAGCTTCATGAGAAAGTGCGTAAGTCCCGTGAAGAAATAAATCAACTTAAGGTTGAGCGGGATGCTCTAAATGTGCGGGTCAAGGAGTTAAAACAGCAAAGGGATGCTGTTAGAGTTAATGTCACTCCGATTATGGATGAAGTGAAGGTGCTCAACGATAAGATTGATGCGCTCAAAAAGAATCTGCCTCGTATCAGTCGTCAGGAACTCCAACAGGAACTTGACGCTATTGAATGGAAAATTTCAACCACCTCGTTGGATTTGCAAGAAGAAAGGCGGCTAATTGATAACGTTAAGGAACTAGAAACGCAACTTATTGGTTACAAAAAAATCGCTATTCAGCATAAAAAAATTAAGGAACTCATTGAGCATCGTAAAACTTTTGATGCTCAAGCGGATGTTTACCATAAAGAGTTGACTGATATAGCTAAGAGAAGCCAAGATTTACATGCGGTTCTTATGGAAAAAACATCTGTTATGAGACGCGATCGTGTGGAAGCTGATGGTTTGCATAAATCTTTCATTACAGCTAAAGAACAAAATAATCTTATGTATGAGCAGATCCGTCTGTTAATCAGCCAAGCGACCGGTATTCGCCTAGCTCTAAGAGATCAGTATCATGTTCGAAGAAAGGAAGATCAAGTTCGGCGTAAAGAGGATGACGATAAACGCAAGTTGGAACAGGCTGAGCGCGCTGTTAAGGAGCAGGCGATTAAAGAGAAAATCGGTTCTGAAGCTCGAGAAAAACTCAACCGTGGCGAAAAAGTTAGCTGGGACGAGTTTGCAATGATGCTTGGCGACGGTGAGGACAGTGAAGCAGAAGCGTAAACTTAAAGTTGAGTGACTGTGTTAGAGCTATCGGTTTCGATGGCTAAGCGGGAGCTGAATCAAGAGGCGCAAAAGCGCATCCTCATTTTATGTGTTGATAGAGATGGGGATCTAGAAGTTAAAGCCAAAGTTAAAACTCCGCTTCTTGGTCGAACGGCCAATCTTAACGGTGCTGTTGCTCTTGCACTTAGTGATCCTGAGGAACCCGATGCTAATGCTATGTTTGAGGCTGTTCGGCTCTATGATCAACTGACCTCTGAGTCGCAGCCTAAAGGGGTTGTTGATGTTGCAACCATATCAGGGTCAGATTTAGGCGGCGTCAATGCTGATCTCAAGCTGGCTACTGAACTTGACAATTTGATGGGAACCTTTCATGCTGATGAGATTGTTTTGGTTTCCGATGGTTATTCTGATGAGGCTGTGTTGCCGCTTGTGAGTTCAAGAGTGAAAGTATCTTCTATGCGGCGTATTGTTATAAAACACAGTGAATCCATTGAAGAAACGGCTGCTGTTTTCACCAAGTACATTCGCTTACTAGTGGACAATCCACGATATGCACGTGTAGCGCTGGGTTTACCTGGTATTTTAGTTCTTGTTTTCGGGGTCCTTTGGGCGATTAATATATTCATACCCGATGCCATCTATTGGTATGGCATCATAATTGTCATCATTGTAGGCGGTTTTCTGTTGCTCAAAGGCTTTGGCGTTGATCGCTCCACTAAAAATTTCTATCGCTGGGCAAGGGATTATACTCCACCACCTTTGCCGATCCAAATTTCAAACTATACAGTTGTCTCAGGGATCTTATGTATCGTTGTAAGCATCTATCTAGGTGTAGCAAACGCTGTAAGCGTACCCTTCCCTGTAGATCCAAATCTTTGGTTGAGTATTATTCCCCAGATGGCAAGCTCTTTTATTCGCGGTATTGAGACCTTGTTGATTGTAGGTGTCTGTATTGTTTTGTTAGGTCGATGTGTGCGGCTATATATTGAACGAGACTCTCGATTGCTTCGTAACAGTGTTTTTATTGTAACGGCCGCATGGTTTTGGTGGATTTTAAATGCAACCGCAAACTTACTCTGGAACTACACAGAATCATCAGTATCGATTGCTAGTTTCTCTAACATATTCTTTGGACAATTTATCTTTACGATAGTAGTAGGTATCCTCATAGGTATCGCCTCAATCTTGTTGATCTACATCATTAGTCACTCAGTCAAAGGGTTCTTCATAAAAGGGATCGAAGAAGAAGAAAACGAAGAAAAGAAAGAAAAAGACGGGGGTTCTGGTAAAGAATAATAAAAAACAAGGATGCTGATGCATATCCCGTTTTGGGGGAAGCTTTAATTGAAACAGTCCGGGTTTAATTTTTGGTAGCATAATGGTGCATATATGTTTAGATGTGAGGTTCATGAGTGCTTAAACGTGTTCTTTCTGCTTTTGGAGTCTATAAGCTCTATGAGGAGTGGTTGTGGCGTCAGGTTAGGATTGGGGTTCCTCCTGAGCATATTGCCATAATTTTGGATGGTAACCGTCGGTGGGCTTCTGGACAAGCACTTAACCCTTGGTTGGGACATGAAAAGGGTGCGGAAACTGTTGAGCAACTCTTGGATTGGTGTTTAAAACTCAACGTTAAATTCGTAACCCTCTACACGTTTTCTACTGAAAATTTCACCCGTAACTCTAAAGAAATCGAGGAAATAATGCGGATTGCTCAGGAAAAATTCCTCAAATTACTCACTGATGAGCGTATTCATAAAAACAAGGTGCATGTTAAAGTCATCGGAAGAACCAGTCTGTTACCTGATGGTCTCCAGCGGCGTATAGCTGATGTGGAGAAGGCTACCGCAGGTTACACTAATCAGTTTCTAAATTTTGCTTTCGCTTATGGCGGCAGGGCCGAAATTGTTGATGCTGCCCGGGTTATTGCTGAGAAAGTCAAGGCCGGCGAGTTGGAGCCCGAAGATATTCATGAGAGTACGTTTGAAAAATATCTCTATACCAGTCATATGACTAAACAGGAACCCGATCTCATCATCCGAACTTCGGGTGAAGAGCGGTTAAGTGGTTTTCTTTTATGGCAGTCAGCCTACAGTGAACTAGCGTTTTTAGATGTGTACTGGCCGGATTTTCGATTCATCGATCTGCTTCGTGCTATTCGCACCTTCCAAAATCGCAAACGGCGCTACGGCACATAAATAAGGTTTTATATCTGAAGGATCAATTTTTTGTACGTTTGGAACTGGTGGTTGTTTTTGTATTTTATCTTTGCTTGATTTGTTTTTCTTAGGTTATTTGATGGTTTGGTCTGAATTGTCGTGTTGTCATGTGGTTTTTGTGTGGTTAGATGTGTGTTAGTGTTTGTTTTGTGTGTCTTCTGTTTTGGGTGGGTGTTTTGTTGATGCGTTGTTGTTTATGGTGGGTTGGTGGTTGGGTTGTTTTGGTGGTTTGTTTGATGTTGTTATATATTTTAGTGTAATACTTGTTTTTTTCATGTTTAATTATGCTATATGTATTGTTTTGATGAGGTATGCCGAAAAACCTATATATGTATGATTTAGGGTTTAACGGTATATCGTATAAGGGTGTTTGTATGGATAATGCTAAAAAATCCACATTCAAGTTTCATGGTTTTCATAAGGCTCTGTTGAGTGTCCCTTTGCTGTTTATAGTACTGCTTGCTTCTCTGTTTTGCATATTAACCGTGAATGCTGCAGACCCTGTATATGTTAGTGATGAGACCACCCTCAGAAACGCTATTAACGATGCCGTAGGACCTACAGTTATTGCACTTACCGCAAATATTCACCTTACCAACTCTACATTTATTCCCCTTGACAAGGTTATTACACTGACAAATGATGCTGGTGGACCTTGGAAACTTTTTGGCCCAAATAATCTGGATACTATTCACGTTTTTGGCACATTGACCCTTGACGGCATTATTGTAACGCATACTGTAGGTACTAATGGGCGGGGGGTGATGAATGCTGGTAAGCTCTTTTTGGTTGATGGCGAGATCTCTGGTAACATACTCACCGCTAATGAAGGTGGCGGGGTGTTTATTGTTAACGATGCTATTTTCACGATGCAGGGAGGTGTGATTTCTAACAATCATTCTCCTATTGAGGGTGGAGGTGTGAATAATGAGGGAACATTTATCATGCAAGGGGGTGTAATTTCAAATAACACCGCCGGTAATCATGGTGGGGGCGTACGTAATTTTTATCGTGAATTCAATATGTCTGGCGGTGCGATTTTTAATAACACAGCTATTAATGGCAATGGTGGGGGTGTGTATTCTGTTGGCAATACCCACCGCTTTAATTTATCTGGTGGTCTGATTTCTAATAATACAGCTAGAAATGGCGGCGGTGTATACATAAGCAACGGTAACATGATTGCATCTAACAGTACAATTTTTGGTAACACTGCCAGAGGCACTGGCTATGGTCTTGGTGGTGGAGTGTACAATGGTGGCGGCAACTTTACCCTATCTACTGGCGCAGTTTTTAACAACACAGCCACCAACAATGGCGGCGGGGTATACAACACCGGTAACTTTACCCTATCTGCTGGAACAGTTTCTAACAACACAGCAACCAACGGCGGCGGTATATACAGCACAAACCTTGGTAGCCGCTTTAACTTATCTGGCGTTGGTGCGGTTTTGGATAATATTGCTCTCTGTGATGGCGGCGGTGTATATCTACCTGACTTTTTAGCTGGTTTTATACACTAGGTTTTCATCGGTTATTTGATGGTGATTGTCCATTGTTTTGGGTTTGTTTCCGAAAAAAATTTAAACCTAGTGTACAAATTATACACTATGC
>WQVG01000092.1 GCA_009781675.1 Candidatus Bathycorpusculum acetigenes | reverse complement strand
TGTGTTGTTCATTTAAGAATTCTTCCAGTCGCTTCATATTCATACTTCCGTTAGGCTTTATTTTTCTAATTATCCATACCACATATATAAACAACTATACATCCACGACAGTAGTGGCAGAACAACTATGAGTCCAAACAATGTGGAGGTCATCAGCATGATGCGTAATGCTTTGTTAATGTCTTCATGGGAGATATGCCCTTTATCATCGCCGAGTTTGTAGTGGTCTTGTTTTTCAAGTTGGATACCCAGTGCACCGGCCATGGCAGATATGGTGTAACCTGCGTTGGGACTTGAGGTCTTGTGTTTGTCACGTTGTAGAATATACCATGATTCTCGCCAGTCTTCGCCTAACAGAAGTGAGGCAATAACCATCAAATAAGCTGTTATCCGTGCGGGTATGTAGTTGGTTAGAGTATCGAGTTTAGCGCTAAACCATCCGATGTTTTTGTATTCCGCATTTTTGTAGCCCACCATTGAATCTAGGGTGTTGATAACACGGTAGGCAAAGGCACCGGGGACACCTAGGAGAGCGTAGAAGAAAAATGGTGCGGTGATACCGTCAGTGGTACTTTCTGCGATGGATTCGACTGCGGCGGAGATAATTTGGCGTTCGTTGAGACTGTTTGGGTCTCTGCGGACGATGTATGGTAACCATTTACGTGCACCGTCTATATCCCTGTTTTTCAAAGCAGTTGCAATTGGTTTGGTGTACTGTCCCATGCTTGAAATGGCAAATGTTGCTTTGAAGAGGATTGCTCCAACGATGATATAGAGAATTTCGCCGGCTGGTTGTGGCAGACCCCTTATCAGATAGAGTAATACAAAAACGGGTAGTGCAAAAACAAGCATTATAGTAATCGCCATCAATACACCATTGATTTTTTCGATACGGGGATTTTTGTTTTTGGCCTTTGCTTTGAGGTAAATGATAAGTTTACCAATGGCGATAGTTGGATGAATGCGATCGGGGTATTCGCCCAAGATAAGATCGAGAAGGAAAGCTAAAACAAATATAAATACGGAATCAATGAACAGGGAGATATAAAACGCAAACATGCTCAAATCAAACCGGATTTAATGCATTTTTGAACGCCTCGATAAGGCGCGTGTTTTCTTCATGGGTTTTAACGGCCACTCGGATGTAGAATTCGTTTAACCCAACAAAGTTGCTACAGTCTCTGATTAGGATGCCCTGCCTAAGCATCCTGTGCTTGAGTGCATTGGCGGTTAAACCTGTTTTTTCGATGTCTATAAAGAAAAAGTTAGCATCCGGAGGGCTGAAACTGAAGGAGGCTATATTGCTTAATTTTGTTTGGAGCCATGCCTTTTCTTTTTTGATAAGTTCTAGGGTTACCTGCAGATGCGCCGAGTCTTTGATGGCAACTGTTGCAGCCGCCTGTGCTAAACAGTTTACGTTCCAGGGAATCTTGGCGCAGTGTAACACTTCAGCGATTTCTTTGTTTGTAACTCCGTAACCCACCCGCAATCCCGTTAACCCGAAAATTTTTGTGAAAGAACGCAACACAAATAGGTTGGGATATTTGCAGATTTTGGGTATCATGGAATGATTTTTTTCGTCGTCTACAAATTCTAAGAAGTCTTCATCGAGGAAAACCAATATATCCTGGGATAGGGCAGAATCGATGATGCTTGCAAGGCTGTCTTTTGGGATGAGTTTACTTGTGGGGTTGTTGGGGTTACAGATGAATATCAGTTTACAACCCGTCATCTCCCGCTTAAATGCGTCAACATCAATCTGAAAGCTCTTATCAAGCCGCATGAACTTGACTGATTCGCCAGTTTTACGTACAGCACGCTCGTATTCTCCAAACGTTGGTGCCGCCATCAAAGCCTTTTCGCCTCGTTTGAGAAACGCCTCAGCGAAGAGATACATCAACTCGGTGGAGCCATTACCAACGACTATGTTGTCTTTAGTTACGCCGCTGAATTGCCCCGCTATAGTCTGCCGAAGCATAGTAGAGTTTGTATCTGGATAAGTAATGATTTCAGCAAACGCGCTTTGGATGGCATCGAGCGCTTTTTTTGATGGCCCCAACGGGTTGACACTTGAACTAAAATCCAAAATTTCACGAATACTATATCCACTTTCTTGAGCAGCACCATGAACCTCTGCGCCATGCCGACAAGGCGCGAGATTTTTTATATTATCTTTAGTTAGGCTTTCGATTGACTTCATGGTTAGTTCCTGTGCCGCTTAATACTGAGTTTTCTTTTTTATGTAAATCATATAAAGGTTTGGTTGGATGTTCCATCCAAAATAAGCATATGCAAAACCCTTTTTGGACAGGCACCGAAAGAGTAGGGTATAGTTTTGGAGTCGAAAAAAATTATGAGCGAGAAAATAGTCGATGAAAACCACTCCATTGAAGCCCTCAAAGAAATGCTTACCAAAAAAACACCAAACGAACCCATCGAAAAGGTACTCGTCACCTTCTGCCAGCGATATGGCGTATCCATGGAGATGTGCCGAAGTTACTACGACGAACTAGTCAAAAAAGAGTACACAAAAGGGACTTAATCACAAAAATAACCCGAAATCGATTCGCAATATTGTTTAACCGGGGAAATTGGGTTGGGAAGTTAACGACTACATGCTAGCTTATGTAGCCCAATTCCCACTACATGTTGGGACTCAATTTGGCTGAACTAGTATTTGTAGGGTTAGGATTAAACGATGAAAAAGGTATCACTCTAAAGGGTCTAGAGGAAACTCAAAGTGCCGATGACGTATTTATGGAAACCTATACCAGCCGTATGCCCGACTTTAGTATAGAACGATTTGAAACGTTATGTGGCAGAAAAATCCAGATGCTCACAAGAAGCAATCTTGAAGAGGAAAACGGCAAACTTATCCTCCAAGCCGCTAAAGGGGGAAAGACCGTTTTTTTGGTGCCCGGCGACCCCTTCATCGCCACAACCCATATCACCCTACGCATCGATGCAGAAAAACAAGGTATCCCAACACGCATCGTCCATGGCATATCCATCATGTCAGCGATTATAAGCCTCTCAGGATTGCATAATTACAAGTTTGGCAAAACCGTCACCGTACCCTTTTCGGATAACAGTTCAGAGACACCCTACAATGTCATATCTCAAAATCAAAAAATCGGTTTGCATACGTTGTGTCTTTTGGATTTAAGGCAGACGGAGAACCGCTATCTCTCCATTAAAGACGCTTTATGGCAGTTACTGGATGTGGAGAAAAAAAAGCAACAAAACGTCATAACTGCCGGTACACCTGTTGTGGGTGTCGCAAGAGCGGGTAGTAGCGACCCTGCGCTTAGAGCGGGCTTTGTCAAAGATGTCGTGAACTTTGACTTCGGTGAGCCTCCATTTAGTCTTATCATCCCAGGTAATTTGCACTTTATGGAAATCGATGCGCTCCTTGCATTTGCGGGAGCGCCTTTGGAGTTTAGGAGTCTTGTTAGATGAGTCTTGAATTTCTAACCAGTAAATACATTGACTCAGCTGAGAAGGTGCTCTCAGAACTCAAACTCAGTCCGACCCCGGTTAATGTGAATGAGAAAATAGTTGGAGAGGTATTGTGTTGGGTTGCTGATTATTTGGAGGATGCAAAGTATTATAAGCTACAGGGTAAGCTTGAAACCAGTTTGACGTCGGTGGCTTACTGTGAAGGGCTACTTGACGCACTTAGATTAATAGGTGCAGTGAACTTTCAATGGCCAGCCAAACAACAGAACCAAACAGAAAAACTGTAATTGCTTCAGGTGTCTTTGATTTGTTGCATCTGGGGCATGTAAGGTTTCTTGAAGATGCAAAAAAAGCCGGTGGTACAGACACAAAATTAATTGTCATCGTCGCCCGTGACAGTACTGCAGAGAAGCTTAAAGGCAAAAAACCCATCATGAGCGAAGACCAGCGCCGTGCGCTTGTGGAATCGTTAAAAGTAGTTGATGAAGCAGTGTTGGGGTTTGAGGGTTTAGAAATCGGCGAAGTTATCAAAAAAATTCAACCTGATATAATAGCTTTGGGTTATGATCAAACGGGAATGGAACAGGAAATTAAAGAATATATAACAGGTTATAAGCGGCCAGTTTTGGTTGTCCGCATTGACAAATTTGGGGAAAATACTTTAGACAGCTCATCAAAGATTAAGCAACAGATACTTGACAAATTTGCAAGTAGCGGTTAACTCATGAATTGCGAGAAATACAAGCCTACCTATATTCTCATCGGCCTAAACGTGGCTATCTACATTATAGGTGCCATAATAGGAGGAAACGCCCTACAAACGCCCGATAGCGTCGTAGTAGTTTGGGGGCAGGTTAATAAGTTAGTGTTTGAAGGCTTCTACTGGCAACTTTTTACATCAATGTTTATTCATGCATCGATTTTTCATCTTGTTGGTAACATGGTTTTTTTGTTTATCTTTGGGCTTCGTGGAGAAGAAATGTTTTCGTTGTCAGAATATTTGGGTATTTATCTGTTGGGAGGTTTAGCAGGGAATATTCTATCGTTAGCTTTTGGTGTTGCACCCGGAGGCATGCTCTTCATATCTGTTGGGGCCTCAGGGGCTATCTTTGCTCTGTTTGGTGCATGCATAATCTATGACAGGCATGCCGTCCGCCAATCTATCCTAGGAGCGTTGGTGTTTGCATTTTTCTTGTTCTTCATTAACACCGGTGAAGGCGTAAACGTTTTAGCACATTTTGGTGGTTTAGTCTTTGGTCTCATCGGCGGCTATATGATAGCGTCCCGGCGTAAACCTGAGCAACATGTTTCAAGAGAATTTAGGTATCGTAATACGCCTTTTTAGACTTTTAGAGGATAGTGCAGATTTCGACTTGGATTTTACTACCGTCTTTGAGGTCTAGCTGTTTACGCATGCAAACGGGGGCTATGAGTTCTAAAACTGAGGTATCGTAGTGGCTACGAAGCGCTATGACTATTGCACCTTTGACCTTACCGCCGATAATAGCGGGATAACATTTGACGAGCCCAAAGCTACGGGATTCATTTTGGAAACCTGTAATTTCTACTGCTGGATATGCTTCGAGATCCTGACGAGTTTTAAGGTCATAATCGCTTGTCAGTTTTATGTTTAATGTTCCGGGATAGGGCTCGAATGATAATTTTTCAACGATCTGTTTTTTGTAATCAGGCTTAGATATATAATAGGCGCCTTCGCCCAAACCTGTAAAGACTGTCCCCTCCAAGGTGACTGATGGTGGATAAGCTTTTTCCATTAGAATTTTTAGGTTACTGTAGAGTTTTTGGAGTTCCACTGCACCTGTTAGCTCTATTTTTATGAGACTACCATCGGAGGTTATGGTACGACCTATCCAGCCTTTGCGTTCCAGCTCAATTAGATAACGTGAAACAGTCTGCTGGCTGATGCCTAGTTTTTTGGCTAAGTATTCTGTTGAGATTTTGGCAGTTCGGTTGTATGCTCCGGTTTCAGCAAGTTTGAGGAGCATATAGAGGTGCTGCCATTCTTGCTTTTCAGTCATGCATGATGTCTCCTGATTTAGTGATGATCATGACCTATTTAAGCGGTTATGTGCCTGAAGCAGTTGACATTAGCCTGCTTGGTTTATCTACAGTCCCAAGTTGAACAGGTGGTCTGGGTCTGGAAGGCATACTGTCGAACTACCAAAGAGCTTGTCGATTGGGAATGTGGAAACCGAAGTGCCCAAACACTAAAGAAGATGCTTGACCGGCTCCAACAGTTAGAGGTCAAGGTTTTCTTTGCAGATAATTGGGAGGCGTATGCGGAGTTGATTCCGTCTGAGCTGCTTGTTCAAACGAAGGCGCAGACGCAGGGGGTGGAGCGAAATAATTTTCGTCAAAGGCATTGGTGTGGGCGGTTTCGTCGGAGGACTTGTATGGTTTCAAGAAGCTTGCGTATGATTGACTTAACTATATTTCTTTTTGCCAGATTTCACGTCAACGGTTCGCGAGAGGAAATTTGGAACCTTGTTCATAATCCTTTTTGA
>WQVG01000091.1 GCA_009781675.1 Candidatus Bathycorpusculum acetigenes | reverse complement strand
TTTTCTGCGACGCAGAGCATACTCTAGACCCTTAAGGTCATAGTTTTTAACGGTTTTATATACACAAACGTCTGAGACTTCACAACGAGCGGTGATTTCTTGCTGAGTTAATGCCTCACCCACCGAGTTGTCAGCAAGCAATAGTATGCTACAACGTGTTCTGACGGTTTTAGGAGTATCTTTTGCATTAATTGTCTCAAAAATTATCCAACACTCATCTTTGGTCAAGTTAACACGGTACTTTTTATTCATAATTAAGCACGTGTTAACATATACAATCAACACTTATTTATAATACGGTCAAAGCAATATGAGTATTTAAGCATAAACCTTAAATAAAGTTGCCCCTATATTCCTAAATTCCCGCAACTTTGGACACTACATCGAAAATAACAACTCTGAATTGCAAAACAGTCGCGTTTCTTCGTTTTTTATACTGTTGCTGTAGTGTCCAATGGGCACTACAACCGCACAAAAAGCACGTTATAAAAAACCGCTATTTGCACGCATTTTTATATTTAGAGACTATTTTACATAATTTAAAAATTTTGTCGATGATGTAGTGCTCAATATTCGGGGAATTTAGGAATATAGATGACCTTTCTTACTGGTTTCATCAATGCCCAAATTGTGTAGGTCTGAAAAATCTGCTTCTGCTCGACATTTATTTACGTGATAGTGGATTATGCGCCACATTTGTGTGTCGGTCATGCGTAATTGTTTGCTTGCTTTGTTTATAGAACTGGTTTTTGCCATGTCTATTATGTGGTTTTCCATCATTTGGGTGAATTTTGATCCTTTGCGTAGCCAGTTTATTTTGGGGATTAGGGTTTTTTGGTAGCATTGGATTCTGGGAATTTTTATTTTTATGGTTGTTTTGTACTGCCACCAGTCTAGGTGTCGAAAAGTTTTCCATCGATGGTCATATACGTGGCATTGTTTGCCGCATTTTGGACAGGTAAACACTGTACCTTTTGGGTAATCTAGAATTATAGTTATCTCTTGCGCAGTTTGACTTATCTCTTCGATGTACCAAGGTTTAGAAAAACCTAATACTGCTTCTAAGAACTTGTTTATGCTCTCTTTATGCTCCATACAACTACTATATCACAAAGAGCCTTATGTCTCTACCCACCTATTTTGACGAAGAACCTAAAAAAACGTTCATGCGTTTGACGTGATCCCACCCCCTGCACTCTTTATAAATGAACACATAGAGGGTTTGACCAATGGCGATAAATGCCAAATATCATCAACGCTTTGCCAAATATCATCAACGCTTTTTCCTGAAAAATATAGAAAACTCATGTATGGAAAAAACAATTGTAGATCGTTACTTTTGCATTTTTTTTAGAAAAATGGGTTGTGGTTGACAACAGTATGTGCTGAGATACATCACCCCGGCCACGTCTCCAGACCGCCCCGTAATTTGGTAACATTCGCATCCAGCTTAGTTCGCTTCCGCATAAGCCAAACACTGACATCACCAGAAACGGTTCAAAGTCAACGTCCTAACTGTGTAGCTTCCTCTATGGTTGTGACAACCTTAATTATAAAGTTGTCCTCTGATAAAGCCCAGTATCGTTTGTGTGTTGATATAGCCTTAAATGCTCGAGCACTTAAACTTAACAGACTTGACCCAGCATGGAACCAACAAAAAAAAACCTACAATCCAAAGTGAGTATAGCAATCTTAATTGTTGGGTTAGCCGCATTCATCGCATACTTTGCATTCTTCATCGACCCCCGACAAGTCGCTCAGAGCATCACCCAAACCAACCTCGCCATCTACTCCGTTGCATTTGCTACATACATGCTCTTCACACTCTGCTCCGCATTGGTTTGGCGTAGCCTGCTATCGAGTCTATCAGTAAAAATCACCACAAGCAAAGCATTTCTCTATACATGGACAGGATTATTCTTCGAAGCGACAATTCCACAGCTCGGTTGGTCTGCAGAGGTTTCAAAAACCTACCTCTTAACCAAAGACTCAAAAGTAGAAACCGGCAAAGTCGGAGCATCGGTTGTTGGCCAAAAAATTTTGAGTATGACAATAACTATTACTGCACTTAGTATAGGCCTGGGATTATTACTCTTTAGGCATTCACTAAACTTCATAGTGACCCTGTTAATAGGGATGACTTTGGGACTCTCGATTTTAACCTTAGTCATCGTTTACTACGTCAGTTTTAAGCCGTCTGCCACTAAAACCCTCCTGCATTGGGCAATTAAGATAGCGCAGTTCTTCCGCAAAAGCTGGAACCCACAAAATTTCCAAACTAAAGCCGAAGAAATGCTCAACGACTTCCACATAAGCATCGCACAACTAAAAGCAAACCCCAAAGCACTGATAGCCCCCGTGGTTTATGGGCTTGTAGGGTTTATTTTTGAGATATCAGTTCTTTTCATAACGTTTGCAGCCCTAGGACATCCGGTACCGGTTGATGTGGTACTGATTGTTTTCACATTAACAGGCACATTACAGACTGTTGGACCACTCTTCTTTCCCGAGTTAGTCATGACTCTAACCCTCACAACCCTATTTGGAGATCCTGCTGTAGCGTTTTCTGCGGCGTTGCTAAGCAGAGTCGTTACTTTGTGGTTCCGCCTTGTTGTGTCCTGTGGCGCTTTACAGTTGGCAGGAATCAAAATCATCAGAACAAATAAGAAACAATCAGGCATCATTGATGTTTGAACAGTTAATTATTTGCTTTATAGAAAGCTAAATCGCTGTTTCTAGAAAGATTTTAAAGTAGACCTGCCTATGAATTATGCAGGAATCATTATGCCTACAGCGTTTGTGTTGATAAATACTGAGATAGGCTCCGAATCAGACGTTTTAAGAGAACTCAAAAAGGTTGAAGGCGCTGAAGAATCCTCAGCGGTATACGGAGTTTATGATATCGTAGCTAGAGTCAAAGCTAACACAATGGACAAACTCAAAGAAATTGTCACTTGGCGTATCCGAAGGCTCGACAAAGTCCGCTCAACCCTCACCATGATAGTCGTAGAAGACAGAGAATAAATAAAATTCTTTGCCGTCATTTACTCATTTATAGCCGTACCGTTTGTTGTATATCAACTAGCACTACAGCGTTCATAGTAACGGTAAAGCAGGTTGATGGACCATAGGCTTTAAATGCGCCCCTCTTTTTGACTTTAAACATACTACTCCTTAATTTCTTAATTGAGAATGGGAGAAATTATTTTGGAAAAAGCCGTTAGTCACCCCTCGCGTAAACTTCATTATAATCGATAAAAACCAGTTATTTAAATAAAAAATAAACGATATCAAATATCATCTATTATACATCATAACTGTGCGATTCTTATCAATAATAACTCTATGATCGGCATTAATACTTTTTAAAATATACAAACTCCAACAAAAATAATTAGAATTTATAATCATTCATATTTAGCAGTTTGGTGATAGTTTGTTGAACCGTTTAGCCGTTGCAGTAAAATAAAGCAACACTTTCGCAGGGTAAGAGAAACTTCAACCACATCTGAGCTCTGTAGTGTTAAATAATCAAGTTAATTGTCAATTTCGCTAGTATAATACAATAAACCATATTTACATCACCTTAAAACTAAATGACATTTATTTTATGAATCATACAACGCTCATCAGCCATAGAAGGCGTCTAAACAGCAAGTTATCGGTTGTGACTGTGTGAACACTGTCACATAATTTTAAATTTTTTTGAATAGCTAAGTGAGTTTTGTGCGTCTACTGGGAAAAGGTGAAATTCTAAACAACACAATGTTGGTTAGGAAAGGCACTGAATTTTTCGGTTGACAAGGAGGTGGGAGAGATACACAAGCTTTTATGTCTAACCCTAACAAATGATACAACCTCTAAGTCAGCCATCCCAAACCACAAAAATATGGAGAAAAAGTTATGACAACAGCGTATGTTCTTTTAAATACTGAAATTGGAGCAGAAAATCAGGTTCTTAAAGCACTAAAAGGCATCGATGGTATCGAAGAAGCATACAACCTATGGGGTGTATACGACATCATTGCAAACGTAAAAGCAGAAAACATGGAGAAACTCAAGCATATTATAACCAATCGTATTGAAAAAATTGGACAAATCAACTCCAAGTTAACCATGATAATCGCTGATCAAACATCACTTCAAGAATACGTGACCTTCGAAGCTGTTCCCATGATTGAACAATAGACTCAAAAGCCCTTTTTGGGCTAAATATTTTTTTACTGCCCCTCTTAATGTCTAAGTGGATTCGATATCTCTTGATTTCACCGCAAACTATGCATATAGGCCTAGATGATACCGACTCAACTGAAGGTGGCTGCACCACTTACCTTACCTCAGTCCTCATCGAAGAACTTAAAAAATTCAAGGTGTCGTTTCTTGATTATCCTCTTTTGATCAGGCTTAATCCCAATGTACCCTGGAAAACCCGCGGCAACGGTGCGCTCTGCCTAAGATTCACCTATAACCCTGAATATGAAAAAAAAATTAAAGAAACTGCTATCCAACTCTGGGAAGAACACTCAGCAGTCGACCAAAAAGGAACCGATCCTGGAATCGTTTTTTTTAATCGCTCAACCATCCCCCCTGAACTAAAAAGGTTCTCAAAAAAAACCCAAACAACTATTGTAACCCAAAAAGAAGCCCAAACGCTCATCAAGAAAATTGGAGCAGACGCTCGAGGCTTCAACAGTCAACGAGGCATTATCGGTGCATTAGCGGCCGTTGGGGAAACCCTCCAAAACGACTACACCTTTGAATTAATCGCATACCGCATAAAAGAAAACTGGGGAACTAAACGTCGTGTAGATGAGGCCTCAATTTTTGAGATGGACAAGGCCACAGCACCATATACATTTAACAACATCGACACCGAAAACAACAGAGTCATCATCACCCCAAGGGGACCGGACCCTATTCTTTTTGGCATCAGAGGCGAGTCGCCCCAAATCGTACAAAAAGCTTATGAAATTATCAAACCACTCGAATCCATAGAACGATGGGTTATTTTTAGAAGCAATCAAGGTACCGATGCTCATCTAAAACCCGTCAAAACCCTTGCCAAACTGACCCCCTATTGCTCAGTTACCGCCAAAGGTACAGTCTCTCAAAGCCCCCACATCATACCCCGGCGTCATGTCATCTTCTCCATCAATGATGACACAGCAGAAGTAGATTGTGCGGCCTACGAACCCACAGGAATCCTACGTAAAATTGCAGATAAACTCATAACCGGTGACACCGTGGAGGTTTATGGAGCAGTACATAAAGCCACACCGACTCGCCCCCTAACAATCAACCTCGAGAAAATAATCATACTCGCGCTCCAAAGACAAACTCAGACTAAAAATCCCCTCTGTCCCAACTGTGGAAAACGGCTTAAATCTATGGGTAAAAATCAGGGATTGCGATGTGAAAAATGCAAAGATAAATACCCAGAGTTAAAAAGACAAGAAATCACCCTGCCGCGAGCACTTAAACTGGGATTGTATGCAACGTCGGCAAGGTCTCAGAGACATTTAACTAAGCCGCTTAGACGTTATGGGCTGGAAAAAAGCACCGTGTGCATCAATATGGTTGATTGCGAGGGTTCTAAGGGATAGTTTTGGACGTGTATTTTTTTGCTATTTCATAGTTCATTTCATGATTTAGGATAAGTAAACCAATTAAAGTCAGGATTAGACCGACAGCTAAAAAAATCAGCAGATAAGAACCGCCAAGGTGTTCATCCATAATGGTCCAGAGGCTTCTAAAAACAAGCACTGAAGCAATTAGGATTATGAATTCGCCTATTAGTATCCTTGTTAAACGCATAATAACGTATCTATAAGCGGCAGAGTATAAATTAGTTAAGTTTTGAGGAAAATTGAAAAAAAATAAAAAGGGATGTGTGTTGTTTTGGTGTGTTTATGGTCGTTTTCTGAGGAGCAGTAGTGCAAGTACTACGCCGACAACAATAATGATTGCCGCCAGCGCAGCGATGGCAGGAATAAAGTAAAGATCAGCAATAGATTG
>WQVG01000090.1 GCA_009781675.1 Candidatus Bathycorpusculum acetigenes | reverse complement strand
GGTTGTTTTTGGTTTTTTGGTTCTGGGGGTTCTTTTTGGTTTTTCGGTTGGTGTTGTTTTTGGGGTTGTTTTTGGTTTTTTGGTTCTGGGGGTTCTTTTTGGTTTTTCGGTTGGTGTTGTTTTGGTTGGTTCTGCTGTTGCTTCTATGGTTGGTGGTGTTTCGTTAACTGTTTGGGGTTCTTCTATGGGCTGGAAAAGGTCTATGTGTGGCAGTGGTTCTGGGATTGCAAGATTTTCTGGGAGTGTTAGTTTCTCTGGGTCTTTGGGTTCGTCAACTTTAATGCATAGTTGCCAATCCTCAGTTATATATCCCTTATCAACTGTGCTGTTCTTGAGTTCTTGTACTTTTGTATCCAGTGCACCAAACATGTTGGTGATGTCAAAGCCGCCGATGAAGAGCACAGCGTCTATGCGGTCAGTCATATCGTTGGTGTATATGGGTTCTGTTATGTGAATAGATTGAGGACTGGTTCTTTCTTTAAACCAATTGGTTATCGCCAGTTCGATTTCTATTCTTGGGATTTGTTCTTTGAGGTTTGAGGGCATTCGCAGAAGTACATAGAGCAGAGAGGCCTCAGATAAGTCAAATGTTAGAAGCGGTTTTAGTAGCGCAGTGTTTAGCATGTTCTCCAAGGAGCCATAGACCCGATAGCTGGCAGCTGTAACTGCTATTGCACCAAACATTTTGATGTTAAACGTTCGTGATAACTCAGAGATTTCCTGTACTAATAGTTCTTTGGCCAAAAATAAGTTAAGCAGATAATTAACAATCTCTTTGCCTCTGATTTGTGTCCCTTTTCGATCCACTCCCTCAAAGGTTTCTAGTTCGTCTCTACCTAAAAGCAGAACGGTGGCTCCATTTGTTGCCATGCACATTTGTAGCGAAGAATATGCGTTGAAGTGGGCATCGGCAGGCTGGATCTTTGAGGGCAAAACTACGATGGACAATGAATCGATGTTTTGGCTTTTGAATTTGCTGGTTAGGCTTGGAACAGCAGCGCTGCCAACTCCATCCCAAACGGATGAGAAAATTATAGCACCCCGTAGCTTCTCAGATGGATTTTTCTTTAGACTCTCCATAACTGAGCTATCTCTGGATAGGACGGGAAGTACATCATACCAAAAGTGGGTATCCACACTTTTATCTTCAAACCCCAACACAAAATGGACCCTATAATCAGGGGGAATCCATTTGTATATATCATCACTTGATTTCTCAATAAAAATCGGCAATGCACTACTTGTCGCCGTTTCTTTTAGAACTGTTTTTATAGGGTACTCGCCGATGCAGACTATGGTTTGTTTAGGCAACAGAGGTTTTAACAATTCGATGTGTTTTTCAATGCTTGCAAGGACATTAAATGTGCTTTTCCCATCCCTCATCGGACGTACCTGCATAACCTTTAAGAGGAGTTTACATAAAATAAGGTTTTAGGTAGATTGCTTGACAAAGCCCTTCCATAAGCTTTCGGGCATAACCAACTGGAATAAGGCAAGGCAACAGAGGCAAAAAGAAAAAGAAGAACGGGAACGTCAAACTGAAACGCCTGCGTTTAAACTCGTCACTTTTGCAGTGACAATGGTTGCCATGGGTCTGGGTATGTCTTTTCTGCCCCTGTTTCCCCAACCCCTGCCGATACTTTTGGCTTTTCTAGTGGCATTTGTCACTTACCAAAAACCCCGGTTTGGTATGCCCATAGGCGGAGCCGTCATTGGGTTAGGATTGATATTCCATCTATCCGAACTCTACTTTATCTCGTTTCTAGGCGACCCCCCAATACGTATTGCCTTCATAGCGATCTGGATGGCGCTCTTCACGGTTCTACCCGCGATGTTTAACCGTTACAGAAGCGCTCTTGCTATAGACTTTGGCATACTAGCAGTTGTAGCGCTTTTCTTTGAACCAACAGTCTTTTTAGCCATACCACTGATTTTGGCTTCAGCAGTATTTTTTAAAAAATTCGTTTCTCTCACCCTTATCTACTATGTATTACTCTCAGTGCCGCTTCAACTTATGCAATACTACCAATACACCGTTCTGCTAATTGAACGCAGTGACTGGTGGGTCGCACCTGGCTCCGCACCCCCGCTATTTGTAGCTTTGAGTTCAATTTCCCAAGACCTCACAAGCTCCATGTCCCAATTCCGACTCTACGATAGCTCCCAAGTTCTCTACGACATCGCAGGACAAACTACCTGGATTCCCGACTGGACCGGACGCACAATCAAAGACGTCCTAACACAATACCTCGACTCTGTTCCAGGTATTATTGTATTTGTAATCATAATCGCCGGCTTAGTGGCCGCCCTGCTTTTCTTCACCCGCATACTCATCAAAGGCGAATTCATCAACTCAGCCGACCGAATCCTTCCCTGCCTCACCGCAACCATCACCGCCGCCATGTTTTTTATCCTAGCAAGTACACTCCAAACCCAACTAGCCTTTAGAGCAGACATCAACACAACAACCATGGTTTTAGGCATATTTGCAACCCTGCTTCTCACTCTACCCATACTCTTTATGGACAACACACCCAAACAACGCGCCACCAACCAAGAAATCGCCGACAAAGCCCAAACCCTCCTAGACAAAGCACTCACACTAGAAAACCACATAAAAACCGTAACAGAAAACACACCCGTAAACACAAGTCTGCCTGAAGGCAAATTACTCATCCTCAAAGAAACCCTCCAAGACACACTCAAACGCGCCACACTAAAAGAGTTCGAACAACAAGAACTCGACGAACAATTCGCAAACCTCGACAAACTCAGCAAAACCCACGACAACATAGAAACCGAACTCAACACAATCCTCTACGAATATCAAGTCTTCTCCACATGTGAATTCGCAAACTGGACCGGCAAACTCAAAACCGCAGGAATACCCATCCAAACCACCCTCAACATAGACCACCAAAAACAAATACCGATAGAAAAACGCATAGACACCATCAAACAAATCATCCAAACAGGAAAAACCCTAACCCAAGAAGTCTCCACAACCGCCAACCCCATCTATGACATCATAAGACCCCTCTACGACCCCACACTGCCACCAAAAAGCAAAGCCATCGAATTTGCCCAAGAAAAACTATCCACAAACCAAGCCCCCTGGATAGCCATCGAAGCCCTCTACAATGCACTCAACAACTGGACCCGACAATACAGCACAGAAATCCAAACCACTAGCAGACACCTCAACCACTCACTAAAACCCCTTGCATACCTAAACAACCAAAACCAAAACCTACCAACAATTTTTGGCAACAACACCCCAAAAGTGCTTGACTACACAAAAAAAGCCCAAGAAATAAAGATAACCGCAGAAAAACGCGCAGAAAAAGAAAAACTAACCCCTCTTGACGTTGTAGAATTAAAAAATGACGTGTTAAGTTTTATCGCCATATCAAACGATATACTATCAATGCTCTACACAAACTTAACCCAAGACGAACAAACAATCAACCAACTACTGCCTACAAAGGACTATCTCTGGGAAAAAAACAACACCCTACAAGAACAACTCAAAGAAGCAACCGAAATGCTCACAAACACCCCCAAATACCCCATCAACCAAATCATGGAAAAACTCCCCATATTTCTTGGCTATATCGATGAAACCATGCAGACACTCACAATATATGCTGAACGCAAAGAATTCCTACTCAACTATCACCTAGCCGAAACCGCTATAACCGAACAACTCAAACAAAAAGAAAACATAGTTCCCTCAGATTTGCCCTTCCGCCCCCAGTTTGCAGCCGAGTACCTACGGCTCTACTACACCCAACGCTACAGCGAATACATCTTTGACAAAGACGAGTCAGTGCTCAAAAAAAGAGACAAGATACCAAAGAAAACTCGTAGAAACGCTTTGCAGACACCTGAACCAGACACTGAACACATATGACCAAAGATAAGTGATGGCAAAGTCAACACAGAAAACAGCTAATGTTATGTGTTCTTATACTTAGGCGATTATCTAAACGAGTTAGCGCCAAAAATCTATAGGTGTCATCGTACACACTACTGCTCTTAGAGGCAAAATAATGAAAGCCCTAAAGACAAAATACCGTTAGTCTATGCTGGTTCCAAGCTGGCGGAAAGGCAGAAGTCTTCGACAAATAGCTAAACGTTCTGGTTGACCGTGAAGGCACAAAAGGGTTATGGCCACTTTAGAGGTGCGGCAGAGGCGCTCAAATAAAAACACCTGTAGCACCAAGTAATTTATTACTCGTGGTATCACTGTTTTGATAGGGAACCGAAATGGCAGATGACAAAACGCAGGTTATAGATGAAACTAAAGGCAAAGATGTCAAAGCCGGTGCTCTGCTATGCCCTGTTTGCTGTGTCGAATATGTTGAGGTAGCATTTGATTTTAAAGTCAACGGCGTTGTGTTACATGATGTGGCGGCGCTGAGATGCCCTAAATGCGGCGAAGAGGTTTTTTCACCCCAGCAACAGCAAGAGATCAGAAAAAAGTCAGCAATTACCTTCATCTGATTTCATAGCATCATCTAAGCACTCAAACTACGACCATATCCTCAAAGAGGCCAGTTTTGATAAATCTATGGATCTCTGCATTGTCTATTAATGCTATCCTGTTAACAATCGGTTATACCCTTTGTTTTATGCAGAGTTTGCTATTGCCTTCGGTTAAGGCCTGTTTAGCTTTAGTTGTTGGAGTGGTGGGTTGATTTGTGATTAGGTGGATGTGTTTTTTAGCGCTTTATCGACAGTATGTGTGGTATATTGTGAAAAGGTATATAAATCGTCGCGGTAAATTACAAAATCATTGGTTTTCAGAATAACGGTCTATGTTTGGATATGGCAGACTAATGATACCTAATGGAACATTTTTCAAAACCTAAAACGTGCCAACGCCGAGACCAAATTCTTTTTCACGTTACGCACATCCAAACCAATTTGTACCGTCAAACTTCTAAAAAATCACCCAAAAGGAGTCTAGATATGAAAATTTACATCCGTAACGGAATGCTCCATAAGGCAAACAGAAAGTTGATCAGTTTAACCTTGATTTTTACCATTCTATTCACGCTTGTCACAATACCCCAATCGGTTATGGCACAAACTGGCCTGTTTGAGATTATAAGCGTTGATCCCTCAACTGCGATAGTTACTCCTGACGGAGCTATTCAAAGACTACCAAACGCGAATAACATTACGTTTTCCTTTCATTTTACCTCCGGTTCAGGTTCTGGGCACCTCACTATAACCAACAAGTTGTTTCTAAACAGAATCGAGGTGCCAGGCGCTGTTGTTGTAGGGACAGTTACTCCAGGGGTTTCAAAAGAATGGTACGGTAACATTACTATCACCGGTATAGCCGAACTGAATAGTAACTATGAAGTACAATTCTTTGAGAACAATCCGAATCAAGTTTATTATGGCCAACTATATTTTGGTACGTTAATAGAAAATCGATATCTGGTTCAGTTTATTGATTGGGATGGGCGTCTAATTTCTGAATTACTGGTTCTCCAGGGTGATTCGGCTATTCCCCCGCCTGATCCAGAACGCGTTGGATACACTTTTACCGGCTGGATTCCATCCTTTAGCAATATAACCGGCAACTTGACTGTAACAGCCCAATACACAATAAACCAATACACTGTAACTTTCAACTCAACTGGAGGAGTTCCAACCCCTCCTTCTCAACAAGTAACCTTTGGCGGAACCGTAACTAGACCGAGCGATCCCACAAATGATGGTTATGTCTTTCTTGGGTGGTATATGAACGGCACGCAATGGAATTTTACCACCGATACAGTCTCCACCAACTTGACGCTGTATGCAATGTGGGGTGAGCCAGATCGTTGGATTAATTATGATGCTAACGGGGGTACTGGTACCATGCCGCCTACTGGTACAACGCTTGGTGTGTCGGTTACTTTGGCTCCCAATGAGTTTAGCCGACCAGACTATAGCTTCTTGGGCTGGAATACGAACCCTGATGGTAGCGGGGTTCCCTATTCTGATGGTGCAACTTTCACTTACTTGTTTGACGGTAATTTGACTTTGTATGCTCAATGGGGTTCTCACCCGGGTTCGGTTACTGTTTTGAAGCAGACTGTGCCTTCGGGTTCTTTGACTGTGTTTAACTTTACGACTTCGACTCCTGAGGGTAGTTTTGGTTTGGTTGATGGGCAGACTTGGGATAGTGGT
>WQVG01000089.1 GCA_009781675.1 Candidatus Bathycorpusculum acetigenes | reverse complement strand
GTGGTAGCCTTCTTGGGTCATTTCATTTTTTCCTGTAAAGGGGTCTTTTGAAAAGGTTGGCGGTACATCATAAGAATTATCGACAAACCGCAGAGTAAATTCGGGTATGGCGGGTTTTTGTAGAGCTGTCTCAGCCTGCACCTCACCCATACATAATAGACCTGCAAAAAATAATGCACAGACTAATAGAGCACATGTACATGCACTAAACATCTTTTTCATACCCCGCCACCGTGTAGATGTGGTTCTGTCTGGATATGTAGTTTACTCCAACAGCAGAGTTAACAAATTAACAAAAATCAACGGTAGGTAAAGTCCAATAGGTGCTTTCTAACTGGCAATGTACTCACTGTACACTCTGCACTTGTTTTAGGAAGCTTATTTTGTGGTCTTACTTGGATATCTCCTATGGAAATATCTAACCAGTGGCGCTTGGATAAAACTAAGCTTGATTTACCTATTGGAAAACAAATACTACCTCTGTAGTTAATCTACAAACTAAGAACCCTGTATTGATATCTAAAATGTTGACTTAAAAACAAAAAAGGAAGGTGGATTTTAGCGGCAGTGAGCTGACCACTTATGGGATCGTGACCCCGAAGAGTGGTGCTGTTGCCAAGAAGAACGGTGGAAGCATAGAGATGAGTCGCGGTTGTCATATGACTTTGTTGGTTCTCGGACTTGATGTGCTGATTTTGTCGGTGTATGGGTCGAATGGTGTTTTGTGTGTCTAGTTGAGTTTGATTGTGATTTTGGCGATATCTGGATAGATTCTTCTGTTGGATCAGGGGCTGAGGCAGTAGTCTCTGTTGGTGTAGGATCTGTGGTTGGTGTTGTTGGTGTAGGATCTGTGGTTGGTGTTGTTGGTGTAGGATCTGTGGTTGGTGTTGTTGGTGTAGGATCTGTGGTTAGTGCCATTGGTGCTCTCGTGGGTGTTGTTGTAATTGTGGTTAGTGTTGTTGTGGGATTTGGTGTGATTGGTGTTGTTGTGGGTGTTGGTGTTATTGTGGGTATTGCGGTTGGGTTGGTTGTAGACGGTTTGTAGGCGTTGATGAAGTGTTGTCCCATGGTGTTGGGTGCGTAGCCGTTGGATAGCATTGTTTCTCCTGAGTAGACGGGGCCTAGACCCGCGTCGCTTAGCCAGTAGTATGCGCCTGCGCCTATACCTAAGTCGCGTTGTGCTAGGAGCAGATTTTGCCACCAGGTATAGTCGTTTTGTCTGTTTCTTGAGCTGGTCAAGCATGAGCCTTGTTCGTTAATGACTAATGGTGCATTAACGCCCATGCTGTTGATGCCGGATTGAAGTTGTGTTTTGAGTGTGTTGTAGTCGGTTGCCCAGTATGGAGTTAAGTCAGTTGGTGCGTAGTAGTAGAGGTGTGTTGTGTAGATGAGGTTGGTAGCTGTGGGGATAGCGTCGCTGATTTGTTTTGTCCAGCTCAGGGTGTTGCCATAGCCGTTGGGGAACCAGCCTACGCGCCACTGCATCATGATTAAGTGGTTTGAGCCTGTTCCTCTGATGGCGTTATACATTGTTTGGAGATATTGCAGGTATGCTGATGGTATGGGGGTGTTGTCTGCGCCGATTTGTGGTTCATTCCAGGCTTCAAAGATTGCGTTGGGGTAGTCTTTGAGATTGTTTGCCATGTCTGCCCAGAACCATTGCCAGAAGGCTAATTCGTTATTGGCATAGCCTGCATCTGAGAGGAATCTTTGCGCGGCGCTGTCCCAGCCTGACATTGGTAAGCCTTGACCGCCCGCAAAGTTTGGTGTGGCATATGGATCGTTTCCAGCGGAGCTTGATGGTGGAGTGAGCATGTAGGGCACTATGTTAACATAGATTCCGTATTTGGCTGCTTCTGCACAGAGTGTTCGGAGATATGCTTTGGTGCTGATGGGTGTTGTTTGTGAGGCATAGTTGCTATCCTCCTGTGCGGGTGTAATGCTGTCGCGGTAGTACCAGCTGGGATAGATAAAGACCCGAATGTAGTTGATGTGCCATTGGTCTCTCATGGCTGTGAAAGTTTGTTCCATGACCGCGGTGGGGTTGGTGTTCCATTGGTTGCTCCATGAATCGCTTTGACCTTGTCCCCAAAAAATTAAATTGGGTGCAAAGCCTGCAACGCCGACACCACGAAGATATATGACATTACCATCGGCGTCAATTATTTGACTGCCTGAGGTATGGAGCGCTGGTGTTGCCGCCTGAACTGGTTGTATTGCAAGCGGTGCAACCATGCTTATGATAAACAATGCACTGATACAGATCACTATGGGTCTAGTAGCACGTTTAAAGTGCGTCGTATGCAAAGTTTTTCCAAAGATGTTTGTTTTCACGTTTTTTCTCTCTTCCTGAATTTTTGTCACCTTATCGTTTGGATCAATTTTATGGCTTTTTGAAAAACCAACTTGCTAGCTTTGCCAACTCAATCCCCCATCATGCAAAGTATAGTTAACAAACCAAGCAAAGAACGGCTGGTTTACTCGATTCAGCCTTGGAGCTAGAAAAAGTGCGTCCCATCACGTGAGATAGCGCAAGTGTTATATCCAACAATTAATAGACAAATTTATGTTGGTCTCGATGAAAAAAAATGCTTTAGCATTAAGTATCATCTTCTTGTTATCTACTCTATTTTTAACCTCCATATCGTTTGTCCAAGCTGCCGGAGAAGGGCAATGGATAACCGATTATAAAATCGAAGATATATCAACCGGACAGATTTTAGTGCAATACTCGGCTGCAACAGATCAGCTCACCGGCTCAGGCGCTGTTCTGCCCGGGGCCGAAGTTAAAATCACCTTCACAGTAAATGTCATCGCCTCAGGCGAAGGAAACCTCAAATTAACCTCTGGATTAAACAAACCCTCCTCAGGTCCATACTGGGCAGCCCCCAGCAAAAACGATTACGACCTAGGCTCTGCTTTTAGCCCAAACTCCCAATCCACCTCCTTTAACTGGGTGACCGGAGAATTTGAGATGATACTCTACGGAAAAGTTCCTACGACCAGTAGCGCCTCAAAAGCACTCACCGCTGTTAGCCTCTATGGCCCCTCAGGAGGTACCCCCCTTGATACCATCACAATCACTGCAACCAGTGCTGATATGAACAATTACCTAACACTTCTGGCCCAAAAAGAAACCAAACTAGAATCCCTAAAAGCCAGTGGCGTAGACCCCGGATACATCCAAATCTACCAAAACGTCCTTAAAACTTCCCAAGACGTAGCCAACAGCGGAGATGTCACAAACGCGATTGCAATGTTGCGCGGTTTAGATGTCACAAACGAACCCGCAGGCTCCACGATGCAGATGCTCTTTTTGCCCCTTATCATAGCCGCTGCCGTTATAGCCGCTATATTTGCGGTTCTATTTCTACGACTCCGCGGCAAAGTCAGTTATATGACCCTTGTTGTGGAAGACCAAATCAAAGATTTAGAAGGATTAACACTTAGAGCATCAAAAATTGACCGTGCAATGTCTGCAAACCTTGATTCAGTAAAAGATCGGCTCAAAAATTTAATCGGGATGTGATACTACGAGAATCTATCAAAACAGCGTTCAGCTCATCGGATTAGGCTCCGCGGGCACAAACATCGTCGAATCATTCTTAACTAACAAAAAAACCCGTGAACTGATCGAAAATGACCTGACACGCCTCTCTCTTTTAGCCATAGACATCGCGGATCCTGAAATCAGAAGCCTCCAAGAAGCACACGAACAAATCTCCCGTGCACTGATTAAAGCAGGTGTTCCCCGGGAACGGTGGCGCCTCATCGCAGAATCTGTCAAGTTCCCCACAGCCGAAGCCATGTTTGACTTCATCAACCAAAAATATGGCGAATACGTGATCGGTGAAGGCTCCAAACTCGACAATTACAGTCCCTGGCTCCAATCCACCATGGCTGTTCCCCCCATGGCAGGTGGCGCTGGACGCAGACGCGCACTCGCCAAAGCTATCTATGCCCTCAACTACTATCAGCTAGGTATCATACGAAACTGCATTAACGCCTTCAAAGAACAGGCCCTATCATCCATCATTACTCCAACCATTGTTCTAGTCTATGGCATGGGCGGCGGCACCGGAAGCGGCATATTCTTCGACTTCGCCCGTCACCTCCGCAAAGTTATGGGCTCAGGCGTTCCCATGATTGCTTTTGTTATCACACCCTGCGGTGGAGACGATCCACCTGCAAAGGGTTGCTCAGCCTTTGTTGCTATGAACGAACTCTCCCTTCTGATAAACAAAGACTACAACGAACATGTCATCAAAGAATACGGCGAAATATACCGCAACCCCCTCAACGCACTGGTATATCTGCCGTTGCTCCCCGCATTCTCCAAAGTCGGCAACATCGTGTCTGCCCGAAAAGAAATGGATGACATGGTCGTGGATCTACTCTATGTCCTTATGGACTTTGACTTAGCCGATCTCCTAGGCGGCATAGGCACCGAAGTCGGCTTAACAAACAATTCCGCACACACCCTAAGTATGGTCAAAGTGATATATCCCGTCGAAGACTACCTCTTAGCCTATAAACTAAGCTTTGAGAGCATGTCCCTGCTCCAAGAATCAAGAAAAGAAAAACTAGACATTCTATACGAAATCAAAAATGTCATCAAAGTCGACAACAATGCAACACGAGAACTCTTCAAAAACTACCTCATAAAAACCGGAATCTACAACGAAGACCAATTCGAAGACAAACTAAAAACCATCATCAACAGCAACCCCCGCCTCGAAGACGACGTTGTCCTACACGTCAAAGGTGTCGAACTCCAAACCAAACACTGGCTAGACGACATCATGAAATACTTACTAACTATCAAACTTATGGGAAAAACCGGCCCTATCGAAGAATCCATCATCAACCTTGCCCTCAAAAAAGACGGTTCAAGAAAACTCGACAACCTCGAAATACTCCTAACAACCCTGACCAAAAACCACCTCGAATTCTCTGAACGCAAAGCAGATATCATCGAACGACTAACCCAACTAATCCCCAGCTCCCAAATATTTACCCTACGCCAAAAGAAAGTACTCGAAGACCTAGTTAACATCTCAGAACTCGCAGAACAAGCTCTCAACATACTTAGATTCTACGATGAAACACGCTACATCACTGAAGCACTCCTACGATATTACCAAGTTCTTCCCGAATGCCAAATAGAACTCGAAGAACTCTACGACATCCGCGAAGAACTCGACATAATCTATCTCATTATCCAACTCATGTTACGCACACCCGCCGACGAAGCCAAAATGATCGATGAACACCTCGCCTACATCAACGAAATCCTAACCAAACGCATGCGAAAACGAGGCAACTTCGACAACGAAGCCATGCGAATCGCAGAGATAAAAAAACGCAAAGAATTCGATAAAACCCGCATAGAACGCCAAATGCGCAAATTCCTAAGCTCAAAACGTTACGCACGCGAAAAGCTCCGCGACCTAGAACGAGACCTAAGACGCATCAACGAAGAAGAAGCCATTGCATTAGAAAACCTCGATCAAGTCGATGCTACCATCAAACTCTATGAACGACTGGCTAAACGTTTCGAGTTAACATCACCCTACCGCAAACGGCTCAACAAAATCGTCGACACTCACCGTGAATACCAAGTTAAACTCGCCGAGATAGTTGCACCCAAACGATACTATGAAAAATCCGCTGACCTCACCGAGAGCGAACAGCTCAAAATTATCTTTAAAATCCTAACCGAACAAGAAGAAGGGCTAACTCGAGAAGTTATCTTCAAAGACATCCTTGACATGGCACACTTTAAAGATTACATAAAAAGTGTTGTCCGTAGCTTCAAAACCCCAAGCGTCATGGGCTTCAAACCAACCTACAAAACCGACTACATCTGGGTAACCATCACCACCCCACCCAATATGTGGACCGAGGATATGTCTCAGGAAGTCTACACCGCACTGGCAGGCTATGTAACAAGCGAAGTTTCCCGAACCATAACTGTACGCGTTGTCGAATCAAGAGACCCCTGGATAACCCGGGTCCTTGTGGTTGGAGGACGCGGAAAACCCGAAGACATGGAAGCCTTCGACGAAATGCAAAACCTCTACAGCAAATCCAACGACTTCGAACGATACCTCTCACGTTCATTTCTACTAGAACACAGTGTATATGCAACAAATATCATAAAAGAAGTCAACCAAAACACCGACAACACATCATCCGCAAACACTAACAACAACCAAACAAACAGCAAAACTAAAAAATAAGATAAAACCACAACTATCTTCTACCTACCCTTATTTTCACTCCTCTTCTGCTGATTTCACGCTACGTACCCGTTTAGGCTTCTGAACCTCCATCTCTGGTCCTGACCTAACCATAGCTGTTTTTGGGGTTGTTTTTGGTTTTTTGGTTCTGGGGGTTCTTTTTGGTTTTTCGGTTGGTGTTGTTTTTGGGGTTGTTTTTGGTTTTTTGGTTCTGGGGGTTCTTTTTGGTTTTTCGGTTGG
>WQVG01000088.1 GCA_009781675.1 Candidatus Bathycorpusculum acetigenes | reverse complement strand
GGCAACATCACAAATTAACCTACACAAAAAAGGACGTGCAATTAAATGAGAAAGGGAATAGTCATGTACAACAACCATGAACCCCTATCAACTGAAGAAAAAGTAAACAACATCATAGGCACACCAGATGAGAACATACGGTGGCGAATCGTCATGTTACCCGACACAAAAAACCAAACAAAATAAAATAGCGGTTAGAGGATAAAAAGATGAGTTTTAAACAACGATTTACAGACGCCTATCAAGCCTTTGTTAAAGGCAAAAACAGACGGGCTTTAGTATACACTACAGAGGCCTCTGAGGGTGAAATGTTTGAAGACCCCTTTATGAACTGGTTTCTCATAGATGAGAAAGTTAACCGCTGCGTCTGCATAAACGCTGGCTTCTCCACAATTACCTCAGGATTTGACACAGAAATAGAAGTCACCGCCAAACCCCCTGAAGGCGCAACAAAACAACAACAAACCACCTTCATCAGAGAAGTTAAAGCAAAATATCAGCCCCTCTTAGATTTTGTTAATAACATAAACGCCAAAGTTAACCTTGACACCACCTTATTTTACAATGTTATCCGCACATTAATCCATGGGAAAATGGCGTGGCTCATACTTTTCAACGAAAAATCCGTCAATAAAGAACCACGCCGACTAGTAGCATTACCCATCAAAGTAGGCAAAGATACTGGTCTGCAGCCCGTATTGGATGATGAGCGTGAAGTTGTTCGTTACGAGATTCCTGATGAAAAAAATAAGGATGGCACCCCAAAAACTTACAGTCTTGAAGAGATCTTGTATTTTTGTTACATGGACCTTACAGGTGATAAACAGGGGTTAAGTAGTCTGTACCCAGTTTTGCAGGCGTGTAGTTTGCGCCGAGAAATACGTACCCGTCATTACAGCCGTATCTTGGAGCGTCTATGGAAAATTCCAATGGTCGCCCAAGTAGACACGGAAGGCTTTGAGGAAACCCCCGCTGGAGAGGCAAAGGAGAGGGCGTTGTTAAATCAGGTTACAGCCGCTGTTGATAGTGGCCGTAACTTTGCGGTTAACAAAAACATTGAACTAAAAACGGCTAGCGTCACACTTAACATGCAAAGCGTCCTTGACATAGAACGCGGTAAAAGTGAAGAAATAATAGCCCAATTTGGCACTGCACCGTTTCTTGTTAATCAGTTGTCTGCCAATTTTGCTACTGCGCAGGTGGAGTATGATAGTTTCATATCGGGTACGGTTGCGGATTTGCAGCGGTTTTTGAAGCGGGAGCTTGAAGCTGGCTGGTACAAGCGGCTTTTTGATGCTTACTATAATGACCCGGTGGTGTCAGCTGAGAAGGTTTTAGCGGAACAGGAAGTACGTATTAAGCATGTTTGGCGTCCAGCGAAGAAAATGAGCAATGTTAAAGAAATGGTGGAAATCGCCAGTTTACTGTACGAACGTGGTCTTGGCTTATGCGGCGAACACCCCGAACTTGCAGCTGAAATTGCGGGTTTAGCGGAGCTTGAGGCGAAACTACAAAATGCCAACACTAACGTCACCTAACCCCCGCCATCAGCGTCAGCGGCAGTTGCGTCTTGTTAGCTTTAGTAATGAGGTGGTTGAGCGTGAAGTTGTCAAGTTGCAGCGGGGTCTTCGGCAATTGTATTTCAAGTTGCGGCGGGGTCAAATTTCGTGGTCTACCTGTGTGGAAGAAGGCACCAATACTATTTACGTGGCGTATCAGGGGGCGTTGTTGCGGCTTGAAGAGTTTCTGCGCAAACATGGTCTGCAATTCAACGTTGAAAACGCTGAATCTGTTGCGGTGCTATCTGCGGCAATGCTGGCGTGGAGTAATGTAGTGTTTGATGCTGCAAAAGTTGAACATGCCATACCTCAGCCCCTTCTAATTAATGGGCGTGTTGTTGGAGTGTTTGAGGGTTCGCCGTCGCTTGATTATTGGATGTCACATAGGGGGTTGCTGCGGCGTGTTGATTTGCTGGGGCAGGATTTTGAGTATAGCCTGTATAATGAGGTTATGAAAACTGCCGCCAAGGAAAACGTTAGCTATTTGGATTTGGAGGAGGCAGGTGGTGTAGGCGGTTTAAAATGGTTAACTGAGGAGGATGAGAAAGTGTGTGATGACTGCGTCCGCAGCGGTATAGGTGGTGAGAGCATGGACGGTTTTTATTTACCGCATGAATTTGAACTCCTCGAACTACCACCCCTACATCCGAATTGTCGTTGCCGTATAGCTATAGTCTTGTACACAACCAAAAATTAAAGGTGAAAAAAAGTGATGTTTGAAAATTATGTGTCTTTTGCGGGACTTCTTGACAGCGTAGATGTTGCTGGGCAGAAAGCGGTTTTTGGCTTAATGACTGATGGTGCAAACCTGAACAGTCAGGGTTTAACCTGTGAGGATATGCAACAATGCCTAAAGAAAGCAAAAAACGTGCCGTTGCAGATAGGTGAAAACTATCAAACAGGCCACCATCAACCTCAGAAAGTAACGGTTGGACAATTCACAGACATAACCGTTTATGAAGGCTACGCCCTTGGCACAGCCGCCATATCTGACCCCATCGTAACCCGTAAACTACAATCAGGTGAGCTTGGGCCGATTAGCTGGAATATACGATATAACCACGCTACATGTAGCAACTGCAACACCCAAGTGTCCACCACAGACTGGAAAAATCACAGCTGCATAAAAAACGGGTCTGCTTATGCTCAGCTACGAAACGCAGAAATCGTTAGTTTTGATTTTGTACCAAAACCCGCCTACCCCGATGCTGGCTTTAAAAAGTTCTCAGCCGCAGCTGCGGGGCATCTTAGTGACAAAGCTCAAAAACTCATCGCATACGCATGTGTCTATGAGCTTTCACAACAACAACAAAACAACAACAATAATAACAATAAAGAAGAAGAAGAGGTTAAGAAAAAAATTATGTCTGAAAATACTGATTTTTCCCAGAGAATGGGTAAAATTGAGGAACAAATGATCGCTAATACTGCTGCTATAAAGAATTTCGGTGAATCCTTAGCTAAAATATCAAGTTTGGAGCCTACTATTACTGCTATTAAAACCCGGTTTGAAGCTCAAGATCGTCTTGAACATGCAACCTTGGTGGATGAAGCCTACAAGAATAGGGCCGCTGCTGGGGTTGCAGCAGCTGAACAAATTGAAAAAGCTAAACTGGAGAAAAAAACCAGTGAGGAGTTAAAAGAAACAATTGCAGATGCCAAAGTAATCAAAGAAAAAATAGACACCCAACAACAAAAACCGCCAGCAGGTACCAGCAATAAGGATAAGAAGGTTCCGCCGGCGCAAAATGCTGCAAACGCAGGTCAAGGTGCATCCGGCAATGATGTAGTGGATTTAAACCAGTTACTCGCCGATGAGCAGGTTAAAATGGGTTATAGACAAGCATCAGCTTCAACAGCTGAGACTAAGCAATAAAAAAATGTGAGGTATGGTGAAAAAAAATGAGTGCAGAGTTTGAAGAAATGAAATTAGGTTCCGCAGTTAAACTAAACGAGCTAGTTAAAGTACAGGGCCAAGTTAAAGAATCTACCAACCTTGAAGCAGGCCAATTTGTCTGCAACAATGACGCAGGAGAAGGTTTTGCGCCGGCAACAACCAAACTATCTGAGACGCAAGCTGTGTTTGTAGTTGAACACGCTCATAATTATGCTGAAGCTGAAGCCACAGGCGAACTACCAGAACTAAAACATAGCGTTGCCCTGTATGCTAAAGGTGTGGTAGTTGCGCAGAAACTCGTAGGCGTTGCCATGACTAAGGGACAGAAGTTAAAGGTGTCAGCAACTGCGGGTAAAGCAACCGTTGTGGACGACTCCGCAGACATTGTAATTGGTTCCGTAGCGGTTGATGCGGAAGCAGCCGCAGAAAAAGTCATAGTCCGAATAGGACAATAAACAACCAACCACAATTTTTTTGTGTAAAAAATAGTTAACAACAAATAAATAAAGAAAAGTTTTGGAGATAAAAAGTGATGAATGATTTAAGATTAGTGACAACTTTTAACAATTCGAAAATGTTGCCTGATGCAAACCTTTTCCGCGTCGCCACAACCGGCATGAAAATATCTGATATACTAAAGCATGATGCTGCTGCTGGGTTAGGTGCGATTGACCCTAACGATGAAACTCATAAGAAATATGGTGTAACGCTTAAAACCATTCTTGAATCCATAGCTGAACAATACAATATGGATGATGCCGTAGTGCCGTTGAACATTGATACGATGGAGGTTGAATTGCCCGAGGCTGGTGCCATAAAGGGTTTTCATGGTATAAAGCCTTTGCAGGAAACAGCGTTAACCAAACTTGAAGTTGTAATGAAGAAATTTGCGGTGCTTAAAGATGTACTTTACGTAGCTGATCCTGAAGAAACGCAGTTAACCCAATCTAGTTTCAAAAGCAGGTATGACGCTTTAACTGTTATTGAGGCAGGCAAAGAAATATCGCGTCTAAAAACTAAGACTATTATTGATCATATGAATCAACTTGACAGCAGTCAAACTCTAACTGCGTCAGCTAATCAGAAATGGGATGCTGCTACGGGTGATCCGTATGATATAATTTTTGATGCTAGAGCAAAAATTAAGGCGGCTGACGAAGGCGAGGGTAACATGATACTTGCGAACACAAAAACCTGGAGCAAATTCCTAAAGCATAAAGACGTGAAAGGCTTAGCATACGGCGTGAATTATCCTGACTTTAATCAAACCTTTCCAGTACCCGGCATGGTCAGATTGAGGGGTAAGGTTAATGATTTTCTTTTGGATGGTGAGGCGGTGGTTGAGAATACAAGTAGGTTCATGGTTTCTTTGCAGAGTTATGCGTGGATTGAGCAGGCGCGTGTTATTGGTATTGGTGCTGATGTGTTGCGGTTTGTGAATTTCCAAAATGCTGGTATATGGCACAGTAAAGCTGGCGTAAAACTAAAGGGGCTGCTCAACTAATTCTGCCACTGCTGCAACCACTTAAAAACCACACTTTTTTCTTTCTTTTTTTCCTATTTTCTTTTTTCGTAATTAAAAAAATTCGGTCAAGCAAACAATCAAACAGTCAATCAGTCAAGCAAAATTAACAAAAACAAGAACAAAAGAGAACAAACCAATTTAAGGAGCAAAAATGGGTTATGCCGCAACAAACACTTATAGACTCTTTTACAGAAGTGTATTCTTCTTATTATCATGTAATAAGTTCTCGTTATCCTCACCCAAATGCTGGAACATCCAATTGGTCTCCTGGGTCTACTAATCGACTTGCTGTTGGGTTTATGGGCAATGGTTTGTCTTTGAGTCTTTTTCAGATGTACCTGCAGCGGATGGGTACGCCAACAGCTGGATCTGACCCGGAGTTTGTAATACAAATCTGCAGACCCCTTGGCAATTCCAATTCTTTTGGAGTGCAACCTAATGCTTATACTATTTTGGCTACTTCTAAGGTGGTTCGGTTCTCTGAATTACCTGCTGCTTCGGGTGGTTGGGTTGGTTTTGTTTTTGATGGTAGTTTTACTCCCACGTTGGGGACTGCGTATTTTGCTGTTTTAACTTGCATTAGTAACGGATTAAGCCAGGACGATAATGTTGCGAGTGCAAGTGTACGCGTTTACATTAATAATCCATATAGTTCTACTATGAGAGATTCTTGGCGTTTCATAACTCGTACTGTTTATGATGATGAGGAAAATAGAGATGTTACTTTTGGCGACTGGTCTTGGGTAAGTGATCATCATGTTTTTTTGTTTCGTGCTTACAATGTGTCTTCGTGCACTGTTACCTATAACGGTAATGGTAGCACGGGTGGGTCTGTGCCTGTTGATGGGGGTAGTCCTTACGTGTTTGGTAGCACAGTTACCGTTCTTGATAACACAGGCGGCTTAGTTAGGCCGGGTTATGCGTTTAGAGGCTGGGCTACTACTCAAAATGCGTCAGTTGCGGTTTATTTGCCCGGTCAAACTTTTACTGTTGTTGATGATGTGGTGTTGTATGCTGTTTGGACACGGGTGTACAGTGTCACATACCATGGTAATGGTTCTACGGGTGGAGGTGTGCCGGTTGATAGTAACTTGTACGAGTTAGACGCATCCGTTTCTGTTCTTGGCCGAGGAACTCTTGAGAAGACGGGGGGTAGGTTTGTTGGTTGGGCTTATGTTTCGTCTGCGGTTGTGCCGGATTTTTTTGTGGTTAACAATGTGGTGGTTCCCCCAAGTTTTAGTATAACTCAAGATGTTACGCTTTTTGCGGTTTGGGAAGAGGCGTCCCTGCAAACTTTTGCTGTTTCTTATGATGGTAACGGCAGCACAGGTGGGTCTGCGCCTGTGGATGCGGAGAGTCCGTATGGGTTTGGTTCTTCTGTTACGGTTTTGGGTAACTCTGGCGGCCTTGTTCGGTCTGGTTTCGTGTTTTTGGGTTGGTCGGATTATGCTTTTGCTTTAGTTGCCAAGTATCCGGTTGGGTCTACTTTTGCGATGCCGCATAACGATGTGGTTTTGTATGCGGTTTGGGTTCCTGTTTTCACGGTCACGTACAATGGTAACGGAGCTACAAGCGGCACGGTGCCCTCTGATAATAATTCTTACAGTTCTGGCGCGTCTGTACCAGTGCAAGCTAATCCGGGTAATTTGGCTCGGACGGGTCGCCGCTTTTTAGGCTGGGCACCTGTGAATAATGCGTCTACGCCGGTGTACTCGGTGTCAGGTTCCACGGTGTACCCTGCCACGTTTAATATGGGTACTGCGAATGTTGATTTGTATGCGGTTTGGGTTGCTCTGTTCACGGTTACGTATCATGCTAATGGGGCGACAAGCGGCAATGTTCCGGTTGATAGTAGTAGTCCTTATTCTTCTGGTAGTGTAGCG
>WQVG01000087.1 GCA_009781675.1 Candidatus Bathycorpusculum acetigenes | reverse complement strand
GGGGTGCCCTGGGGGGTAACTGGGGGGTAATTTGGATTTAAGGTTTGCGGCTGAATTTTGGAAATGGACGCGTTTTAGGTGTTAAACAGCTTTTCTGGGGGGTAACTTTGCCGAGTTCCGGTTTTAAATCAATCCAACCAAACATAGAGTTACTCTTTAACACACCAAAGCACTTATGAACCCTTATCCACCTCCATAAAGCGAGGAAGTGCATTGCACCGAGTTATCATGCTAAAACTTGACTTATCCGCCAACACAAGCAAAAGAACCATCGATTGCATCGCAGAAGAAGTCCCCCTACAAATCACCATAAACAACACCCACTCTTTTATCATCTGGTGTTCCCCCTCCCAATTTAAGGAACTAACCGTAGGCCACTTACTCGCCGAAGACCTCCTATATTCTGTAGATGACATCGAAAACTTAACAGTCAACCAAACACACCACACCTGCCAAGTAACACTCAAACCAAACATCAACCTCAAAGATCGTATAAAAAATCAACGCATAGGCACACGTATTATTCCTCTAATCAAAACCAGCACATCAGCATATCAGCAGGACAACAAACTAGTTGCTGTACAGACAAACTTAACTATAAAAGCCCAAACCATCATAGACGCCATTGACCAAATGAACGAAAAAGCCCACGGCTTCAAAGAAACCGGTGGTCTCCATGACAGTGGTATCTTCCAAGCTGACGGCACTATGGTGGCTTTCTCAGAAGATGTAGGTAGACACAACACCGTAGACAAAGTCATAGGTGAGGGAGCACTCAAAAGAATAGATTTCAGCAAATGCTTCCTGATTATCACCGGTCGGGTTCCAGGAGACATGATCTACAAAGCGGCCAAAGCAGGTTTACCGATCGTGGCCTCAGTAGCAGCAGTACTCAACTCAGGTGTCACCTCAGCACAGAAAGCCAACATCACCCTTATCGGGTTTGTTCGCAACAAACACATGAACATCTATACCTGCACCCAAAGGATAACACTCTAAAATCCTCTCTGCCCTATTTTTGCAGCTCTTCCAATAAGAGAGAAACGAGTTTATCGCCTTCCTTGGGTACCTTAACAACTGGTATTCCCTCAAAGATGCGCTCATCAGAATTATGTGTCACCAAACCCGTGATGGCTACAATGGGCCGTTTAATCAACTCGAGGGTACTTTTCAGGTCTGCTTGATCTTTAGCCGTAACTATCTTGACAACATCCTGACGCTGTGCAATCAAACCATGAAACCCTTCGATGAAAACTATATCCAATTTCTCGTCTTGGAGGAGCCCAAGAACTCTATCGATATCTTGAAATTTTTGACTTGTTTTTTTGATAATATCAATCTCTCTGGGGGAAACCGCAACCACAACACCAGCACCTGCCTGAGCAAAACGCCACGTGTTGGTACCTGTCCTATCGATCGTGAAATCCTCATGATGGATATGCTTAACGGCACCGACATGATAACCCTTCGCTACGAATCGGTTGATTAGGTACTCAAGAATAGTTGTTTTTCCCGAGCCACTGTTGCCAATTGCTGCAACAACTAAAACCATGCTTACTCATCTGCATTGAGAACACATGTGGCTTATAATAAATTATGCCTGACTTTATAGGATTCAAACGTTTTACCCAATTAAGCAGTTCCTTATGCTAAAGAATCCCCTATCGGCTCTATATGAGTTGCCAACGGATAATGCAATACATATGGACATTACCCATTAGTTGCTATCACACCTATCATAACCTTTGTTAGAGCAACTTGATTATTGATCGCAAAAAGAACAAAAGTCTTAACTGACTTTTTTTAGCACTTATACTGCGGTTAACCTAACGCTCTACGTTTTGGCTCAAGTCTGAACCCTTAAACTCAATTATGGTGATGCAGTAAAAGATTTACGGGAAGTCTTATAAAGCAACATAGTATTTAGTTTGTACCGCTTTAAACGTGGGCCGGTAGCTCAGCACGGCTGGAGCGTTCGACTGATAATCGAAAGGTCGCCGGTTCAAATCCGGCTCGGCCCACCAAAATACTATATAAAAATCAGATTTATGTCTATTTTAATTAACGGACAATTTAAAGGCGGTTAGTTTTGGATATTAGGTCTGATGCCAACCGGTCATACAAAGGGGAGCTCCCTAAAGGACCTAAAAGAGCCCACTGAGGCTCAACACTACACTATCCCTGGCACTAAAGTTAAAAAATGAGCAACACCTGATTTTCAGGTGGCTTATTCGATTTTCCATCTCTTGGCAACTTTAACAACCAAGAATACAAGAAAAGCAACTATAACAAATGTCAGTAGCGCAACTAGGAATTGCCCAATACCAAAAACTCCGATAGTAAATGTTGCGAGGTTGTCTATGCCAGGAATTACTAAACCAATGGCCGGCAAAAGCAAATTTTCGACCAGCGCGTTAACCAGCGCGCCCACGTACAAGGCGATAATAAAGGCAACTGCCAGTCCAAAAATTTTGTATTTTGATAGAAAATCCTTGAATTCATTCCACAAACCATGTGGCGCAGGCGGAGATGGTGCTGTTTTTTCTATAGCCTCTCGTATCCTTTTTAATTCGGACAATATTTCTTCTTGACTCAAGATTTAGTCCCTTACTTGGTACTATTTGTTGTTTGGTTTAAAAAAACTTGTCGCTGTCTGTGATTGAGCGGTCACACCCACAAAGCCATATACAAAACCAAATCTCAAACCTTGAACCACGAGTTCCCCCGTCTAGCGCAGGATTAGTAACATGAATCTACAGATAGTCTACGGGGTTTTCAAAACCGCCTTAATCGATTGGATAGCTGACAATGCAATTCTGCGATCTGCCGCCCTGACTTTTTTTATTATTCTTCCCTTACCCACTCTACTTCTTATTGTTACAGGTATATTTGGGCTGTTTCTAGGGGAGGAACAAGCTATCCAAGCGTTAGTTCAGCAGATAAACGCAGTGGTGGGGCCGGCGGTGGCAGAATTATTTAGTCAGCTAATAAAAAACACAAGTTCGCCTTTTACTTCTGCTTGGACGGCTATAGTGGTGGTGAGTTTTTCCATAGGCGGCGCCATTGGTGCTTTTTCTGTTCTAAGCGACACCATAAACTGCATATGGGCTATACACCTGCCAAAAGGGCAACCGTTTTGGCGGCAGGTTAAACAGAAGATTAAGCCCTTTGCCTTGGTATCTTCACTTGGGTTGATTGTGATTGCTTGGACGATTATTACGCGATGCTTAGTTAGTGCTATAACTATGCTTGTTATCAACGAAATTTTGACTTGGATAGAACTCACCACGGTGCAGATTATTTTTTCGTTTGGAGTAACAACCCTGCTCTTGGCGATTATTTACAAATCACTCCCAGAAACTAGGGTGCATTGGCGCGACGTTACCTTAGCAGCCATAACTACAGGTGCAGCTTTCACCCTAACAAATTATGTCTTCGGCGCATACATACAAGTATTCACCGTTACCACAGTCGCCGGCACCGCAGGATCGCTTTTGATTATTTTACTGTGGATTTTTGTCCTCAACCAAATCGTGCTCTTTGGAGCTGAAATCTCCAAAATCTATGCTACAGCAATAAACAAAACACCACCATCAGGATAAAAAAGAAACTGCAAAAACTGAACTGGCCAAAACAGACAACTGTGTCGATTCAGATCTTTAACGCATGGTGCAAACTGAGAAATAAAACTCAATCAGTCCAAACTTGCTTGTGCTTATACCGCTCAACTGGTTGGTGTCGTTTTTTATTCTGCGAACACTTATATCAAAGATGCGGGTAGAATTAATGTTTTAGAGGGAAAACATATGACTACTCAACCTTTCCATATCACGGATTCGAATTTTGAACAGACAATCAAAAGTAGTTCTATAGTGTTGGTGGATTTTTGGGCTGCATGGTGTGGCCCTTGCAGAGCTTTAATGCCCATTATCGAAGAACTTGCCCAAGAGAACTGTGGCAAAGTTTTAGTGGGTAAACTCGATGTAGATGAAAGTCCTCAAACCGCCGAGAAATTTCAGGTCTTTAGTATCCCTACTCTGATTATATTTAAGGATGGGCAAGAGGCTGATCGGCTTGTCGGGTTATGTCCAAAGGCTCGCATAACAGACGCACTGGCAAAACATCAGTAGCGGCAATATAGCGCTTGGTTAATCTGGTAGTTACTGGAATCATCTGAATTCTATTACCTGTAGTTTTTGAAGCCTTTCTAATTGTTATCTCCATTTTAATACTAGCGATCATAGTAAGAATAGAGGGTCCGATGTTATAGGTACTGTGATGTATGGGGTTGGTGTTGTCTGACGTCTAATTATTTTGATTTTGTCATAATTATATTATGTGAATAAATTTTAATATATATTTTAACTTTTTTTGCTAAAATTGATGATTTAATGTGTTTTTGTTTTAATTATTGTGATGGGTGGCGTGGTTTGTGGGTTTTGGTTGGTTGTTTGAATGATGCGCGCAACTATGTGTCGGGTGGTTGTTGGGGGTTTGTGGATTTTGGGAGGGGTTCCCCATTTTTTCAGAAGTGGGCAAACGACAAGGTTAATATGTGTCTTTTTTGGAGGGGAGAGTAAGCAATCAAGTTAACACTTACGGTGTATTGATTGTAGTGAATCACGTCTTGATTCATGTAAGGTGTATAGGATGAAAACTAAAACATATCTAAATATTGTATCTGTATTGTTAATATTTGCACTTATTGTCAGTTGTTTAGCGGCAGCGCCGCTGACAGTAATCGCGGCAGATGGTAACAATGGTAATGGTAATGGCAATGGTAACAATGATAATGGCAATGGTAACAATGGTAATGGCAATGGCAATAATGGTAACAATGGCAATGGCAATGGCAATAATGGTAACAATGGCAATGGCAATAATGGTAACAATGGCAATGGTAACAATGGTAATGGCAATGGCAATAATGGTAACAATGGCAATAACAATGTAGTCCAGACTATCTATCTTAAGGGCACAGGTTCAGATTTCACTGAAAAGTGGAAAAATGTGTTCTACGTAGGTGACTCAAAAGATGCCTCCAATCCCAGCGTATGGCATCTTGTTTGTTCGGCCAATAGCTTCAGTTCGGTCACTGAAATGCAGATAACCTTTACCAACGGTGTAGTGTTCAAGTGGACTCCCAATATGGGTCCCTCAACTAACAACGCCGGCAATAATCCAGGATGGGTTATAGTGGCCCCTGCTGGATGGGAAATTGCATATGTCAACAATGGTAACAACAACAAAAGTGAAAGCTTTTTAAAAACCACCGCAACCGGTAACATACAATTCAACATCAGCGGTTTCCACAAAGGCACACCAGACACTGAACGTAAATTCAGCATAAGCAAGACTGTCAATGGAATGCCCTTCATTGAATGGTCCACAACCTATAGCGGCAATCTTGCTGTGCTTTTAAAGGACATAACCTTTAACATCTACGAGGACAAAATTGGTGCTCAAACACGTGATACACGTAAACTTGTTGCAGTAGGCGAGTTTGATCTATCACTTGGTAGTACAATACACTTTAACCCCGTCAGCGGTAAAACGTTTGATAATATTGGCGGCTTATACTGGGTAGTTGAAGTCCTAGGCCCTGTAGCAAAAACAGTTTTCACAGATCTCGGTCCAGTGCCCGTTTATATCAGCCAAAATGGAATCGCCAGCATCGGAAACACTTTTGACTATAACGCTAAATACACAATCGTCAATGGCTATAGCTCAAACTATATTAAAACTCTAAACTATCCAGGACTTAATAACAACGGAGACCTCTTCTACATTGGCGTAACTAACACCAACACAGGTAAAGAATACCCCTCTTTCTGCGCTAACGCCAAATCCCAACGCTTTGCAGGCGATAATGACCTTGACTGCACAGGTTACACTATACCCGTTGCTCCCATAGATAAATCTGATGCCTTCATTGCGGCCCTTAACTACATCGAAGACAAATATGGCAACGTAAACGACAACAGAGTTATCACACAAACAGTCATATGGATACTGCTTGGCGCCATTAATGTTAATTCTGCAAACTTTGCCAGTGCAAACTTAGACGCAAAAGAATCCGCAGCTATACGCGATGTAATCACTAACTCTGCAGGCTACATCGGCAAAGGAAAAATAGTCGACGTTGTCTACATGATCTGCGAAAAATCCACACATACATTCGAGTTCTGCCAGCCCCAGCTTGTTCCGATTTACGGCGAATCCAACCTCAACAATAAACTAGTAGACCCCGGTGTCGGTTCAATAAAAGTAACCGTTGACGTCAAAAAACAACATGAAGAAACAACCGTTCAGAATTTCTATGAGCGTACCGTTCAGAATTTCTATGAGCGTACCGTTCAGAATTTCTATGAGCGTACCGTTCAGAATTTCTATGAGCGTACCGTTCAGAATTTCTATGAGCGTACTGTTCAGGATTTCTACTCTCGTGATGTCCAGAATTTCTATGAGCGTACCGTTCAGAATTTCTATGAGCGTACTGTTCAGGATTTCTACTCTCGTGATGTTCAGGACTTCTATGAGCGGAGTGTTCAGGACTTCTATGAGCGGAGTGTGCAGAATTTCTATGAGCGTACTGTTCAGGATTTCTACTCTCGTGATGTTCAGGACTTCTATGAGCGGAGTGTTCAGGACTTCTATGAGCGTACTGTTCAGGATTTCTACTCTCGTGATGTGCAGGACTTCTATGAGCGGTATATGCAGGCTTTCCACTCTCGTGATGTTCAGGATTTCTACTCTCGTGATGTTCAGGACTTCTATGAGCGTACTGTTCAGGACTTCTATGAGCGTACTGTTCAGGACTTCTATGAGCGTACTGTTCAGGACTTCTATGAGCGTACTGTTCAGGACTTCTATGAGCGTACTGT
>WQVG01000086.1 GCA_009781675.1 Candidatus Bathycorpusculum acetigenes | reverse complement strand
TTCTGCTAAAGCAGACATACCCAAACGCTACCTAGGAAGAAGAGTCTACATCATAATAACCAAAGAGGCGGGGACACACAAAGAATAAAAAACCCTTCATCTACAAACAGCTAAACACATACCGATAGTCTGATGATATTTCGTTCTAAAAAGATGCTTTTTAATCCTTCCAGTTTATTTAAAAATCAAATGATGCAACTCTATAACAATAAAAGCATGTTTTAGCGTTAGAACGTCAATAGAGTTGGTTTGTTTATTTTTCGGTTTTTTCGTAGTTCCGAAAGGTCTCCAGTAGCAGGATCCCTTGGGGGGTTTGGATGAACTCAAGAAAGCTGGAGAGCTTTTGTAGAGTTGGAGCGCGGAGGATGTGTTCCATGGCACAGGCGTCTTCTTCAGCAATATTTCCATCGACACCCAAAAGGGTAAGAAAGGTTTGGAGAGAACTTTCTCTTTTTTTAAGAAACCCGGCAAGATCGTTACCTTTTTGGGTTAAAATTACGTTACGATAGGGTGTATACTTAACAAATCCCAAAGAATCGAGTTTTTTGAGCATACTTGTAACACTTGGAGATTTCACATCGAGCTCTTTTGCGATGTCAGTTACTACTGCATAACCTAGTTTTTTCATGAGGTCATCGATAGTTTCGATATAGGTTTCCTCGGTGGTGTTGAGTCTTGCCACACGTTCAGTTTCGCTCACTACAGCTCGCTTCCAAGATACTTTCATCCGGCAGCATTTATAAAATGTATGTTTAAATCTGCGAGTTTATCCGATCAAATTGATGTTTACTACACGACAAGTAACGCAACCAGTATGCAACGCATAGTCACACTCAACAGGTATCGGTTGATTATCATTAATCTCCCAAAATCTGTCAATAAATCATGATCAGCCACGTTGGATACAGTTTTTCCTGAGTAACAAATGTTGGTCGATAGATAATTGCTAAAAAAATCAGAAAACGTCTTAAAGTTGTTTTTATGTATGGTTATGCGAAGTTTGTATGCCTACTAATCTGCCACCTGACGCACTCGATAAATGGGAAGAAGTAGAAAACGCCAAGAGTCCCCGCGAGAGAATGGAGAAGATGCAGGAATTCCTAAAGTATGTTCCGCAGCATAAAGGTACACTAAAACTCCGCGGAGAGATCAAACGTAAAATTGCGCTTATCAAAAATGATATGGAGGACAAGAAACGTAAGGGTACAGGCAAGAGCAGCGGAGGGCCCAAACTCTTTGTCGAAAAAGAGGGGTCTGCGCAGATAGCGATTTTGGGCATGACCAATTCGGGTAAGAGTTGCTTAATGCAGACAGTCACCAAAGCTAACGTCATTGTTGCACCAACTACGTTTACCACACGACAGCCTGTACCGGGTATCATGGATTTTGGAGATGTGCAGTTTCAGCTAGTGGAGACACCCGCAGTTATGGAAGGCAGTGGCGATGGACGCGCCTGGGGGCCTGTGACACTTGGAGTGGCGCGCAACGCAGACGGTATATTGTTGATGGTAGATCTTAGTCAGAACCCTGTGGAGCAACTAGAGCTGTTGGTATCTGAGCTGGAGAAGAGCCGCGTGTTAGTAACACGCCCTAACGGACGAGTAGAAATTGACCGCCGTCACGCCGGAACGGCGTTGCGCATCATTTTAATCGGTAAACTTATTGGCACCACCATGAAGGATGTGGAAACGATGCTTCGCAGCTACCGCATAAACGACGCCATCGTCAAAATAACCGGCGAAGTCACCCTCGACGACATTGAAGACTCCATCTTTGAAACCACTACCTACAAACCCGCTCTAATTGTCGCCAATAAATTTGACATAAAAGGTGCCGAAAATAACCTGCGCATCCTCAAAAAATATGTTGATAACAAGATGCCGATCGTTGTGATGTCGTGTGAACAGAAAAAAGGCATCGATGAACTGGGCAAAGCAATGATTGCAGGTTTAGGCATTATCCGCGTCTATACAAAAGAGCCCGGTAATAAACAAGACACCGGTCGACCTTTCGCACTAAAAAAAGGTGCAACCATGGGAGATTTAGCTCGCAATATCCACAAAGAATTCGTCTCTAACTTTATGTTTGCGATGGTTTGGGCAAAACGGTTACCATTTAGCCCCAAAAAAGTCGGCTTAAACTTTGTGCTCGATGACGGTGACATCGTTGAAATCCACGTTAAAACCCGTGGTACAACCGAGTAGGCGCTAAAACAACCACAGCTAAACCATCAAAAATGAGATTTCTATAATAATGAAGAAATAAATGAAGAAGAAAAGTTGGGGTTTTTATCTGCTGGATTGTGCGACGCGTTCGATTTCGTTGCGTTTTGCGACGCCAGCGGATTTGATGTCTTTAGCGGCTGCGAGCACGAGTTCGTCTGCAAGTGTTTCTTGTATACTTCTGGGGTTGTTAGCTGAAGCAGCTCGGGCACCTGTGGTTATGTGTCGGATTGCGAGGTCTATTCTGCGTTGGGGAGCAACGTCGACTGATAGGTGGTATACAACTCCACCGTAGCTGACACGTGTGGTGTCTTCGCATGGTGCGGCGTGTTCGACTGCTTGCACCAATACATCGACGGGATTTTTGCCCGTGCGCAAGTTGATTATTTCGAAAGTTTCTTTAACGATGTTGGTTGCTTTGGCTTTTTTGCCTGCATTTTTGCCGCCGCGCATCAAGCCGTTGATTAAGCGTTCAACGATGTTGACTCGGGCTTTGCGGAATCTTTGGTGCTCATGGCGACCCATACTGTGGGGGGCAACCATTGGAGTTAAGTTTAGATATCGCTGGAGTCCGATGTCTTTGACGTTGATATCTTTGAAGCTCCATTTCTGGAAAAGCTTGATTTCCTGGGGCTGGGAGACTGTTGTTGTTTGTGACATGACGTTTACCTTGCCGGTTTCTGTTTACGTCCATAGACGAGTTCGTTTAGGCTGACGCCGTTAACCATGACGACTTTCCATCTGACACCGGGAATGTCGCCCATCGCACCACCACGGGTGCCGCCGATGCCTTCCACCACGACTTCATCGTGTTCGTCAACAACGTTTAATGCGCCGTCTCCGGGGAGGAAAGCGGTTATGGTTCTGCCGTTTTTGATAAGCTGGGTACGGACACATTTGCGGATAGCGCTGTTTGGCTGCTTGGATTCGACGCCCACTTTTTCAAGTACAATACCCCTGCTCTGGGGAGAGCCCTGCATAGGGTCTACTTTTTCGTCGAGCATTAACATGCGTCGGTTAAAGTAACGATCGTGCCATCGGAAATTCTTCCGTTTCTTAGCTAGCTGCCTTGCGGCGAATTCGCCTCTTGGTGACTTGGAACCCATACTGTAGATATTCCTTCTTTTTGCACAACCATAGTCCAAACACTCATATTTAAATGAAACGAAGCAGAAACAGCTGAGAGGCACCTAAAGCAACAGTTTATTGATTTCGCTCACCAATCAGCTTGAAAAAACACTATTCCACGGATAAGTTTTGAGACGCACAGTACATCTGTTTAGTCGACTCACCCACAGCCAGCAACCATCAAAGAGCACCTAAAAAAGAAGCAAATCAACTACTAACCTACATTAAAGAAATGCTTAACTTAAAAATAGAGGAGCATTTGCTCCATTGACTTTGTTTGTTAGTTGTTTGTTAGTCACGATAGCTGTTTGTCATTGAACATGCAGGGCATTATGAGAGGAGTTTTTGTCTGCCTTCCTCTATGAGTTTTATTGTCTGTATTTGCCATGCTTCAAAGCCTTGGGGCGTTGCGGGGTAGGTGTTGTAGTGCGCGCCTAGGCCTCTCATCATGGTGACTGTTAGGCGGAGTTTGTTGAGAAAACCGACTCTGCGGATGCCGCGAAAGACGCGTTTAGCGGTTTCAGTGATGTTTAGATGGAAGTCGTCGCCCATGCCTGCTTTGAGGACATCGTCTTCGGTCATGATTTTCTCGTTCATGCCGTAGTTGAGATCTTCGTCATTGCAACTTAGCAGAAACATTTTAAAGATGTCAAGAGTGCCTTGTTTTTTGCCATAGGTGTCCATGTATTTTTTGTTGTAGTTCCAAAGAGCTGCTTTGGTGGGTTCGCCTTTTTCTATGGCTTCAACGATTTGTTGTCCTGCAAAGTAACCGGATAACATGGAGGGTCCGATACCGCCGCCATGAATGGGATTTACAAGTGAGGCTGCATCACCGACTAAGACAACGCCATTGCCGACCATGTTATCGATCGGTCTGCGGACAGGGTCAAACCATGCACCGCCAGTTAGCACAGTAGAGTCGTTGAACATGGGTTTGGTGAAGGTTGTTTTGTAGAGTTGTTCTTTGGGGTTGGGGTAGCCGGTTTTGCGCATGCAGGTACCGATGCCGACGTTGACGCGGGCGCCGCCTTTGGGGAAAATCCACACATAACCGCCTGGGCTGGTTTTTTGGTTGAGATAGATTTCACAGTAGCGGGTGTCTTGGGTTTCTTGTTTTAGCTGGCGGATTTCTCGGTAGCAGGCTTCAACGTCTTCGTTGGCTATGTCACGTTCAATGCCGAACTCTGCGGGGAGTTGTTTGCGAACCATAGCGAAGTAGCCGGTGGCGTCCACCACCACTTTGCTGTGTAACTCGGTGACTTTTCCGGTTTTGGTGTTCTTAGCTAAGATACCAGTTACGGCCCCTTTTTCGATGATTGGGGAGCGGAAGTTTGTATTGTCCTGTAGCAGAGCGCCTTTATCGATGGCTTTTTTGAGAAGCCATTGACCAAAGAGGTGTCGGTTGAGGATGTAGCCTATAAAGTCCTTGTCTGCGATGGTAAAAACGGTTTTTTCATCAGGTGAGAAGATTTTGATGCCGTCGATTTTGGTTTCTAATTCGCCGCCGGTGGGTTTTTCGAGTCCCAAGAAAGTGAGGTGGTGTTCACCTATGGCGTCTCCGCATATTTTTTCTCCGATTATCTCTTTAGGACTTTTTTCGATTAGGGTAACTTTTAATCCTTTTTCAGCGATGGTTTTGGCGGCTAAGCAGCCTGCTGTTCCAGCGCCGACAACTATTGCATCATAGTTCTCCATAATCCTCTCTCCAGTTAACTTTACTTATTACACCATGTTGTGTAAGTAAACCCTAATAAATTATGAAGTGAGAAAAACCACACCAAGTGTATAACTATGAGCACCCCCTTAACGTTGAGTGCCGAATTCCGTAAAACCGTCGAATCGCAGATGAACCAAGTCCTGCAAGGCATAGAAGTCACCTTCAACCAAATCATAGAAAAACAAAAAATCACCCCCACCGAACTTAAAAACGAAGTCGAAAGCCTCCAATACACCTTCAATCTCCTCTTCCAAAAATGGAGCCTAGAAATTCTCTACACCCTTATGCTAAAAGACACCACAGGTTTTGGAGAAATCAAAAAAATCTTAGGTGTTAACTCGCGCACACTTAGCGATAAACTCAAGATGCTCCAAACCCACAAATACATAACACGCAACGTCACAATCGGCCCACCCCTGCATGTAAAATACACCCTAACCACTAAAGGAAAAAACACCGTTCTATTAGCACTACCACTGCTCTACTACACAAGCTCAACAGAACCAAACGACCTGCCCAAAAAAGACATACAACTTGGACGGGAAAAAAATGACTAAAAAATCCAACCAAATCTTAACAGCAGTTCTACTTTCAATACTTCTCAGCGCAATCATTACATACGCAACAATCCCCCGCAGTCAAGTCGCAGAAAACCCAATACAACAAAAAGATATAGCCGTGTTAGAAGATGTTATTGGTCTAGACACCACTACCTATACAGTGACAGGGAACAAACAAAGCAACAACATAATCACAGGGCACCGCCAGGACACAACAGATTTTAACCTATTTGCTGACCAGAGTAGCCTACGTGTTGACCTTTCTTTCATAGATAACAAGTTTCACAGAATTTACCTACATCAGTACGTGGGTTCGCCGGTTCAAAAACAAGAGGAAACAAATATTCTCGATATGGCCCGAAGCTTTATGACCCGTTATCAAAGCTACACAGGCGACTCATTTTACAGCGAACTAGGCGCATTACTTGACGGCGTTTCCCTTAATGAAAATATTGTTAAAATTGCGGGTAATGTACAACTAGAAGTCTCAGTTTTTGGACAGGATTACCAAAATCTGATATGGACATACATAGATGAAAATGGAGTTACAGCACCATTCAAAAACGTATTCTTATCTTATGCTCATGGTAAGCTGGAAAGCTTTAATGATAATTGGCAATTCTACAAAATAGGCGGCACTCCAAAAATCTCAAGTGACGAGGCCGTCGCTATCGCTTTGAAAGCCGTGGAGGATTTATTTTGGGATGCATACACAGACAATAACGAACTCGTAACAGTATCAGACTTCAAAATAGTTGCTATTGGAAATACAAGTCTATGCTACCTTAACTACTATAAAAGCACCTCATCACCCACCCGTAGTGGGGATCAATTCATACTATATCCCGCATGGTATGTGCCCTTAGGGTTTGATGATGTTTATCCAGGCACAGTTACTGGGGCTACCGTGAGAGTTTGGGCAGACACAGGGGAAGTAGCCTCAATGAGTCCCATGTAAATAGGCGACGCACCCCAATCGAAAGATACCCTTGCACAAACCCACAATCAAAACTTTACAGGACCACTTTTAATAATACTTGCAATTGTATCGGGAGGTATTTGTGTTTGCTTCTGCCACATCAGAACACCAATTATTTGCTATTCATTCCATAACACGAAGTCTAACTCATTAAGCGGGCTATTCGCTAACTTTGGGTAATGTGAGTTTTTCATTTTTTCTACTACGAACTTATTTTAAGCCGTTAAAAACGCCCTAATCACAAAATCGCCGGTAAACTCCCACCATTCAACCAAAAAATATTTGTAGTAGAAATCTACTATAAACAAAAATTGAGAACCCCCATGACCAGACCAACAAACCCAAACGCACAATACACCATAAAACCCCACACAACCAAAGGCCACACCTACGCAAGCACCCAACCACCCACAACAAACCCCAAAACAGGCAAAAAAACATACAAACACATCCACTGGGGCACCATAGACAAAAACAACAAATTCACCCCCAACAACAACTACCACAAAGCCACCCCCCAACAAAAAAACCAACTCATATTCCCCAAACACTGGAACCTAACAAACCTCACCCAACCCACACAAATCTCATAAAGTAAACTTTCATTGAAGTGCAATGGAAAAGCCGGTTTGCCCTGCTAACTAAACTTTTTACTTTTTACTCTGCTAATTTTTAATTAAG
>WQVG01000085.1 GCA_009781675.1 Candidatus Bathycorpusculum acetigenes | reverse complement strand
TCTTTGTCGGTGGATATTGAGTATGTGGCGGTTGCTAGTCCCGGGGCTTATGTTACAGGGGTGTTCTTTACACACAACGACGGACGCATTCAGTATATCTATGTCCATGGCGGCGAACCTATGTTTGCTTCGGATGGTATGCCTATTAGGAATGTGCTTGGGTATGCGAGGATACCTTTGTTTGGCGGTGAGAATCGTAGGACTTTTACGGTGAGGGATTCTGCCGGGTTGGAGGCTTCTTATGTTGTGGATGGTGTGCCGGTTTTGGCTGATTGGGATGAGATGAACGTAGAAGGGCCACCGTTTTCGCCGGAGGACAGAGAGTATATTTCCGAGGATTCTTGGATTATTACAACTCGGCTAATGCTTCTTCTGGAAAGAGGCCTTGACACCGCAGCATCATTTCCGCTTGTGGAAGAAATCATAGCTCCTCTGGGCGGAACTATAGTCGGGTATGCCCTTATGTTTGGGCGCATTGAAATCATGATTCCGCCTCACACCCATGAAGAGTTAATTGCCCTGGGTGATATGTTGGTGAGTGAGCACCCTGAGTTGTTTCGTGGGTATGATACTTTTTTTGGTACGTATAGGTCTCAGGCTGATGGCGTGGAGTTTTATGCGCACGCAGTGCCACGCACTACAACCACCGAACCCGAAGAGGTTGACACTCATCCCCTTAATGACAACGAAGTCAACGAGAGGATAGATATGCCTTCCTTTCAAAACAGCACTGGCAACATCCGGAGCAACAATTTCAATAACGATTGGGGTATCCATTCTAATGTTGAGTGGAATCTTGTTCATACGGGCTTTACGCAAGCGTGGGAGGATTTCGGAGGACAAGAAAGACATGGGACAAGAATAGGTGTTTTGGACGAGGGCTTCCTTCCTGTACACGAAAGTCTGCAAATTCCTGCGTCAAATATACGCAGAGCTGGCGGTCGTAGTCGCCCCGGAAATCTCCCTCCTTTTCCTAACCATGGAACCATGGTAATGGGTGTTATTGCCTCAACTCAAGATAACACTCATGGTATGTCTGGAGCAATAAACATAGAAAGAGAGCAAGTGTTTGGATATGGTTTACTGGGTGATGGATTAGGAAGTGATTTATCCGATGAAGCACTTGAACGAAATAGATCCCGCATCATAAGCGGATTAGAATGGCTTGTGATTGAAAATGGCGCACAGGTAATCAATGTAAGTCTCCGCCGCTTCGCTGACGGGCAAAATTCGTACCGTTTCAGCCAAGCAATGTACGATTTACTTTATGTCGGCTTCGAGTTCCTAATAGTCCAATCAGCCGGAAACACCCTTACAGAATCCCGTCTTGACCGCGTATTTGCTCATGACGAAGGTCGTTTTGCCAATATGCCAAAGCTTATGAGGAGGACGATAACGGTAGGAGCGACTGATATAAATGGGGGCTTATGGCAAAACAGCAACTGGGGCACCTTTGTAGATGTGGTGGCACCGGGTGTGGGTATTTTAGTTCCCATAAATCACGCAAGTCTTAACGACAGATACGATATCTTCAGCGGCACTTCTCTTTCAGCACCCCACGTAACCGCCCTAGCCGCCCTAATGTGGGACGAAAACCCCGGTCTTTCCGCAGAAGACATAAAAAGGCACATCGTCCAAGCATCCTTCTTCGGAACCAGCGTAAGAGATGAAAGGTCGTCGGTGGACGAAAACAACCGAAGAACCTATCAGCAAATAGAAGCATATCACGCAATGCGGTTATCACACAATTGGCCAACGACATACAGTGCAAGGCTGGTAGGTCGTGTAGTTATCGCCGAGCCTTTAGATTCACTTGATATCTATAACCGAATCCCTATAAGTGGTGCAAGAATCTCCATACACGGTGAATTAGGCCACAGAGCAACTACCAACCCCCAAGGTTTCTACCGCATAGACAACCTTATCCCCGGAACCTCGTATAGACTGGTGTTTGGTGCCGATAACTTCATACCTACCACCGTAACGACTGATGCATTGCCCGGCGTGACAGTGGTTAGTGCAGAACTGCAAATGGTACCCTATCTACCAAACCCCGGCCAACAATCCGGCACCCTAGGCGGCGGCATATACAACATGCCCACCCAAGACGGCGAAAACCGCGCCTTGACCTTGGCACACAACACCACAAACAACAACAACCAAGACCCAACCCCACCCATCTTCACCGGTATGGCCACCCTACAATTCCACCGAGGCCTATACCTAATGGACGCCCAAACCTTCAAGCAATTCATAGAAGACGGCCAAGCCAGCGAAGCGGTATACACCCTAACCACCAACACAGGCCGCTTCGACGCCTCACTACCTCCAGGCAACTACACAGTCTTAGTAACAGGCCAAGGCATAATACCAACCATAGCCCATGTTATATCTTACTGGGAGGATGATATTGATGAGTATTGGTTAAACCAGGATATAGTCATAGAGTTAGCTTATCCCATTGACAACGGCGAACGTATCTTCGACGTAGTCTTCCTCCTGGACGACACCTTCATGGGTCAATTCGGCACAATGGCATTTATGAGAGACATCTTGAATGCTACAATCTTTCCGGTTATGAATGATTATGACAGAGCGGCTGTTTTCACTATAGGCTTTCATGATATAGTGCGCCATTCAAGCTTAGGAAACAACAACACCCACAGAGATGATGCTAGGGATATAATACAAGGTTTGCATGAAGTCCCCTTCCAAAGCTGGCGCGCCATTTACAGTGCCGTCTTCTCTTCTGTACTTGAATTTCATAGCCATGCACGTCCTGATGTAGAAAGAATAGTTATCTTAATGACCAATGGAGAAGAAAGCTTTGGCTCTCCTACATGGAACCAAGTGGCACAATTGGCAAATGCTCTTGGCGTAAGAGTTTACACCGTAGGGGTTTTCACTGCCCAATTAGATGCAGTAGCAAGACTGCAACGAATCGCAAGTGACACAGGAGGAAGATATTTCGGCCCCATGGGTCTCGTGTTTGCACACCTTCCTGAGATATTTGACAGAGACAGAAACAGAGGGGCAAGAGCTATCGACTTTAACGAAACCGGATTTGATGAACATGGCTTGACTGAACGCGACCTGGCCGGACTCAGCATAACAGAGATACTTCAGCTTTTTGGGTTGTATGAGTATTATGTTGGGGGTAGGGATGGTTTGGGGGTTGTGGATGGTTTGGGGTATGTAGGTGTTTATCCGGAGTAGCAGAGAGTTGCAATGACAGAATAATAAAGCAAAGAAACCCCCAATCAATTGAGTTGATTGGGGGTTTTGTCTTAGAGAACACCACAATACTTATCTTGAAATCCCACGGTCACCTACCTTTGGCTTTACTGGATTCACATCTGGTCGAACTTTCCCCAAGGCCACCTCTATCCGCTTCACCCTCTCAAGCTCTCTATCGACCTTAACCTCTTGATACCGAGTGTTAAAAACCTCTGCAACATCCCTAGGAATCGAATTCATTGTATCCACAAGATTGTTTTTGAGATTATCATGATCCAGGGTCTTCTCATTGAGTTTTGCTCTCAACCGAGCAACCTCCTGTTCCAAATCACCTTTATTTCTCCGCAAGACGTTTAATTCAGCCACTAAAGCTAAATACTGCTCCCCTGATTGAGATTTGTAAAACTCATTAATGGATCTCTCAAGGGATGCCCGCATCTGCTCAACATAACCAACCTCATTAGCCCCCACATGTTTCTGCTCCCACTTTTTAGCTGGTACAGTAACATACTTCCTTTTGTTTTTACCAAGGCCTTTTGTCGAAACTACAGCATAATCAGGGTACATCACAGATATATCACTAGCCTTTTTCACCGTTGCTAAATACCCCTTCTTGGTCTCATACTCAACCCGAATCGAATCTACACTTTGTCCCAGCATTTTTAATTGCCCCTGTAATGCGTCAATTTGACCACGTAGAACACCTTCTTTCTCTTCAAGGTCATTTACTACCTCACGAAGCTCAAAGGTCAAATTTTGCGCTCTAAATGCATCTAATTGCAATCTCTCATTTTCAGCCTCTAATTTTGCCCTCTCTTCCTCCAACCGTTTCAACTCCAATTGGGCCTTATTTAAATTTTCGCCATCCGTAATCCCTGTATGAACTCCAATGCTACGGCCAAAAACCAAAGTCATATGCCTATCAAAATCCTTGTGAAACGTCTGCAAGTCCCGCTTTGTAATAACCTCCTTAGCTGAAACCTTCTCACGACCTCGAGCCTCATCAAAGACAACAGGCACAAAAGCATAATGCAAATGCGGTGTAGTTTCATCCATGTGAACATAAGCAGATATAACATTACGCCCCACACCATCCCCATATCGCTTACTCAAAAACCTGTAACTCTCACTAAAAAATTTCTTATACTCGCTCTCATCCAACTCCCTTGGTGCGGTAACAACCCAAGAACACATAACATTCGTGTTCTTACGCCCAACAAAATCAACCTCACTACAACGCTGTTTAATATACTGATACTGACTTATCTCTCTCACGGGTGCAAGATTATAATTCAAATACGTTTTACTTGTATCTATATCTTGATTCCCAAATCTCAAATAATTCCCATACTCATCCATATACCTCTCATAATGCCTACAAAGCCCACCTGATTCGCTTGACGTATATTTCTGGACATTAGCCATGCACAACACCCCCACGCTTTACTATTTACTAAAAAAATCCCCTAACCTCAAGCCACATAACCCGACACTCACAACTGTCATTCCAACACCAACACCTCACCCAACCATCAACCCATTCTACCACACTCACGCGCCTATGTATAGTTTAGCTATGTATAGTTTAGCTATGTATAGTTTAGCTATGTATAGTTTAGCAAGTTATACTATCTTCGTACCTCCGATAGTTGACTTGCCTGCTTCGCAGGGAAAACGAAAAACCATGCTTGCTTGCGGATCGCTGGTGGGTGGTAACAGGGAAATTGAGGTAAAATTGAGTGTTGACAGAAAGTGGAGTTCAGGATTATAATAATGACGTGACGCTTATAAACGTCACAGTTCAACGTTATAAACGTCACAGTTCAACGTTATAAACGTCACAGTTCAACGTTATAAACGTCACAGTTCAGACGCAAAGTACAACCCCGACAAACACCATGATTTCAACTAAAAACGGCATTTTAGGTAGCGGCCGAAATCGCCCTAAATATATAAATAGAATAAATAGTATGTAACGCGCGCGCGCGAGGCAAAAAAGGAGGCCAAATGACAAAAATCAAAAGCACAGTTAAAGAACAACGGTTTGAATTGACATTAGCTAGAGATTATAGAGTTGTTAAAGCTAATGATTTGATTCAAAAGCCAAGATTTCAATTATCAGCACAAGAGCAAAAAATAATCCTATACTTGATTAGCAAGATTAAACCAGGTGACAAGGAGTTTGCGGGGTATGATTTCGGGATTCAAGAATTTTGCAAACTTTGTGGCGTCGATGATCCATCAGGTGCAGACTATAAACACCTCAAAGACACCTTACAAAAATTGCGCGACCGCAGTTTTTGGATTATGCAAGAAAATGGCATAAAGATCCTACTCGCTTGGCTAGATTCAGTAGCGATAAATCCTAACAACGGCACCATGACACTAAGGCTTAACGCAGGAATGAAACCCTATCTGCTAGAATTAAAAGACAAATTCACCCAATACGAGCTGGTACATACCCTTGCTATGCGTAGCCAATATGCTATACGTCTTTACGAGCTTTTAAAAAGTTATGAATATAAGGGTAAATGGCGGGTTGCGATAGATGAGTTGAAAAGGCTTTTGTCTGCGGAAGGTTACGAAAGATACCCAGACTTCAAACGCAGGGTGCTAGACATAGCTCTACGAGAAATCAACAGCTTAACAGACATCAACGTGAACTTTGAAGCCATCAAAAAAGGGCGAAAATTCGCAGAAATTGAGTTTGACATCAAGATAAAAGAAAACCACGACCAGACAGATGCTTGGATAAAAAGAATTAAAAGACTTGGATAGAACCAAGGATCGAGGTGGACAAGTGAGAAAAACATACTCAAGAAAGGCCGTAAAAAACATAAAAAGAATCCATGACCCCGATAAACAGCGTATCAAAAGGGGCATTGAAGACTTACCGGATGGCGATGTAAAGAAACTAAAGGGTCATGATAATCTATATCGTCTACGTATTGGAGATTGGCGTATAATTTTTTCGTATGCTGATAAAAATGTGATCTTGGTTGAAGAGGTTGAAACAAGAGGAGATATCTACTAGGAGGTTGAGAGTATGGAAGCTGTGAAAGCAAAAGTATTTGAAATTTTTGATTTACTACCAAAGAGAAAACAGGATCTGATCTACGAGTTAATGATTAACCTTATACCCGACGATATAGCGACGCCGGAACTTATAGAGGATCATGAAATCGCTATGGCTGAATATCTTCGTGGTGAAACAGTAGACCATGAGGATGTTGACTGGGGGTAATTGATTTCCACAACAAGCTATCCAACCAACAATACGCTGACACATACAATCAATATATATTTATATGACATTGATACAAATAGTTGTTGACAATTAATATAACACATGCTATTATAGTAATAGGATCCTGGAAGCAAGCGATTAAGCGCAAAAGGGTATCGCGTTTGTTTGATTTTGCGCGCAGTTACAACACAAAAACCAAGGAGGAGAAAGAATGAGAAGATCAAAATCAAAGACAAAAGCAACAGTTCAAGCGAAACAAAAAGATGGAGAAATGAGGAAACAGGGAGGAAACAAAGTGAAAAACCCAGCGGCACAAACAAAACAGAGACCAAGCACAAAATGGCTGCCTGCCTTAATGCTGGCACTCCTAATGACCTTTTCATCAATAGCACAACCATTAACGGCATTTGCTGCTTTCAACACAGACACCCAAGACACCCAAGACACCCTTCTAATCCTATTCCAACCAGCCACCGAAGGTGGCCGTCTTTATGCCCAGGTAAATGGTGAGTACATAGAAAGCGGAGACAAAATACCCGCAGGGGTTGATATATTATTCACAGCGATACCAGACCCGGGCTTCAGAATAGACACATGGGGTACGGATTTCTTATTTGACCTTGGAAGAAGTGATGGAGATGCCGCTGTTGGAGATGTTTCTTACGGAGATGCTGTCTTCTACGAAGACATCTCTGCCGAAGAAGACATAAGACGTACAGGCCAACAGACTATGAATTTCAGAAACATCAGATTTGGCATGGATGTTAGTGTTTGGTTCTATCAGTATGACGACATAGGAGGCGGTGATGACGGGCCTAG
>WQVG01000084.1 GCA_009781675.1 Candidatus Bathycorpusculum acetigenes | reverse complement strand
GTGTTTCTTTTCAGTCACCTTAATTAAAAATTAGCAGAGTAAAAAGTAAAAAGTTTAGTTAGCAGGGCAAACCGGCTTTTCCATTGCACTTCAATGAAAGTTTACTTTATGAGATTTGTGTGTATAGCTGTTGCGCAGGTGGGCTAAAAAGTTTAACCGTTATCTTGTATGTAATCGTCAAATGAGGATGTTTTTATAAATTAAATGTTTTAAATTGGTTGTTGTGTGTTGTGTATTTTTTGGTTTGCTATATAGGTTTGTTTTGACGTGTTTTATGAAAAGTTATATAAAGTTTGAACCTGTAGAAGAAAGGGTGTTTAAGATGAGAGTGGGTCTTTTTGGATTTGGAAGAGCAGGAAAAGCCGTTGCAACGGTACTGCTACAAAGCGAAGAAGCAGACCTTTGTTGGGTTATCAGAAAAACAACAAATCTCCAACATCGATCTGTTCCCGAATTTCTCGGAATCACCGACGATAGTCAAGGATTAATCTTCACCAAAGATGAATACACCCCAGCTGAACTTTTTGATGCTCATCCCGTAGACGCTATAATTGACTTCTCCTCTGATGATGCCATACACTACTACGGCGACGAAGCTGCAAAAAGAGGCATATGCATCGTAACCGCCATATCGTCCTACACTGAAACAACAGTCGACTACCTAAAAACTCTATCAAAAAAGACAAGAGTCCTTTGGTCCCCAAACATCACCATAGGCATCAACTTTTTAATATTAGCCGCTAAAATCCTCAAAACCATAGCCCCCTACACAGACATAGCCTTAATCGAAGAGCACTTTAGAAACAAAAAAGAAATCTCTGGTACAGCGATAAAAATCTCACAAACCCTATGCCTCTCAGACACCGACATCAAATCAATTCGTGCAGGCGGTATCATAGGCCGTCACGAAATCATTTTTGGATTCCCTCACCAAACAGTCCGACTAATTCACGAGTCAATATCCCGAGAGGCATTCGGCAATGGTGCCCTATTTGCAACTAAAAGCCTAATCGACCGGAAAAATGGATTCTATAACATGGAAGACCTGCTAATACCCTACTTCACCCTCAAATAAACCCAAATCATACATACTACCAGGTAATAACACGGTCTGTATCCTCATTCTGGTTTCTTTAACACAACACAGGCCATAACTATTGGGGTTAGTAGTGCTAAAACGCCCAACCAATTGATCCAGTTTCCACCAATCTCGCTTTCAATTTAACCCTCGGTCTACGAGTAATGGCGGATTAACTTGTTTAGATCGTTTTATGTGTGTATTGCGATGCTAAATATTGCAGTTGTGTATGCGTGAAGAGGTCTAAGAAAATAAAAAATCCCAAACCGTGCCCATTAAGTGGTCCTCTGATTTAACTATGACACTTTCATTCTGCCAACTGAGATGGCCATTGGGGGCCTAATGTTATCAGTATGTTGATGGTAAACGAATCTTTATTAAATGCAGTCTGGGTACATTGGGAACACGGAACCGGAAACATCTGGAATAAAAATCCGTTAAGATGCATCAATTAGGGCGAGTAGCTCAGCACGGATAGAGCATCAGCCTTCTAAGCTGAGGGTCAAGGGTTCAAATCCCTTCCCGCCCGCCACGCTTCCGTTTTTAAAGCTTAATTTGAGGCTTTTTACTTTCTGTTATTCACTTTTATTAGGTTGCCCAACGAGTAGCGGAAAAATAAAGATCCGGCTGATTCTTTTCTTCTTCAATACAGATATTGTGCTAATTGGTGGTATTTATTTTGCTGATAATTTGTAGCTTGTGTCAATTAGTTGAAAGATTTCCTCAATTGGTACGGAGCCGTCTAGGCAAATGGTGTACCAGTGTTTTTTATTCATATGGTATCCTGGGAAATATTTTTTCCCATCAACAATGGCTTCTATTTTTTCAGGTTTGGTTTTTAAATCCAAAATATCAATTATTTCGTCGGAGTTAAGTCCTATTTTTCTTTTGGATAGGGTGAGTAATGCGCCGTACCATTTGTTGGTGTCTTTTCTTCTGAAAACTGCGTTGTTGGGGAAGCGTTGCCATAGAAATTCTAATTCGTCATGGTAGGTGTCCTGTACGTATTGTATGATTTTTTGTGCGTATTTGCTTTTGAAGATGTCTGGTTCAAAGCATTTTTCAGCTATTTTGTGTAGGATGTTTTCGTAATCGGTTCTGACTGTGCTCACAAATGGGCCGGCGGCTTCTGATATGCGGTGGAGTACATATTCATTTGATGCTGAATCGATCACTTTTGTGTTGATCGTTCCATCATCTAGTATGGTGATAATCATCTGAAATTGGCCGTTCACGATGCTTGTGGTATATGTATATGTGCCATTATCGATGGCGAAACCGAATGGTACCAGTTTTTTTCGATTCAATTTTTTATTCTCGAATATTGCCATATGAGCACTTCAAGAGCGGTAGTAGGGAACGAAAGCGTTTTTTGCGGTTCTGTGGTTTGGTGTTATTTTGTATCATGAAATTTTTGTTTTGTTGAATTTTAGTCTAAAATTATTGCATTTGTATTTATTGTGGTGGTTATCGTAATCATGTTTTTAACGCCTTCACTGTTCTATACTGTCCTATGTTATATCTGCGTTACTGTGTTCTGGATATGCTAAATCAATGCATAATTGTCACCATTGTGGCTGGCTTGACTTAGGGGCTGTCAAAGGCTGTAAAATCAGCCTAAAAACCCCTATGCTCCTTGTTATGGGCGTAATTATTTAATTGCTGTGCTGAAACAGTCACATAAATTAAATATGCTGTTTTGGTTCTGAAACAGCTATCAAGGAGAAATTTTGATGGCTAAAATACAAAAATCTTTAGCTTTGACCGTGCTGATGTCTCTGATAGTGTTCGGTGCATTCACTGCCGCAAACTTGATCGCTCAAGACCAAGCCCAGCCAATATTCACTCCAGCGCCCACCGACCATCCCACATCGATCCCCACGGGAACTCATCATCCAACATCTGAACCTACAGGAACCCATAGTCCAACACCAACTGAAACTTCTCCCACTCCCACTGGAACACATGCTTCCCCTACAGTTAGTCCAACTGCATCTCCAAACCAAACTATTCCAACAATAACAGTTTCTCCCTCACCTGGTGGGGTTGGTATTGGTGGAGTTAATTGGAATATGTGGGGCTGGATAATCGGAGGCCTAATCGCTCTCTTAGCAATACTTCTGATTGCATGGGCCGTTTACCACTCCAGACATAACAGCTACAGACATCCCCCCCAAGACATTCACGGACACACAAACCCCGAAGAAGCAGACCGAAGAACATACACAACAACCCAACAACGCCAATACACAAACCCCGACAAAACATACGTCAATGACACAACCTCCCGCACATACTCAGGGGACATAAACCGCCGCGACCTTCACCCCGAAGATACCATAGATCGCCGCATCAAAACAGGATCTAACCGAGTCACAGACGACATCGATAGACACCTCTACTCCGAAGACACTGACACCAGCTAAAACACAAAGGCACCAAGTACGGTTCATCTACTGAGGATAATTAAAACTCAATTATCCTCAGCCCTCAAAAAGACAGCCACTCCCTTTTCTTTTTTGTTTGTTAATTTTAACAAATACTGGTCTGAATATTTTTTCAATTTATGGTATGGTCCAATAATTTCTCTTATTTGTATGGCTTTTGTCGTTACGTTTACATCTGATTTGCTTAGTTGTTTTTGATCATAGTTCTAGGCAAAACTGGCCTGTTGTATTCAGAAGAAACTGCGCGCTTGATTGATGTTGCAAACCCTTAAAATCTCGGGTGCTACCTAGAAGCAAGAACTTTCATGTCAGATGAATTTGAATACAAACAGGTTATCGTTTTCCGTATGGATTTACAGATGGGCAAGGGCAAAATTGCAGCCCAGGCAGGGCACGCAGCTATCTCAGCAGCACAAGATGCCTTTGTACACCATAAACGATGGTGGGATGCATGGCTCTTTGAGGGGCAAAAAAAAGTCGCACTAAAAGTCCCAACTGAGAAGGAACTCTGCGAACTTGAAGAAGCCGCAGAGGATTTGGGCTTGCCCCACGCCTTGATTGTTGACCGAGGATTAACCCAAATTCCCGAAGGCTCCATCACATGTCTTGGCATCGGTCCTGCACCCGCTCAAAAAATCGATCGATTAACAGGCAAACTTAAACTACTGTAGGTTTTTCTTTGAGTGTCCCAACCCTTGACAAACTCTTAGGCATGGAAGTCTACGCCACCAAAACAGCCGGCGTAGACGGAACAATCAAGACAACCGCAGACGATTTTGCGGTCGAAGAACTCCTAGTTGACGGCTCCAAAGCCAGCGTATCTGGAACGGGTCCAAGCAGAGTTTTAGGCTCCACCACTGTGCCACAACGATATCTGCTCTGTAGCCTTGTCAAGCGCAACTGGGACACCTTCACAGCTATCAAAAACATTGCCAAATCCCTAGATATAGATCAAACCCGTGTACAGTTTGCAGGAATAAAAGACGCCAAAGCCCTAACAGCCCAATACATAACCATAGAAAACATACCTCTCAAAGATACTAATAGAATCGATGTTAGAGACCTACAAGTATGCCCCATCGGTTATGTACGCGACATGCTTTCTTTGTTCTATCTCTTAGGCAACAATTTCACCATCACCATCAAAAACCTAACTACCCCCCCATCAGCGGTTAGAGAACAAATCGAACAAACTACCCAAGAAATAGCCACCATAGGCGGTATTCCAAACTTTTTTGGACACCAGCGCTTTGGCACCAGTCGTCCCATAACCCATCTCGTCGGCAAAGCTCTCGTAGAGGGTAAATTTGAAGAAGCGGCCATGCTTTTTTTGGCTAAGCCAAGTGCGCATGAACATCCCGAATCACGGCAGGCAAGACAGGAGCTGCAGGAAACAGGCGATTTCAAACAAGCTTCCCAAACTTTTCCTAAACAGCTCCGATACGAAAAACTAATGCTCACCTATTTGGCAGAAAACCCCATAGATTTCATCGGAGCTTTCAAAAGGCTGCCTCTCAAGTTGCAGGCCCTCTTTGTTCAGGCTCACCAGTCGTATCTGTTTAACCGTTTTCTTAGCGGGCGCATCAAGTGTGGTCTGCCCCTAAACACTGCAGAAGAGGGCGACTTTGTGGTCGGTATCGAACGCACAGGCCTGCCCTTGCCAATGACCGAAAAGTCTGTCACCTCCCAAAACGCCGACCAGATAAATGAAGTCCTCAAATCAGGCAGAATGCGGGTGGCTCTACCGCTTTGGGGTCTCAAACAGAAACTCTCAAGCGGTATCATGGGTGAAGTGGAACAAGAAATCCTAAAAGAAGAAGGTCTTGAAATAGAAACCCTCCAATCAAATGTTCTGTCCCGAACAAGCGGTAGAGGCAGTCTGCGAACAACTATAGCGCCCTTAAAAAATTTCACTCTGCACAATACAAACAACGATACCTCAGTGACCATTAGTTTTATGCTCCTGCGAGGATGCTATGCCACAGTATACCTCAGAGAACTTATGAAACCCTCAAACCCCCTCAACTCCGGTTTTTAAAAAACCCTGAAAACCTTCAGTTGACTGCCGGATCTCTGCAAAATTACCATAGTTTATTGCTTGATTTACGTTGAGATTTTTAGAATTTGGGCGTAATCAAAGGTTCGGATACTTGGCGGAGTATTTGTTGGCTATTTTTTTGGATTGTGGTGTGTAGGTGTTATTTGTGTTGTGTCTGTCAGATGGTTTGGGTATGTCTTCGCATGGGTGGATGTTAAGCCAGTATTTATCTGTAAAATAGGGGGCATACGTTTGACTGGGGGTATTCTGTGATTTAGAAATACAAGTGATGTGAAATATGACTCAAGTCATATGTTAAACGACTCAATTAATTATGGAATTAAAGCAAATATGCTGAATCTGAATAGTTCTGATGTTGTTTTTGATGGCAAGCAAGCGTAAAGCTAATATCTATTGACCTAACCGGTGCTTACAATGTGAAGTATGACTAAAGAAGTCAGGAGATAAAATGAAGCATAAACTAAAAAATTTAATATCCATTATACTTGTGCTTGCACTTGTTGCTGGTTGTTTTGCAGCAATGCCCCTGCCAATAAGGCAAGCTTCGGCTTATGAGGTAAACGAAAACGAAGCATGGTTGATATCCAACAGCGGTGCCGACGCTGTAACCGAAATCCCAGAAAGTATCGCCGACGGAACAGTCTGGACTGACAAATCGGTCGCAGACAACAAAGACGGTAGCTTTGCCATTACGCTTAGCGCCTTTGGCCGCAGACAACCCATGGAACATGAGATTTACCAAGAGCTGTATAAACCGATAAACGTGGTGTTTGTGCTCGACACTTCAAGTAGCATGACCATAACTGACCTAGATGCAATGATTGCCGCAACCAAGCAAGCAGGCCACATGATCCTAGATGCCAACCCAGATAACCGTGTGGCAGTTGTATACTACGACGAAACAGCACGACAAGCCAGTACGGCATGGACCTGGGTCAACCCGAGCAACGCTCCCACAACCCTTGATAGGCTAACTCGTCCTAACCTGGTGGCCCGTACAAACATTGTAGCCGGTTTGAACCTAGCAAATAATCTGCTTACCAACGCCCCAAACAAAGACGCAGCCGAGCCGGTCATAGTGCTTATGACTGATGGTGCGCCCAACGCCTATTACACCAACGAAAACTGGACTGGAACTACTGGTCGTGTGACTGGCACTGGCAGTGCAACAGGCGATGCAGCTTCTGCTAGAGAAACAATTAAGCGAGCCTCAGAGATTGCCCAGACAAACGTCAGCATCTACACAGTAGGATACAATATTAATAGCAATAATTTAGCCTGGATAACATTAAATCCAAGTAATAATATCGGATATCTTGCTCCAAATATTACTCCCAGAACCATCAATGCGGCTTGGCTGAGCACTACTTCTACAACACTACGATTCTCAGTCAGCAATACAAACGTGGACATAGAAAATGCGCCTACCGTATCAAAAACAACACGCGGTAGTGAAACAATCGATTATTTCCAATACAACCTGAAATTCTACGCACCCCTGCAACCAGATGATCTAATTGACTCCTTCAAAGAAATCGTCAACGACATTACAACAGATCTCGCCTCTCCCATCAAAGCCGGTGAAAACCTGGTCATCACAGACTACATCGGCGATGGCTTTGCATTTGACTTAAATCAACAAATCGAAGAATCCAACACAGGGATAGTTTATGATGCGGATACGCACACTGTTACATGGACGATTCCTGCATCGCAGCTTTGTTTGTTCGATCCGTCGATATGGGCTGATGGTGATGCTCCATTTAGTGTTGATGATGCAGAAGCAAATATGAATAAGGTTAC
>WQVG01000083.1 GCA_009781675.1 Candidatus Bathycorpusculum acetigenes | reverse complement strand
ATGATTTCAGCATAACGGCTTTTAGTGAAAAACAAAGGGTGCATCAAAAAAGGCTTGAAAAGGCATAAAGCGGTAGTGTATAAAACCGGCTAAAAAGTTAGGTTATTAGACAGAAACGAGTCGATCGGCAAAAAACTGTCCTGCTCACAAACACCCTGCTACACAACATCTTCACCATCAGAATCAACCCAAAATAGATTTGTCCCAAAGCCGCATTATGACTATTTTGTTCCTAACTTCCAGAGTTAAACAATATGTTTTTAGCTCTAAGCTTGACTTTGAGCCATTTTTATTTTTTCGTATAACGGGTTATGTTACATTACTTCTAGGGCACCGTCGTTTATGGATACGTTTGAGGAGGCTATTTTGATTTTTTGTGAACTATTACTTAATTCGATGCCGTCTTGGTTTAGGATTATTTTTAGGCCTGCGTTTGTTTCTATGGTTATGTTTTCTGCGCATGTGGCTTCGATGCCGTCTTGGTTTAGGATTATTTTTAGGCCTGCGTTTGTTTCTATGGTTATGTTTTCTGAACCTGAAGTATCATCTAGTTTTATTGTGTTGGTGTCTGTTTTTAATATTTTTATATCGGGGGAGGCTGACTCGTCGGGAGTTTCTCCGTCTTTCCAAAAGCCGCCTGTCCATATGGGTATTTCTGGGTTTCCGGATTCAAATTCTATCCATACTAAAGCGTCTATGGGTGGTATACAGAAGAAGCCTACGTTTTTTCCTGCGTAAGGCGCGCAGGGTAGGGCCCAGCCGGAGTCATTTTCGCCAAAAACTACAGGAATTTTTGCTCGTATACGCCCCAGCTTTAAGGGATCTTGATTGTCTGTTACAATTCCCCGGTATTTTCCAAAAAATTTATCTACTAAATTATCACTATTATTATTGTTGCCGCTCATAGTTTGTCCACTTTTTCTATGGTTGATCCTAATCCTTCTCTTGTTAGGGTGAAGCTTTGTTTGTAGGAGCCTTTTTCAAGTTTGTGTGTTACAGTGTTAACGTAGTATAGTCCATTGTATAGGTGTCCTACGCCTCGTAGGGCTACTTTGTGTCTTGCTTTTAACACGGTTTTGTATTGTAAGGAGTCTATTTCGCCTGTAGCTGTTACCGCCGATGATGAGGCGTTGTCTGCTTCTTTCTGTGCCATAGTATTTACGTCTGTTTGACTTACTCCACTTTTCTGCGACGGTAATTTAACTATTTTAACGTCTGAACAAAGATATGCTATGGAATATAACGCAAGTTTTTCTCGAGAACTTTTAACCTTTGGAATGTCTTCTATGTTGCCATCTTCTGTGTTTTGAGTTTTTCCTTCTATGTTGCCTTGTTGAAGGGCATCTAAACTAAAGCTAATACTGGTTAGATTAGTAAATTCACCCATGTTAAATGAAAGTGTCTTTTGTTCCTCCTCTTCCCACTTAGCAGGCCCAAAATAGGCAATATTATTTTGTGGATCATCATCAGTATTTTCAATATAAAAAACATAACCAAACTTGTTTGCCAGTTGCCGTATATATTTTAAATTCGTTGTACGCTGAGACCGTATTATGTTATCTGATGAAGATGCCTGCATGTTATCATGCTTAACAATTTTTGCTTTCAAACCAATTGATGAGTATTCGTTAATTATTTCCTCAACTATATTATCTTCACTTCTACTCTCAAAAGACTTTATTTTCTCTTCCAAATCCATCATTACACTTAAATCCTTACCTGTAAGGGTCAAAGTGGTTTTTCCAGCCTCTTTACTAGGATTTAATTGATGATGAGTAATTATTCCATCAATTAACACTTTAGGATCCGCTCCAAAAGAAACTAGAATCCTAACACGATTAAACAAATTAATCGCTTTCTCTTTAAGCAACGGATAATCGTCCATATCATCTACGCCACATCTGCCTGCTAAAAAAGTAAGTTGAAAACCATTCTGATCTTTATCTGAGGTTGTTACACTAACACTTTGTAACGAATTCATCAACAACACTGAAGCAGGCTCTAAGGTGTCTTTTCCCATAAGCAACGTTACATATATGCCCAACGACATCTATTTTCTACCCGTAGGCGCAATTCTAAGAACCGTATTTATCTTACTTACCAAATCAAAAGGGTACATGACATTATTAGCATCACAAATACGCCAAAACTGTTCTGGCTCACCTAACACCCTATTTGCCACATGATCCAACCTATCTCCTGCCGTAACTGTAACCTCATGTAGAAGAGACATAGCCTCACCGTCAGGAAGAAAACGACGCTTCTTATACTTAATAACTTGGCCATTATCCATAGTTAGCGCTACATCTTCTACTTGATCATAGCGACTATTTGAATCAAACACGATAAACCCTCTCCGCCCAAATTACCCCCATCATACATTTCTTCTCCTATATGATTTTTTTTAGATCCTTAGCAAACCCTACGGCATCTTTAACTGTGGATGTGTGCTGTGCTACTGAAGATAGCACTTCTTTAGCAATATTATTTACCGTATAAAGAGAATATGCTAACTGTGACAACTGCAAATTAGCATGGCCCAATGCCTTCATGCTTATAGTTACTTTTGCTCGAATAGGATTTAACATATTATCATAAGCCTCCTCTGTTATGCTATAACTTTTTATGGCTATTGGTAAAATCTTGTTTACTCCAAACGCAAACAAAACAACTGGTCCTGTAGGTGGTATAATCTCCATTTTACCCGATTCTGCTAATTTCTCATTAGCAATAGTTTGGTCTGAGGAGGGATACAAAATGGCTTCTAGCATTGCTAATTGAGGGCTAATGCCAAAACTGACTGTAACAAAATTCTCTTTAGGGTGTTCTAAATCGTCTGTTGCGTCAAATTCTGCCTCAACAGTTAATTCTTCATCGGGGGCTCGTTCTAAACGAAACGTTTCCGAGTTGCTTCCTTCGACAGGGCTATACTTGGGTGTTAAAGTGCGTGTGATGCTGTCGGGATTGTATTGAAAGCTAATAAATCTAGGTGCTGAAATAGGTGTATCTAAAACTACTATGGCTCCTTTAAGTGTTCGTGGTGTACCCGGAAAGCTTGACATAACAACCAACATAATCTAACAATCTGCATATATACTTTTTACGGTACACACCTAAAAACAAAACACCAAAAAACAACAAACACTATTCCCAAACCCTGTCTATAAGAGAAGTTTAAATAGTTTGCAAATGTATAAACTTTTGTATCCGTTTTTCAACCTTGCAGTAAGCAATTAAAACGGGCCTAAAAAGGACAAGGACATAAAATAACTATTGAAGCAGGCAAACTGAGCAAAACAAGCCAACTACGACGCATGTCAAGCTGGGGAAGTAGTAGAGCAAACGGGTCAGAGCGGCTAGTGCCTTAGCGGGTTGCAGATTTAACTAAAGATCTGTAGAGTTCAGCTGAAAGGGCTGATCTATCCTTAGCGGGTTGCAGACTTAACGGTCTGTATAGTTCAATTGGTACCTCGACATCCTTTGGAGGATTGCGTAATGCGATGAAATGAAACGTCAGTTAAAGCACCTCTGCAAGGGGTGGTTTGGCCCTCATACGCAATATGTGGGGCAAGTTTGGGGTGCGGGATCAACCGCGCTTCAGCGTCTGCGAATCAAAGCACCGTTATACATGCGAGTGTAACGACTTGTGAACCAAGGACTGTCGCTTACGCGAGTGCCGCTGTACAGGATACAGTCAGAAATGACACAACATAAAATAGATAAATAAATACACGAACAAATCGTGATCAGCGGGGAATGAGGGAGCAATCTCTCCCTCAAACTTGTTGAGTCACAAAAAACAAAACTAGAGCTTAGGCGTAATTTAGTTATTGATGGTGAATGGTGGCAGGTTAAGGCAGGGTTTTTATCAAAAACAATGTAAGATATTGTTTCTTTGTTTATAACATGTTAATCGGCAGTATCGGTCGATATTAAGCAAATTTATCTCATTTAAAAGATAGCAAATAATTGAGGAAACAGCCTTGCTAACTTATGAACGGCTAATGAAAAGACCTGCCCTGTTTAGATCACTAACAGGACTCGAAGTCAAAGAATTTGACTCAATCTACCTCAAAATAAACACCAACTATAAAGACACAGAGAAACAAAGGCTCAACAAAACAAACAGAAAACACCAATAGGCGCAGGACACCCCTTCAAACTAAGGAACTGTGCAAAAATAACTTGTGATTATCTTGTTGGAGAAATTATGTAGTTCCACTCATCATGCGAACCTATTTTTGAAATATTTACAGCCTTAAACTCCTCATCACTAACCTTTTTTCCACGCAAATACACCCCACTATCAGACTGACAAACCACACGAAGACCCCTACGCGTCGTCGTATTAGAAATCAAACTAACCACAGTCTCAACATCCACCAAAGGCTTCCCAGCCCAACTCTTAGAAATATAACAAAACAGGCGATGCTCCACCTTATTCCACTTAGACGTCCCCGGCGGCAAATGACACACAAAAACATCCAACCCCGACCGATCAGCAAACCTCTGCAACTCTACCTTCCACAAACGAGCCCGATAACTATTACTCCCCCCACAATCACAATTAACAAGCAACCGCGCACCCGGAAAAGAACCCCTCCCAACAGTTTCCCACCACCTAGAAATACTCTCAACCGCAAACTCACCAGTATCACAACTAGTCCCAAGATTCACAAACGCCGAATTATCATTAACCACATAAACCCCATAAGGCGCCACCTTTAACAACTCACCAACTGGGAAATCATGATCAAACACCAGTCGAGGACTCTTTTTTAACCTATACTCTAATCCGTTATTTGCATAGTTGCCCACAAGTTCTTTCTTTTTAGTGTCAACCGAAATGACTGGTTGTCCCTCTTTGAGAAAAGTTTTTGCAGTTTGATTTATGTGTTCAAATTGTTGGTTTCGGTCGGGGTGGCTTTCTCCTATTTGGAGCATTTTTTTGTTTTGCTGCAGGCTGTAGCCGAGTTTTTTTAATTGTGTCCCAATGGACTTGAAAGAAATGTGCATTTTGTGTTTTGTGAGGATTGTTTTTTGGATGTTTCGAAGGGATTTTGTGGTCCAAACAAGAGGGTTTTGGGGGTTTCCATAGGTTTGGTTTGTTACTATTTCTTCAATCCATGTTGGCAGGTTTGGGTGGTTTGTTTCTAGTTTTTTGCGTCCGCCACCTGTCTTTCGAATTTGTTTAATGTTTTCTGGGAAAAACGGGTTGTTGGTGATGTTTTGCAGGTCTTTTTTGCCTGCTGTTATGGTGTTTAGAGCGATGCCAGTTACTTGGTGAACTATTGTTGCGCCACCGTATCCGTAGGTTTTAGCTAGAGTTGCAGCGTATTGTCTGCGTTGTTTTTCGTTGAGTTGGGCTTTCATGTTGTCCCATAGTGAGCGTATCTCTTCTTTTTCCATTTGCTGTGTCGTCTAAATCTGATGCGGCAACACCTTATTATATTTTTCTCAAGTTATTTTTACACAGCTCCTTAGTCAAAATACTGTCATGTCGGTTTTAAAAAAACAAAAAAATTCTAAACCAGCCTAAACCCAAAATATACAAACCTCATAACACCCCTTAAAGTCCGTCTTGAAATGGATGAAATGTGGAGCAGAGTTTACTGCAAAAAAACCCCTTGCTGGCTGTGGCATGCTATAAATCATGACACCGGAGAAATCATTGCATATGTTTTTGGAACAAGGGAGCATGAAGTGTTACAAGAGCTCCTATCTTTGCTCTCAAAGTTAAATGTAGAGATCGTATCGGTATTTTCGGATGACAACTTTGCCTATCATGAAGCTATACCTATCAGTGTTTTGCGAACCGGAAAGCGGAATACACAACGTATTGAGCGTAAGCATCTTACGTTTCGTACAAGGCTTAAGCGTTTAGCTCGCAAAACTATTTGTTACTCTAAATCGTGGAGTATGCACACAATTGTTTTTGGTTTGCTCATAAACGTGTTGGAATTTGACAATAAACTAATTTGAGGCATGACCCGAGTTTAAGCGTAATGCTTCTCCTGCAAAACTTGAAGGTTTAACTGATCATTTGTGGTCATGGCACGAATTTTTCCACTTTAAAACATCTATTCTAATTTAGGGCACTGCCTACTGTTTTTTACCTCGTGATTTGGTTTTATCAACTTTTTTTTGTAAAGCTTCAACTATTGCAACTACTTGGCTAGTATGATTTTCGTGCTTTTTGAGTGAGATTCCCAGTAGCTCTGCCAAAGCGGCTCCAGCGTTTATAATCTCTTGTGAGCCTTTCTTTTTACCCTTCTTGTTAATGTGTTGGATTTCATAAGACCTATCCATAAGTTCTTCTACAAGTAGTTGAACAAGATATGGCTCTCCATTCTTTGACTTTACATACTCATCATGGTCACGTAAGGGCGTGACCGTATCTATAATTTTATTTATATTGCGGCTACCGCATAATTGTTCGATTATTATATCTGCACAAGGTTTTACATAACCCCTAGCATCTAGGGATATTTCGTTTGGGGATACTTCGTCTGAAGCTGCTTTCTGTTTATTTGTGCTGTGTTTAGATTGGTTTTGAATTATTTTTGTTCCTGTTTGGGTTTGTTGTTGGTAGTGGTTTAATTCGTGTTTGAGAAGGGTTGTGCCTTCTTTTGTGTTTGGGTTGTATTGGTTTTTTCCAAAGTAAATATCGTCTCCATAGCAGGTTGCATTCGCGTTTAATGTTTTTGTTAGATTGGTAGCATAGTTGTCTGTATGTATTCGAACGGAGCCAAAATTGTAGTTAAGTTCGTTTTCCATGTTGGTTTTTGTTTTATTGTCAAGTATTTTGCCACCGCTTGAGTTGCCTAACTGTTCTATTAGTGTTCCCATTTTGGGGTTATTTGTTGTGTCTTGTATGGTTGTGTCAATAAAGTTATGTGTATAGTTCCCTATTAATTCTGCATTTTCCTGTTTGTGGTTGGTTTGTTGAGGTTTGGTTGTTTTTGAGATTTCGTAGGTGTTACAGTTGTTGTTTTCTGTTTTTTTTGTTAGGATATTCTGTCTTTCGTATGTACTCAAGTTGCGTTGCCTCTGATGTGTTGACATTTATTGGATGCCACTGCGGCTATTTTAGCTTTTTGTAAGTTATTACTTAAATGGATACTTTATAGATTTATGGCTACTTTTGAAATGATATAATGTGTAAGATTTTGCTTTCTGATAATGATAAACTATCTATTTTTGTGATGTAGCAACTTAACTTTTTATAATTTATGGTGTATTCAGTAGATGGAAATGTATCTTTAGGTTTGAATGTTGTTTTAGTGCCGACATTTGAGATTTTGCGCTAAGACAAAAAAACGCAATACAATAGAACAAAAAATATCCCGTAAAACCTTCAAGTTTGCAGTCAACCTGCTTAACAGCCACCTAAAATATCCCTCAGCAAAAAACAGCCTATACAACAACAGCCAAATCAACCAATGCCTAATACAACT
>WQVG01000082.1 GCA_009781675.1 Candidatus Bathycorpusculum acetigenes | reverse complement strand
GGTTAGGTATGCTTCTCCAAAGTTTTCTATGTCTACGCAGTCTTCTGCGTTTGCTATGGTGGCAAAGAGGGCAACACCTACTATGTCGCCTAGTTGGTGTTTGATTTTTCCTTTTTGGCGGGTGTCTTGGATTTCTATTTGTTTTATGCGATCAAAGAGAGTCTGCATTTTCTTATATGCAAACTATGGAAACGGCAGCTATAAATGTATCATAACAATGCAGGAAAAAACTACTTTTCAAAAAAACCTTTACTCAACTTTCATGCAATCGTCGTGCTAACGATAGTCGTACCGATTGAGACCATAATCATACCATCATTATACTCAGCCTTCAGCTATGGATACTGATAGAAACAAGAAATAGCGATGGACCACTACGGTTTGTCGCCCAGGCTCCGCCTGAATACCGCAAATCCTACACTCTTACCCGCACCCCTTTGAGCGCATAACGTCCAAACTTAGGTTGCTCTCTCCCGAGCCTAGCCGGGTTCGCCTGCTAAACAACGAAACAGTTTCCCTACGGAAACCGCCCGTTGACCGCCAGCCCCAAAGGACGGATAGTCACTGGTTCGGAAATGAAGATCCAAGCGGTCTTTGACGCCTCAGCCGCAGATGTCGGCCCGTCATATAGGGGATTTACGGTACAATGGACCCCTAACCCACCGCCTAAGATCCATCGCCGGAGATAGAGAGACATATCCAACTATAAAACTTATCCAAAAAAGAGACGAGAAACTAGAGTTTTGACGCAGATTTTAATTCTGTAGCAACTGCTTGAAGCTCTACAAGAGCCGCCTTGAGGTCTTGGATGTTGTCTTTGATGATGTTGATAAATGCACTTCCCACGATCGCCGCATCCGCACCTGCCGCGATGATCCGCCGAACATGTTCAGGTTTAGAGATACCAAAGCCCACTGCCAACGGAATCTTGTTTACTGTAGAGGGCTGTACATGTTTGATGAGTTGCAGTGTTGAATCTGTTACTGAGGTTTGAGCACCTGTGACACCGAACCGCGATACCAAATAGAGAAAACCCGAGGATGAATCAACGATTTTTCTGAGACGATCATTGGATGTGGCGGGTGTGGCAAGAAAAATCGTGTCTATCTTGTGCATTTTTGCGGCTTTTTGGTAGGCACTGGCTTCTTCAACGGGCAAATCAGGTACGATAAAACCGTCCACACCAACTGTCTTAGCTTGACTAAGAAAACTGTCGACGCCGAGGTGGAACACTGGGTTATAGTATGTCATCACAACCAAGGGTATGTTGTGTTTTGCTTTGATTTGTCTGGCAATATCAAGCACTTTTAGAGGCGTTGTACCGGCGTTGAGCGCTCGGAGGCTGGCTTCCTGTATAGTGGGTCCATCAGCAAGGGGGTCAGAGAAAGGTAGACCCAGTTCGAGGATATCTACGCCTCCCCGAATCAAGGCATCTGCGATTTTTGGGGTCTGTTCGGGCGTTGGGTCACCTGCGGTGATGTAACCGATGAGTAGGCCTTCGCCATTTACCTTTGCTTTTTGAAACTTTTCTTTTATGGCAGTCATATCTGTGCACCTGTGTATTTTGCGATTGTTTCCACGTCTTTATCTCCCCGTCCTGAGAGCGTGACAACGATTGTTTTGTCTCTGCGCATTTGGGGTGCCAGTTTTATGGCATAAGCCACAGCATGCGAAGACTCTAGCGCGGGGATAATGCCCTCGGCTTTGCAAAGCATCAAAAATGCATCAACAGCTTCTTTGTCGTTGATGTAAGCATACTCTGCGCGTTTGATGGTTTTGAGAAAGGAATGTTCAGGACCAACTCCGGGGTAATCGAGGCCCGCTGAGATGCTTGTAGTATTTCCGATTTGGCCATTTTGGTCTTGGATGATGTAGGTGTACATGCCGTGGAAGATACCTTCCTGTCCTGCGGCTAAGGTTGCGGCATGTCTGCCGGATGCGATGCCTTCGCCTGCGGCTTCAACACCGTAGAGTTTCACATTTGTGTCATCTTCAAATGGGTAGAATGTGCCCATAGCATTAGAGCCGCCACCTACACATGCAACTAGTGCGTCGGGTAGTTGGCCTGTTGCGGCTATGAACTGCTGTTTGATTTCTTTGCCAATCACGCTTTGAAAGTCTCGTACAATCATGGGGTATGGATGTGGTCCCATGGTGGAGCCGATGAGGTAGTGTGTGGATTCAAGATTGGTAACCCAGTCTCGGAATGCCGCGTTTATTGCGTCTTTGAGGGTTTTTGATCCGGATTCGACTGGGTGTACTTCAGCATCGAGGAGCTTCATACGGAATACGTTTAGGCGTTGGCGTTCACAGTCGTCAGTGCCCATGAACACAACAGCCTTGAGTCCCAGCGCAGCGCATGCGATGGCAGTGGCGACACCGTGTTGCCCTGCGCCAGTTTCAGCGATGACACGCGTTTTGCCCATCCGCTTTGCTAGTAACGCCTGCCCTAATGTGTTGTTGATTTTGTGGGCGCCGCCGTGTGCGAGGTCCTCGCGTTTGAGGTATATTTTTGCTCCGCCCAGTTTACGGGTGAGGTTTTCTGCATAGTAAAGTGATGTGGGTCTGCCGGCGAATTGGGTGAGGTAGTAGTTGAGCTGTTGCTGAAAAGAGGAATCAGCTTTGGCTATGCTGTAGGCTTTTTCGAGTTCGAGTATGGCTTCCATGAGAATTTCAGGGACGAACCGCCCACCGTACTTGCCATACTTTCCGTCTATGGGGTAACTGCTTAATTTCATGCTTCAACAAACTCTTTTACTTTAGATTTAACATCGTTAGTTAACATGATACTTGAACCTATGAGAAAAGCGTCCGCACCACAACCACGCAGAAACTGCAGATCACGAGCGGTTTGAATTCCGCTTTCACTTATAACTATCTGGAAGGGTTTTTTATGTTTTTTAAGAATTCTATTGGTAGTGTCTAAGTTGATTTTTAGGGTGGCGAGGTCGCGGTTGTTTATGCCGATGAGGTCTGCGCTTGTGTTGCATGCGAGAAAAAACTCGGATTCACTGTGTGTTTCTAGCAGAACTTCCAGTTCCCTATCATGTGCGTATTCTATGAGTTCATTGATATCTATTTTGCCGTATCCCCGTTCAAAGAGTGAGTAGATTAGGAGAATTACGTTAGCACCTAGTTTTGCGGCAGCTTCAACTTGGACAGGATGTAGGATGATATCTTTCATTAGTATGGGTAACTGTACAGCTTGTCGCGTTTTGGTGAGTGTTTTTAGGGAGCCATGGAAGTGTTTTGGTTCAGTTAGAACCGATATGCCGACTGCACCGCCTTGTTGCATATCTTGTGCGAGTTGTGTGGCGTTAATTTCTGTCCGTATGGTTCCCATTGAAGGGGAGGCTGATTTGATTTCGGTTATAACTGCGTTAGTTTTGCAGTTTTGGATTGCGTCTTTTAGGCTGATTTTGGAGTGGTTTGAGATTGGTAAGTTTGTGTAGTATCCGCTCTCTATGGTGGCTTTTGCATCTTGGGCAAGTGTATCAAAGAAGTCGCTCACTGCTTTGCCTCCAGGGTCTCAAGCGGTTCTAAGTCGCCGCCAGAGGCTTTAATCAGTTCCCTAAGTTTATTGTATGCAGCGCCGCTTTCTATGGATGTACGGGCTAGTTCGACAGCTTCCTTGAAGCAACCGGTTTTTCCTCCGATCATTATTCCTGCCGCGCTGTTAACTAAAACAACGTCATATTTGGCGTCAGTAGCATTGTCGTTTAGGATTCTAAATATGGTTTCTGCGTTTTCTTCAGCTGAGGGGCAATACAGCGCGGTTATTTTGGCTTTTTTGATGCCAAAGTCATGAGGAGAACACATGGTTTTAGCAATCGTTCCGTCTTTTAGGTGTGCTATGAGAGTTTGGCCTACAGTGGAAATTTCATCAAGACCATCTAGTCCGTGTACCACCATTGCTTCGTCACATCCCAGTTTCTGCAGGGTGTGAGCTATGGATACAACCAGTTTTGGATCATAAACGCCTAGTAGTTGTGCGTTGGCACATGCGGGGTTAGTTAGGGGGCCTAAAATGTTAAAGACTGTGCGAACGCCGATTTCACGGCGTGGTTCCATGGCGTATTTCATAGCTGGGTGGAAGGCGGGGGCGAACATGAAACCCACCCCGACCTGCTCGATGATGCGCTCGATAGCTATGGGTTCTATTGTGAGGTTTAAGCCCAGCTTTTCGAGCACATCGGCACTACCGCTTTTGCTGGTGACCGCGCGGTTGCCGTGTTTTGCCACCGCAATACCTGCGCCTGCTATGACAAATGCTGCAGCTGTGCTGACGTTGAAGGTTTTGAGTTTGTCACCGCCGGTGCCGCAGGTATCTACCAATCGACCCTCTACTTTTGGGTGAATTTGTTGGCAGTGTTCCCGCATAACTGATGCAAATGCTATGAGCTCCTCGACGGATTCACCCTTCATGCGCAGGACTGTGAGAAATGCCGCTGTCTGGGCACTGGTGGCTTTTCCTGACATAACTTCGGTCATAACTGCACATGATTCGTCATGGGTGAGGCTGGTACCTTCGATGAGTTTTTGGATGCCTTCTCGAATCATGGCTTAACCTCCAAGAAGTTCTTGATGATAACTTTTCCATCTTCACAAAGGATACTTTCAGGGTGAAATTGGACGCCAAAGATGGGGTATTTTTTGTGACGAACGCCCATAATTTCGCCGTCGTCGATGGCTTCAGCGGTGATTTGAAGGCAGTCAGGAATGGAACTGCGTTCGCCCGCCAGTGAGTGGTAGCGGATGGCGTTAAAGGGATTATGAACACCGCTAAAGAGATTTTTTCCGTCGTGCTGTATGGGGCAGGTTTTGCCATGCATAAGTTTTTTAGCGGGAATCACTTTGCCGCCGTAGACGTGGATGATGCCCTGATGGCCCAAGCAAACGCCCAAGGTGGGAATGGTTGGGCTGAGGTTTAGCAGTATGTCTTTGCAGACGCCAAAGAACTTGTCGTTTTCTGGACTACCGGGACCGGGGGAGATGACAATGTGGTCAGGCGTTAGCTCTACAGCTTGCTTTAGTGTGATCTGATCGTTTCGGTAAACCTTTACTTCTGCACCCTGCTCGCCTATGCATTGAGCGAGATTGTAGACGAAACTGTCATAGTTATCAATAATTAAGACTTTTATGGGGGTTGACCTCCTGCAGCATGTTCCAGCGCCTTCATCAGCGCTTTGGCTTTGTGGTCAGTTTCAAACCACTCTTTTTCAGGGTCAGAATCGGCAACTATACCTGCTCCCGACTGAATGTAGGCAGTATTGCCTTCGGCGAAAAGTGTTCGGATGGTTATGGCGAAGTCTGCATTGCCGTTGCAACTAAAGTAGCCTACAGCACCGGCATATGGTCCGCGGTGTGAGGGTTCGAGTTCTTCAATGATTTCCATGGCTCGGACTTTGGGTGCGCCCGAGACGGTTCCTGCTGGAAACACGGCTTTTAAGGCATCAAAGCTTTCTAAGCCGTCTTGCAATTCACCCATTACTTGAGAAACGATGTGCTGAACATGACTGAACTGATGAATTTGCATAAATTCGGGTACGCTTACGCTACCATATTTGCTGATTTTTCCGATATCATTTCGTGCCAAATCGACCAGCATGACGTGTTCAGCGTGTTCTTTGGGATCAGAGAGCAACTCTTTGCATAGCCGTTGATTCTCCTCGAGGTTTGGTGTGTAGGGGGCAGTACCAGCTATGGGAAAAGTGATAACTTTGCGGTTGTCAATGCGGACCAGCATTTCTGGGCTTGCACCAATGATTTGACGGCGGCCCGCTTTATAGTAGAACATGTAGGGGGAGGGGTTAATTTGACGCAAACTCCGATAAAAACCCAGCAAACTCCCGCTGTACTGGAATTCAAAGCGCTTGGAAAGCACCACTTGAAAGATGTCGCCGTTGGTAACATACTGTTTGGCCTTCTTTACGGCTTGCTCGAAATCCGCTTTTGAGGTGCCAACCCGAGGCGGGGTATAGTTAAAAAGTTCTTCTTTTTGAGCTGGTTTTTTGAGCAAGGTCTCAATTTCATCAAGACGGCTTTTGCTCCGGAAATAATAATATGCCTGGTTGATGGTGTGATCAAACACAAAGCCGTCTTCAAAAATACCCAGCTCCATATCAGGAAATTCCAAGGTGTCGGGTTTGTAGTTGGGCAAGTTTTCGATGTAGCGGATGGCGTCATAGCTGATGTAGCCTAATGCACCACCAACAAAACGGAAGTCCACCATATCGTTTTTGTGGGGTAACAGCTGTTGATAGATAAGTTTGAAGGGATCACGAGTTTGCTGCACAACGGCTTCCCCAGTTTTGGTGTTGGTAATGGTTACAGCACCATTTTTGGAGGTTATGATCGTTTTTGGATCAAAACCTAAGAAGCTGAATTGTGCAAGCTTTTGGGGACCTTCGATAGATTCGAGAAGATAAGCCGTTTGATACTCCCGATGAAGTTTTGAGTAGATTTCTATTGGCTGGTTTGTGTAGTTGAATTTAACATAGTTGAGCGGTGTGGTGACCGAATTTTGTTTGCCAAAGGCGATTCCCCATTTATATCATACTCCATTATTTCATAACTATACACAGAGGCAATATTTAAGCCTTATTTGTACATAAATATACATTAACGCCATGAATATTTTGCCAAAAATAATTTCTAGATCACCCGAAAAAAACCACCACAAACCTTTCCCAAACAAATAAGGAATAGGATCAAAACAAAAAAGAGGCGAGCTCAAGCACGCCGCAGATAATTCTGTAACTATGGTGATTTTAGTTAATTTTTTATACCCAAGTCGATTCCGCAGGAATTATTGTCTCAGACGAAGCCTATACGTATGAGTTGAGCTAATACATGACCGATCATTTTTGAAATCAGACTTCACAAGAACGCTTAGTTCTGAGAAAAAACTTTTCTTGTTTTTTTAGCAACTCTATGCACATTTTTTTCTAATATTTCCATCAACATAGCGAATACAAGTAAAAGCCGCAACCATAGTTTGTTAAGCGACTGTTTTTGGGCAGTCTGAAATAAAAAAAACAAAACAGTAGACGCAACAAAAGCCACAACTAGAACTACAAAAGCCATAACATCTAAGGGGATACCGACGCTTGAGCCAGAATCAGAAATAGAACCATCCAAAATACTAGGATAATCCGAAGTAGGATCCGAACTCGGACGTGAAGTAGGACGTGAAGTAGGACCAGGAGTACCCGAACTCGGACGTGAAGTAGAACCTGAAGTAGGACCTGAAGTAGGACCAGGAGTACCCGAACTCGGACGTGAAGTAGAACCAGGAGAAGGACTAGGAGAAGGACCAGGAGAAGGAGAAGGAGAAGGACTAGGAGAAGGAGAAGGAGAAGGACTAGGAGAAGGAGAAGGAGAAGGACTAGGAGAAGGAGAAGGAGAAGGACTAGGAGAAGGAGAAGGAGAAGGACTAGGAGAAGGAGAAGGACTAGGAGAAGGAGAAGGAGAAGGAG
>WQVG01000081.1 GCA_009781675.1 Candidatus Bathycorpusculum acetigenes | reverse complement strand
ATATTTCATCTTACAGGTTGCCTCTATTGCTGGAGCGGCAATTTATCAGAAGGATCTGTCTTTTCCACAATTGTAACAACAGGTTTGTAAGTCCACTTACAAATAAGTCAACAATTAAAAAAAATATAAAAGCATTATATAGAGAGAGGGCAAGTGCGTCAACTTACCATCCGTTTTTAAGGCAGAACTAGCAAACTAAGCAGGGCTTTCATCTAGTCGGGGTCGTTTAGTTGTTCTTTCATTTCGTCGAAGGTGTAGAGTTTGGTGTCAAGGTCGGAGTCGTAGAATATGAAATATTCATCGGATGCAAAGTAGCCGTCATTTATGGAGGCGTCTCTGCCAAAGGTCTCAAAGTTGAAATAGTCATACGCAGAGAGGCTGTTGCCTAGTTTGCACTGTTCCAAAGCCGCTTTTATATCCGTGTATATTTCGTCTAATAGAACGCAACCAAGTTTTTCTTCTTTGCTACCCCAAGTGTTCGCATCTATCGCCACATATGAAAGCTCATTAATCTGCAGACACACATTAATTGCGCTTAGAGCATCCTTGAGTCCGTTATAGTCACAGTATGCAACTGCAAGGCCTTTTTCGGTTTCGCTCATCTGCTCCAACACTACAGCTAACATGTTAAGCGTATAGATATTTTCATATTCACCTAAGCTAAAGTCTGTATCATAATCATGCGCGCCATACTCTTCATGTTGACTATTTAGACCAACTTTTGTTTTTAGGAAAGTTTTGATTTCGTTGTGCGTAGCAGGCAGATTTAGCCAGGCTCCAACTAGTTCGCCATTGTTGTATTTTGATAGGTTGGCAACATAGACTCTGAGTTGAGGGGCTGTTTGTTGTGGGTTAATTTTTTGGGAAAAATTGTTTTGTTTACACATTGTCGTTTATCTCCTATTGTTTGTGCTTCGGCTGTTGGTGGAACGGTTGTTGGGTTGGGCTGGGGATGCTTGTTTGGGTTTTTTGTTTTGAAGAAATGTTGTGTGGTTGTGTGTGTTTGATGTGTTTATTGAGGGAAATAGGAGGGCGGAGGGGCGTGTTAGGGTTTGTTTTTTGTTTGGGGTGCTTTTGTGGCGGTTTTTGGTTGTTGGGGTTGTTTTTGGCGGTTTCCAAGATTTTTCCAGATTTTTGGCAATTACACAAGATTTTTTTAATTTAGTAGTCGGTGAATTTTGGGTTGTTTTTTGTTTAAGGGATTTTTTATTGATTTTTTAATTAAAGAGTTGATTTTTGGCGGTTTCCAAGATTTTTCCAGATTGTACCTGTTTTTCATGTTTTGCTATTGGTTATTTTGAGCTGTTTTACCAGATTGGCTGTGGATGATGTTTGTTTTTTGTTTAACTATGGTTTACAATGGTTTTTTGGGTAAAGAGTTGATTTTTGGTGGTTTCCAAGATTATGTTTTAGAGTTTTTTGAGAAGAAGTAAAGCCTACGCTATGGGGTTGGTTTGGAGGGTTTCCAAGATTTTTCCAAGCTCAAATGATGCCTTAATGCAGGCCAGCAGTCCAAACGGACAAAGTTCCATAACAGGAAGCACCCACCTATACTGTGAAACTATTTAAAACCACAAAAAACCAAAAAACCTACAAAAAAAGGGTACTTGACTTTTAGACCCATTTGAGCCCTAAGCCCTCAACAACATAGTTATAGCAGTGGTGGGTTTGCCCATAAGTGGATGTGTTAGTTTTCGTTGAAGCCCTGAACTTTAAGTCTGTTTTTTATAATGATTTGTTTTGTTGTTTCGTTAAATGGGCCAAGGCTGTGTTCTTCACCTGCGTTTCTTGCACAGAGGTATTTTTTGCCTTTTGCATCCTTTAACCTAAAAAGCCACCCCCGACCAACAAGATCAAGTAGCAACTGCTCTTTTTCCAAATCCACCGCCTCTACCCCAGATTGTTGCTGAGTCACCGCTTCAACATCCAAAGACTCTTCCTGCTCTGAAATAGCCGCCGTCACAATAGTCGTAGGTGCAATGGGTTCTTCTTGTTGGTGTGGTGGCTCAAAGATTTGCTCCTCAACAGTAGATTTAGGCTCGTAAAATTGGTTAGGTTCTTGGGTGTCACTGTTTTGTTGATTGCCAAGCATACTAACAACTTCTATGGCTGCCATGTCGGGGCGGTCGGGTTCGAATTTTGCGGCGTTAATTACATAGGTGGCTTTCCAGTCGAAGAGTTTCTCTTTTAATTTAGCCTCATCACTTTGTGTGGGTACGATAAAGACTGTGGGGAAGCCCATTTTCTTATTTCGCCGATAATTGCTCTCTAAGCGGTCCCAGTGTTTGTTGGGGTAGCATTCTATTTCTACTGCAAAGCTGCGTTTGTAGTCCCAGCAGGCGTGATCAATATAGCCCTTCGCGCCCGCAACCTTTGAAGCAGGCAAAGTGGGCGTAACATAGAGGTCTGCTATGCTCTCATCTGTTTCGCCATCGTCTATGCGTACGATCCAGCCGTTCTGCCAATAAATTTTCCGTTGCGCCATAATCACCTGAACATGCCTAACACCCCCCGCCTTCTCACCCCGAAACACAGTATCCAAGAGTCGCTTAGCCCGCTTATCCGTCAAATCCAAACGCCAAAACCTTGAATGCACCTCCTGAGTTTTCAGCTCCCTTTTACCGTAAACGTAGGCTTCTTCTCGCCACTGACGCACCGTCTCATCCTTAAAACAAAGCCAAGCATCACGCCGAGCATTATCCACTGAGAGATTTTTAAGAGCATTAGCAAACCCCAACTCTGTAAGCACATACGGCATAGGCCTGTTTGAATCATAAAGAAGCTGCTTTCGCAAAGCTTCCTCAGCCATTGAACCACCATTTAATCGGATAGTGAGAAGAATTACCCACTCATCTGGAGTTACGGCCCAATCCAAAAACACCTGCTGCACAGACTGATTTTTAACCTGCCCCATCAACTCATCCACATCAACCTGCTCACCATACTTCGCTAAACTATACTTAATCACCTCATCAGGATTGTTAGAACCTGTTTTACAGTCGATGGTTTCTAAGACTTGGTATTCACGGTTCCCACAGAAAGGGGTTGAGACAAAAAACAGATAACGAGGCAAATTCATAAGCGTTTGATAGCCGTATGTGTTAGGGTAGAATTTTTCAAGAACTTTAGCGGTGTCTTCTCCAACTCGAAAGCTGACAATAGTTTCACAGGTTTGAGTTATGGCATCTTGGATATCTCTGCGGTATTGGGTTAGGTATTGGCTTGCAAGGGTCATAAAGACCTTAAACTTTCGCAAAGACTGGAGTACCTCTGGAATGCTCTTTGTTGTGTAGCGGTAGGCTTCATCCACATATACAAAAAAGGGTTGACGATCCGCTTCAGGAGTATCTTCCCTTGACATACCCGCATTATACACAGCAGACAAAATTAGGCTACCCAAAAAATTAGCAATATCCGTGGTAACTTTTCCTTCAGGCAAATCCACAATAACAATCTTACGTTCATCCATAACCCTGCGAAAATCAACACCACTCTTGGAAGCCATAAACATAGGCACAATAATCCGCTCCTGAACAAGCCGATACAACTTGGTCAAGACGGCAACGGAAGCATCTTTTGGCATCTTATCATACTGCTTCTCCCAAAACACCTTGACATTACGATCCCTACACTTGGCTGTGAGCATATCACGAAAATCTTGATCCGATAGAATATTGTAGAGATCAGGTAGTTTGGCTTGTTCTTTCTCCATGAGCAGGTATAGGGCGTTTAGCAGGATCATGTCAAGACGGGGTCCCCACCAACGTTCGTAAAGCTTCTCCAAAGTGTCCATAAACATTCGGGCGACTACGTCTCGTTCGTAGGGGTTGTGGTGTTCTAAGAAATTAATTTGTAAAACACGATTGTCATATTTATCTTCGAATGCTGACCACGGATTAATGTAGACAACTCGATCCCATTGCTCAGGGGGAATGTGCGAGAGGACAAGCTGTGTAAGATCACTATGAGAGTCCAATACCATAAAACCCTCATTATTATCGATATGCTGTTTTATCATAGAGAGAAGGAACCGAGTTTTACCAGACCCCGGAAAACCCATAACCAAAGAATGAATACGATCTGTAGCGTAAATACCCCTTTTTAATTTCTTACCAATAACAGGATCTACCTCAGCATCAATGCCCAATACGTGGAGCCTTGGTTTGTTTGTTGATTTTGGATTTGGATTTTGGTTACTCACATGTGAACCTCCTATTGGAAGTAATGTTTGTACTTTTAAAAAAGAGGAAATATCCACGTGAGTCTAGTTGATGGACAATGTTGTAACCGCCTTGATGTAGACCATCAGTTTTAGGAGGTCATACTATAGTGATTTAGATCGTACGGATCTGAAAATTATCACTAACTATTACTGCGTAACATCTAAATGTTTACTTATGTGTGCATGATACCGTTCCAGATTTACCATACTACACATATATGATAGTGTAAAGTTTTAGTTGTTACAGAGTAGTATACTGCTGAACTGAGAAGAGTTCAACACTTGTCTAACTATTTTGAACCTAAAATCCCGAAGATGTAACTATGAAATCTCGTTAAAATGGCGGAATAACGAAATTAAAGGTTTTTAAGTGTTTTTTAGTGAACTAAAATGTAAAAACATAGTTATATTGTGTGTAATTATAACTATGCTGTAGTTAATACAAAAACACGATTTCACAGCGCAATCGTCGTTTCAACGAATATTCACTCTCTATTACTCAAACATAGTTATACTTTCCGGGATTTTAGGTTTTGAAAAGAGCTAACAACCGTAACCTCGTTGGAGGTCTACCATACTACGACATTGTCTTTACTACGATATGGACTAAACCACAGCGATCATATCACATTTTAGCACCAACTGGACAACACCACAAATACTTTTTGACATAGTCACGCGTTTGACCCGCTTTGTGGGCTGGAAAAGTGCTGGCAACAGCAACTCACCAAGCGCTAATTTTACCTATTGTTTGATATACATTACAACCATGAGTCTACCAGTTCCATAATTAGCCCTGAAATCCAAAAATAAAAAGTGACCACAGGACCCACACAAATGGCTACAATATCTTTTAGATTATAATCATCTATATTAAACGGCCAACCACCACCTATGTCGGATTGTTTCGATGGCGTAACATCAGGAACCGCAGGCGTTGTACTATCTTCTGTTGCGTCTATCGGCTTAAACAGTGCTGTAACTTTAATGTCTTTTGTCACGTTGGTAAACTCTCCATCCCAGCCCATAAAGACATAGCCTTCGGCTACGGGGTTTTCCGGTGGAGAAGCACTACCACCATGAGACACAGTTTGGGTTTTCAGAATTGTTCCATCCCAGTTTGCAAACTGTACCATATAGGTTTTCATACTGAGATCAGGCATCCCGATTGTATAGCTGATATCATAGTTGTTATAACCCTGAGTAAAAGGGGATGTCCAAACAACGTTATTGCCTATATACGCGTTGTAGGTAGCATCGTGAGAAGGATCTCTAGTGTACGCATCAGAAGCGCGATTATTTGAAAACACCACACCATCATAAACAAAAAGCCTACCCAAATTTTGGGCGGCAACCCAAACTCCACCACCGCTGGTTGATGCTGTGTTATCGGAAATCTTGCCGCCATATAACTCAAAAAGACCGTTATTGATGTACACACCACCACCATTGGCCGCATTATTGCCCGAGATTTCGCCACCGGACATATTAAAGGAGCCACCATTGATGTACACACCACCGCCACTTGGGGCTTTATTGTTAGAAACCCTGCCCTGTGTCATATTAAAAACGCCGCTGTTGGACACTCCACCGCCATTATAAGTAGCATTATTGTTGGATATCTCACCGCCAGTCATAATGAAAACTCCATTGTTTGTTACACCACCGCCTGTGTTACTGGCAATTTTACCGCTTGACATGAGAAAATCGCCACTATTAGACACACCATAACCGTTGTTGGATATCTCGCCGCCGAGAAAAGTAACTTTACTATATCTATTGACGTGTATGCCCACATTGTTATTAGAAATCATTCCACCCGACATAGTAAACTCGCCGCTGTTAGATACGCCGTTTCCGCTGTTTCCCGAAATCTTACCCCCCGACATGAAAAGTGTGCCACCCGAATTAACTGTTACACCTGCGCCGCCTGCGCCGCTCACATGTGTTACAGTAATGCCGGCAAGCGTTAATGTACCGCGGTTTTCAACGGTTATCGTACTTGCGCCATACACGCCAAATAACTCAAACGCCGCATCACTTGTTAAGGTAATTTCTTTGTTAGCTGGAATAACAAGCACACTTGTAAGCGCAATTGTCCGATCAAGAACAATAATAACGGGTGTATCCGTTTCCGTGTCACTGATGGCGCTGTTAAGTTCAGCCTCAGTTCCGACATGTATAGTGTTCTGTGCCTCAGCACGAACTAGAAATACACCAATAAACAAAGCGGAAATCAACAATACACAAGACAAGATGACAAAGATATTGCGTAGATCAAACTTGGATTTAATATCAACCACTTAAATTAAGCCTCCAATAATATCAAATATCCCATAATACATAATTAAAACCATAATCACAAAAAGAACTTCGTGAATCACAACCGCTATGCCTTTCCAACCGCGTCTTCGCGTTAGAAGATATTGATCATCCTCACCATAGCAACACTTCCGACCGGCCAATATACAAATACCCTCTATATAACCCCAAAGTAAACCAATAATACCCAAATAACCCCATAATATTCCAATACTGATTAAATAATTTCCTATCACAACACCAACAAAAGACAGAACAAGTTGCGCAAAACCCAACGTTTTCCTTCTTTTTCCACCCAAATAGAAATTGTGAAAACCCAGAGGTCCTAAGAAAATGCCAAGCAACCCAGCACCTGTACGGGATTTATTCCCTGTCAATTTCAGTGTATCTTCCGAACTTGTATCTGGCTGTACAGTTTTTATTTCAAAGAGATAGTCTAAAAGCTTCCACGTAGCCCATGCAATTCCCGCGGTTATCACTATTGCTAAGTATATTAAAATTTTTATCAACCATTGAATTGCTACTGCTGAAATTGCGTTAGCGGCGTCCTCACCAGCACTAGTTTCCAAAATAGGCATTTTATTATTGCAAGTAGTTTTATGGGTTACCATAGGGGCAGTCTGTTTTCGTTTTATACCATATTCGCGCTTAGGTGTATCGAGTACTTGAAACATAGCTGGTTTATGGCGAAACATGCGAGTTTTCTTTCTCCTTATTATGCGAGTTTCTTGATTTGCTAATTGCTCCCGTATTCAAACATATAGATCTTTCATTGACAAATCAGCAGAATTATATTTTCAATTCCACCTAACAGATGTTTTCGCTACTCACCCTAAGAACCTGTCCTCAATAGCAGAGCCTCCTAAGCAGAGTTGTTGAATGTGCAATCATTATCATATTTTCTTCTGATCTTGTACTTATTTCATAATCCTTAGACAAACGCCTAAACCCT
>WQVG01000080.1 GCA_009781675.1 Candidatus Bathycorpusculum acetigenes | reverse complement strand
GAGACTTTGCTCACTTTGACGACTACTTGGAAGCAGCAAAAACTCGATCTCCACGATACTATGACGCAAAAACTAGTCGAAGCATGGACAAAACAAAGAAACTAAAACAAGCTAAACACATACGACTATCGCAAAGTAAATATGCAAAAATATGTTTTGAGCTATTGGTTTTTTGCAGGGTTTTGTGCAGAAAGCATATGAGGGATTGATGCAATACCTGCTTGGGTATTAACATATCAATCACCACTGCTGACATGGTTAAGTATCCTTTTATTGCGCAAGCGCGTGAGTTCATAGCTAAAAAAGAGTTGGAATTCAAAGATATTGTTGATGCACCCGCTGTGAGGGAGCGTGCAAAGCAAAGGATCTTGGCATCCTTTCCCGGTCAAAATGCTCCGATGCCGCCTAGCAGAAATACTGAAATAGAGATTGCTTCCTATCCAACGGCTATTATTCTTGCTTCGGCAACTGAGGATTCATTACTAATCCAGCGTTATGCACTATACGAAGCGAAAATAATCAAAACGTGTTTGCAATCAGAAAAAAATCCTGAGATTGTTTTTGTGATTGCTAGGTCTTTTAAATGGCAGGTTCGAACCGATACCTATGGAACATGGATACATTTTGCTAATTTTCTCAAAAATACCTCAAAGGGTCGATTAACTCAAGTTTCTAGATGGAAACTTGTAAGCCGCGCATTAGAAAGGGGCTGGGTGTTGGTGAGTTCTGAGGAGCTATCCCGGTTGTTGCAAGAAGAGGTTCAGGAAAGAATCGAAGAAAGCCTCGATAACAAGGTAGCCGCATTACCCAAAGAAATCCAAACTGACGTAGACGAATTAAAGGCAGAGTTTCTCAAAGTTAAGCCTCAATTGGAAGAGAAATTTGACATAGGCCCCCGTGCAGAAGAAGGGGAATATCCTCCATGTGTTACTGCACTTATCAATCGAGCTAAGAGTGGAGCGCATCTCTCGCATACCGAAAGAATAACAATGGTCACCTACCTACTTCACCAAGCAGTCAGTACCGATGCCATAGCCAATCTGTTTTCAAAGGTATCTGACTTTAATGCCGAGAAAACAAAATACCAGATTGAAAACTTGGCAGGAAAAACAACTGGACAACCCTATGTTACCTACAATTGCTCTACCCTAAGAACCCACGGCGTCTGCCTCAACACCACCGACCCCATATGTAGCAGAATCCGAAACCCGCTGACATACCACAAGATCAAACAAGGAACCCCTACAAAAAATGTTACCGCTAGAAACTAACCCTTGTTATTCTATTTGATTACTCCGTTTACTTTCATATTGATTTGCCGCCTCGTTAGCAACATCAAACCATATCCCATAACAGGGTTTCAAGGTTTCACCCAAAATTTTCCCATTTCTATCCATGAGCATCTCTAAGGCTTTAGTGAAAATCAGCATCTCTGCTTCTTGGGTCCCATGAACATAATCTTCTCTTTTTACCTTTTTTAGCTCTACTTCATCAGCAAGTATGAATATGTTTCTGTTAAGCCAAAACCCTTGCTGATATTCGGTTAGACTTCGCCAGCCAAACTTTATTCTCATTAAACTGCGCATTGGCGTATCGATTTGTGGGGGTGTCTTTGTAACGTATTCTTTTTCAAAAGCTTTCTCATTTGCGCCTAATCCATTAATATACTGATGAACCGAATCTTCTGATAGCTCTGTTCCAAGTTTTTCAAAAAAGTTACTTCCTAAATCCGTCCAAATGGCGGCATCGAGCCCTCTGTCTTCAACCCATTTTCTGATCGTTTTCACAATATCTGGAATGACATTACAACGATATTTACCATCAAGATGTGAATAGAACCCTATGTTTTTCTCAGTGGTTCCTTCTCTTGTTGCCAGAGCCGAAATTGCTTCGTTTAGGGTAGAAAAATCCAGCAGATGCCATAGCGTTTGGACTTTAGACGCTTTTTGATACAACACAAGAGTTAGCGGTGTTTTCTCAGACTTACGTGCAAATTCTATGGGTAATTTGGGGCCATCGTAATTCCAAGGACCCTTGAGTTTCAAACCTCGACAATTCCAATAAAGAGACCCCCAACTTATCACAGCGATCTTCAGTTTACTCACCATATATCCTTTATCTATAGTTTTTAAAAGGTCTTCTGTTTGTTGCGGTTACCTGCGTGAGCCTATTTTTGTTTGGCTATATCGATAATCCTCGAACTGATTTTTGTTGCTGTTTAGACTTCTTATTCTATTCAAGTATGTGACGATTCGTCTTGACCTTAGCGGTACTTGTTTTGTTCAAATTCGGTTTACCACTAAAGCGGTATCTTACATCTATCCATATCTTGAGTGCTTTTTGTGTTTGCCTTTGGGCAGTCACACATCTTTAAAGCGGTTTCTGCGTGTTTATGTATAGACTTTTTGGAGATGAACTTGATGGTTAAATGTGATGTACCCAAGGATGAGCTTGAGACAGACCCAGCCTTAAGCGGCAGTTTTAACATCAACGACATTATCGGTCAAATCAGCAATTTTGTGGGAAATATCCGTGAGTTTTCCAGTGGCAACGAACCTATGGGGGTTAATGTGGAGGGTTTCAATGTTGCCATCAGCAAAGATAAAGGTGAATACGAGTTTGCACTAAGATTAAATTTAGTGATCAAACCCAAAACAATCGTGGTAGTTCCGGGCACCTCGTTTTAGTCATCAGTTATCTGTGAATTCCAAAAATGATCTCTTAGTAATCAAATTTTCTTTAGCCAGACTTATAGTTTGTATGCGGTCATGTATTGTCACTGTTGGCATTAGGCTTTCAAAGTTGTTCCTCTTAGCGATTGATGTTTTGGGCCTTTTACGCCGGGCTGCTTGGTTGGTAATTGTGGGTGTGGGTGTGGTATTAGTGAGTCTTATTGGATTTCTTTTGTCTTATTATGTTGGAGTTATGATTAGCGGGCCTTGAGGTTTTTATGTTTGAAGTTATACCGAATTGAAGTGGGGAAGAAAATGAATGTTGTGGAATATGCTTTGTGTATTAGTGCTGGATTGTTAGCGGTTATGGTAGTCAAGGGATTACAGTATATGTGTGAGGTGATTGATATGAATAAAATCTATACTAAAAACCAGATTCGGTTCTACTTCTTCTTGGCTTTGTTGTTGCTTGTAGTGCCGTCGATGTTTGCGTTGAATTGGGGTGTGGTTAATTTGGTGAATTTGCAGTTGATGGGTGATGTGAATTTGGGGGTGGCTTGTTGTGCTGTAGCAATTTTTACGGCAGGGTTGATGCTGGCATACTTTGCCAAGATTGCTTTGAGGCTCAATAGGATGTTGAAGACACACAAGTATGATACTCCATAGCTTTAGTCATCTTCTTTTGTGTATGCGGCAACTCTCGATGTATAAGCAGGGCCTAAAATGTTACATCAACGTCTCTTGGCGTTATCGGTGTGGCGTAAAAGTCTTATTGGCTATACCATATTTGTGTGTTGTGGAATGTGTGGCAGAGAAGTAAGGCCTAAATAAAGGCTTACTGATTTAAGTCTTTTAGAGTAAAGTTCCCATTTTATGGAGAGAGGAGGTTGAGTGTTTGGAGAAGAAATGTCAAGTATGTAAAAAACCCTTCACAACCTTTGATGCCAAAGCAAAATACTGTGGTACTGCTTGTGCTAAGAAAGCCGGAAGGTAAAATAAGCTGAAACAGCACACCGCCTTTTAGCTGTATCTTGTTTGATTAAGATACCCTTGCGGTGTCTTCTTCTTTTCTATGTTATGTCGTTTACCAACTACCTATAGTGATTTGGTGTGTTATTCTGCTTTGGTAGATATCTTCAATCAGCATGCTTTTATTTGAGGCTCAAGAACTAATGTTAACATAAGCCTAACTTGCCAAATAAGAGTGCATCTGTATGGTTGAACTTAGAGTACAGGAACAGCAACTTCTCAGGGCCCTAAACAAACAAGATGATGGAAGTGCAAGCGTAGAGCAGCTTGTTAAATCCTGCGGGTTTCCCGAGGCTGCTGTTATGCGCAGTGCTCTTATGTTACAAGAAAACGACCTTCTCACTATACAAGCTACAACTAAAAACATAATTAGCCTCACTGCCGAAGGCAAGTCATATGCACAAACTAGTCTGCCAGAACGCAGACTTATTCTTGCAGTTGCAGAATTGGGTGGCAAGGCTAACCTGCTTGATGTTGCCAAAAAAGCAGGCTTGGAACAACAGTTCATCCAGATAGCTCAAGGTTGGGTTATCCGTAAAAAATGGGCTTTCTATGACTCAAAAACAAATACCCTGACCATCAATGATGATATATTGCACAAGATGACGGTTCCCGAAGGCTGTGACGAAATCCTGCTCAAGTTCATAAGCGAAAAAGGACAGCTATCAATTGAGGACTTAAGCGTAGAACTCAAAGATGCCTCTGAGCAACTTAAAAAACGCAAACTCGCACTCATCGAAGCCAAAACCACTCGTATCCTCAAAATAACTCCCGAAGGCAAAAACATTGATAGTGAAGCATCAACCGCTACTCCCGAAGTGACCAAACTCACCCCTGAACTCATAATCACCGGCAAATGGCGGGAAATCAAACTTCAAAAATATAACATCAAAGCGCCTGTCTCCAAAACTTGGGGAGGCAAAAAACATCCCTACCTTAGCTTCCTAGACGAAGTTCGTACAAAGCTTGTACAGCTAGGCTTTCAGGAGATGACTGGCACAGCAGTTGAAACCAGTTTTTTTAACTTCGACGCTCTCTATATACCCCAAGACCATCCTGCAAGAGACCTCAATGATATATATTACATCAAAGACCCCCCCTATGGTAGCTTAGACAAACACCTTCAAACTGTTAAACAAGTGGAAGAAACACATGAGAACGGCGGCCAAACAGGTAGCACAGGTTGGGGCTACAAATACAATCTCGAAACGGCAAGGCGTCTGATTCTGCGCGGACACGGTACATGCCTCAGTGCACGAACACTCGAAACCGGCAAATATGCCGTGCCCAGTCGTCACTTCAGCATTGCACGTGTATATCGTCCCGAAATCACCGATCGTACCCATCTCTCTGAATTCAACCAAGTGGAGGGTATCATAATAGATGAACACCTAACCCTAAAAGACCTCCTAGGGGTTTTGGGCAAATTCGCGCTTGAAATCGCAGGCGCCGATAAAATCCGCTTCAGACCTGACTACTTCCCCTTCACTGAACCCAGCGTAGAACTCTCAGCCTACAAGGAGGGTTATGGCTGGATTGAATTCGGGGGCTCAGGCATATTCCGCCCCGAAGTCACCACACCCCTAGGTGTTAAAGTGCCCGTTATTGCTTGGGGTCTAGGTGTTGATAGGCTCTTTATGATGCGCAGTGGCATAAGCGATATCCGTATGGTATTTAGCCAAGACCTTGATTGGCTTAGAAGTCAACAGGTGAGATAGATAGATGCCCACAATCGATGTAAACTATACTGAACTCGAACACCTGCTTAACATAAAATTAGACAACAACATAGAAAAACTCGACGACATCCTAGCATATGTTAAAGCTGAAATCAAAGGGTTTGACCAAAAAGAAAACACCCTTAGCATTGAAATGAAAGACACAGCACGTGCAGACCTCTGGAGCGTAGAAGGCCTAACCCGTGCACTACGTAGCTACATAGGACAACAAAGGGGCATCAAACCCTATAGCACAGACAAATCAGATGTAGAAGTCAACGTGGACGCTCGCTTATTTGATATCCGTCCCTACATCGGCTGTGCAGTCATAAAAGGCATCCATCTAAGCGACACCGTCATCAAGGGCATCATGCACCTACAGGACAAACTAGACCATACCCATGGCAGAAACCGATGGAGAACAAGTATCGGCATCTATAACCTTGACCTCATCAAATCTCCCATCGAGTACATAGCAGTTAAACCGGAGGCTGTGCAGTTTGTGCCGCTGGGGTTTACTGAGCCGATGAGTCTTGATGAAGTTCTTAAAGAGCACCCCAAAGGACAAGAATACGGCAACATCGTTAAACCCCACCCGCTCTATCCGCTTCTCTGTGACCGCGAAGGTAAAGTGCTCTCATTTCCCCCCATAATCAACAGTAATGACTTAGGAAAAATCACTGAGGACTCCCGCAACCTCCTAGTCGAAGTTACTGGAACACTCCACAAAACTGTACTAAATACCCTGACCTTGATTACTTCAGCGCTCATCGACCGCGGCGGCAAAGCCTACAGCGTTACCATTAACTACCCCCAAGACACCGATTACACCCAAAAAGCACTAATTACCCCCGACTTTAGCAATAGACCCCTCCAGTTAAGCGTAGCAGAAACCAACCGCCTCTTGGGCTTGAATCTGTCAACAGAAGAAATCATCGGTTTACTGGGTACCGCAGGCTTGGGTGTTGAAAGCGTCTCTGATGTATACATAACAGTGTTGGTTCCATGTTACCGTGTGGACGTCATGCATCAAGTTGATATAATTGAAGACGTCGCCATTGCTTACGGCTATAGTAATATAACGCCGTTATGGCGTGAGTTACCCACAACAGGCAAAGCAAACGCAGACCAGCCTCTCATCAATATAGTCCGTGACTTGATGGTTGGCTTAGGTTATCAAGAGGTCCTCAACACCACCCTAACCAATCCCCAAATGCTTTTCCAAAAAATGAATCAGCCGTCCAGCCGTCTAATCGAGTTGTCCAATCCCAAGGTCATAACCATGACCTGCCTGCGAAACCAGTTGTTACCTGGTCTCATGGAGTTCCTAAGTATCAATCAATCCGTGGAATTCCCACAGAAAATTTTTGAACTCGGCAAAGTTACCATCCCCAATGAAACAAAGGAAACCCGAACCTGTGACAAAAATTATCTCTCAGCTGTGACAACACATCCAAATGCAAACTTTAGCGAAATCAAATCAGCTCTAGATTCGCTTATGACAAACTTTGGTGTTGAGTGGCAAATTCAGGAAACGATACATCCCAGTTTTATCGCCGGTAGAGCTGGAAAAATTCTGACTGAAGATCGCGAAGTCGGTGTGATCGGCGAAATCAACCCTGTTGTACTTGAAGCATGGAAACTCGAAAATCCAGTTGCCGCATTTGAACTCTATCTTCAGACACTAATCGATTACAAACAGCACAAACAACCAAAATGAAATCTAACAACCAGTTTTGCCATTATTTCAGCTAATCAAGGCTAAAGTCCTAACCAGCAAAACATACAATTTTGAATTGACTTATCAATTGTATAGGTCACACCTTTTAGCGTAGTTTTTGTCAACATTTCTGTGGTTGTGTTATTTTTATAAGCGATTATTGGTGAGTGCGCCTGTGAAAACTTTGGCTTACCTTTATGTTGCTATTGGAAAAGATATTTGTGTAGTGGAACGGGATCGTTTTGCCATATATTTCTTAACCTATGGTGGCTCAGCTAGGCTCTTAGCTTGACCCACAATTTTTTTTGCTAAGCTAAATGAGGGAGGTTGTAGCTGGTAGTGTGGTTGTGGGTTTGTCTTGGCTGGGGATATCAGTAATTGGGTGGAAAAAGAGTTTCAGTCTG
>WQVG01000079.1 GCA_009781675.1 Candidatus Bathycorpusculum acetigenes | reverse complement strand
GTTGGTAGGCAGTTTCTGGGTGCTTATTGGTAATCTTGTTTGAGTTCCATCGGCATTATTTACTATGTAAAATATGTCGTTTAGCATTAGGATGATGGCTTCTGATTTATCGTCGTTTAGAAAGTAAATAGATCGTTCAATTCCGCTGCCGCCAACAAAGTCTGGTGCTCCAGCGATTTTGTTAAATTCACTTTCTAGGGCACTTATTTCTTTAGTATCAAATAGGTTTGTTGCCTGTTCAATACTCAATCTTGGCATATCTTTTGGTAGATCGCCAATGGCAATAAGAACGGGTCGTCTCCATTCTCCTGGTAAATTGATGCTTGTGTCTGCAAAGATTTTGTCTAGGCTTTCTTTTTGTTCACTTGTTGCCTTGGTATATGCTAACTCATAGAAGGCTGCATTAGGGTCATTGATGTCTTTTTCAGTGTCTTTGTTTGTGTCTTGAGTTGAGATCCATCCAGATAGGGTTTTTCCTATTTTATCTATGGGATTTGTTTGGTTTGTGGCAGAGACAACCAAAATGCCGCCGAATAATGTCCCAACTAAAACGATAACTACTGCTATTGTGGTTTTTCTATTTTTTGCAAGCATAGTCATGCCTCTATAACTTGTAGCAACAAAGGCCTAATATCTAGTATGTGTATTAAAGTTATCTAAAGTAGTCAAATATGCCTTCAAGTATATCTTAATTGTGTGGAAACCAGTGACTGATTTATCAATTATAAAATATTTTGCCCTTATCCGCTGTCAGCTTGATGCTTGAGTCCTGATAGCTGATAGACTTTAACTGATCGTTTGCGGTTTCATGGTGAACTGTGTCAAGTTTTGTGCATCATTGAGCACTATGTTTAGGATCATATCGGTATACCTGTTAGAGATTGTGAAGACGTTTTCAATGGAGTTAGGGGCTACATTGATTATCAAACAATTTCATGTTATTTTATTACAGTTACTTATCATCAATTAGGGTTTGGAGAATGTCACGGTAAATTTTTAATGCGGTTTCTTCGTCTTTGATGCCTTTTATGATCATACGTCCACTTCCAAAAAGGCTGACTTTAAAATTCCCGTATGTGAACATGAGTGCTGATTGACTTTTTAAGCGGATCTCAAAATGCTTTTGGATTGTTACATATGCCTTGTCGAGTGTAAGGTTTAGGGGTGTTTGGGGGTTAATATTGATGGTATCTTTGGCACAAAGCCAAATCAGCTGTTCCCCGATTCCAGCTTTGTGTTCTCCACGGCAGACCGGACAATTTGGATTCTTTGTGATGTCTAGGGTTGTAAAGTTCATGTCGGTGAAGTCACAGACTAAGAGTTTACCCTTAAGCGGTTTGCCGATACCGGTGATGAGTTTGATGGTTTCGAGGGCTTGGAGGCTGCCGATGATGCCGGCGGTTGCTCCAAGGATACCTCGTGTGTCACAGATATCGCCTCTTTTCAATCCATTTGGTATTAGACATGCAAGGCATCCTGTTTGGGGCGGATGAAACACCGAGAGGTTACCTTCCAAGCTGATGGCGGCACCGAAAACATAGGGTATCCCCAGTTTTATACAGGCATAGTTGACAAGATGTCGTGTGGCCATGTTGTCTAACCCATCCACTACCACATCTATGTCTGATAGGATTCGTTCTGCATTGTTTGCGTTTAGGTTTTCTGAAATTGCTTCAACCTTTATAAATGGATTATGGTTTTGTAGCTGTTGGGCTGCTACTTCAGCTTTGGGATAGGCGAGGTTCTCGATAGTGTAGATGATTTGACGGTGTAAATTGTTTGGCTCAAGTGTATCTTGATCGATTACCCGGATGTAGCCTACACCCGCCAGCGCCAAATAAAGTGCGGAAACCGAGCCCAAACCGCCCACACCCACAACCGCAACCCTGGCCTTTGAGAGTTTTTCTTGTCCCCTGTTACCCAGCTCTTTTAGTGCAATTTGGCGGTCATAGAACTGACTCGCAATCCCCTCTATAGCTTCATCTTTCATCTAACTGTTTTCCACCTCTGCTATTGAGTTAGTCTACCAATTAAGCTAACTCATAACTCTATACTTAAAAACTAACCGTTTCTCTCTTCAAACTGCCTCTGTCGATCTGCTGTGTCCACAGGTGCCAGTATCCTACTGCAACACTCAAACACCTATAGAGAAAGCAGCCTCAACTCTAACGCAACTTCCACTCAAGCAACACTAGCTATCGTTAAAATTCATTTTCATAGTTTTGTTATTGTGCTGTGTGTCCCCTTAGGCTTAAAATAGTGTGCCCGCAAAAGTTCTCCGTTAGAACAAATGATGTTGATTTGTTGTGGAGGTGAAAATGTTTGGTTAGAGGTGAAGGTACGACTGCACAGGGTTATGCTAGTCCAGCAAAAATTCAGCACAGCCTAAAAGGAGCACACTATCCCTCAAATAAAGATGATTTGATCAGGCTTGCAAAACGTAACAGTGCGCCAAACGATGTTCTAAACATATTGGATATAATTCCAAATAAGGACTATACTTCTCCAGCGGACCTTATGAAAGAAATCGGCAAAAAAGAATAGTCTAACATAAGGCCGGCCGTTTTTTCTTTTTAATTGTTGACATTTGCTGAGTTGCAGATAGGCTATTGTTGGCCGATGGATGTTTACCCTTTTTTTGGTTTGTTTTTTATGGTTGATTATGTAGCAGTCGTGTTAGTGGTGTGTACAGTTTTCCTTAATGGTGTAAGGGGTTGTGTATCTTTTTGGTTTGGTGGCGAGTTGAGTTTACATTAGATATAAGTATCGTGTTTTCCTATCTTAGTTGCCTAACAGGCAAGCTCTTCTTCTGAAAAATATTATTAGAAGGTAGTTAAATGAAATATATAAAAAATAAAAAAACTAAATTTTTAGCGTATATGACAATAGCGTTACTATTAGCCTCGATTTCAATAGCTGCAATCCCCTCGACACGGGCTATTTCTAGTCCAGTCCTCTCCGCCTCTAGCGGTGGGGTTGGTGCTAAAATAGCGGTGTCTGGCACCGACGCACAACCTGGGAGTCGCATAAGTGTTTTTTGGGAAAACACAAATCCCATAAACATGTTGGCCACACTCTACGCTGATGGTTTGGGTGTTTATTCACAGGAAATAGTTATTCCTGTTGCACCCGCAGGCGTGCACTACATAGTCATTCAGGATCTATGCGGAACTGCCGCATCGGCATATACTATTGTTCCAGAGCTTACTATAACTTCAAACATAGGCCTACCCAACGATAGCATTATCATTTCTGGCACAGGTTTTGCTGCTACTGCAAACATGACCATTGATTTTGACAACACCTCCGTTACCCCTACATCTCTAACGACTGATCATACAGGAACATTCATAGCATCCTTTAAGGTACCCAACTCTCCACATGGTAACTACCATATCTCTGCATCTGATTCCATAAACACTGCATCCATCTCATTCACAATTGGCGCCTCCATACTCCCAGATATGCGCCAAGGTCCATGCGGTTCGGTTGTAGCCATATTTGGACGCGGCTTTGATGCCCACACAGAAACCAACATAGATGTGCAGATCAATAATTCTCTGGTCCCACAAATTTTGCCAATTAAAACAAACGCAGACGGAACCTTCCTTGGCCAAATAATCATCCCCACCCTAGCAGTTGGTAACTACCAGATCTCCGCATCAGACGGCACTGTTACCGCACAGGCACCCTTCAATGTCACAGCTACCAGTAAAATAACTCTAGCACCAAAATCCGGCGCCCCCGGCATCCAAATGGTACAAATTTCCGGAACCGGCTTCACCGCCAAAGCAGGAACAATTGTCACCGCACAAATCGGGCCCCTTATCTTGGGCACATACCTCACTGACGTAAACGGCGCCTTCGCAGGAACATTTGTAACCCCAAGCCTATACCCAGATGTATACCAAGTTACAGTCAAAGACATCCACGGCTTAAGCGCTTCCACAGATTTTCAAATCACCCTAACTGAACTAGCCGTAACCCCAACCACCGCAGTCACTGGCGCAACTATCACCGTCACAGGCTATGGCTTCACCGGTAAAACCGCAAACATCACAATCGGCAACACCACCCTCTCAACCATAACCGGCCCCAAAACCCCAATTGCAACCCTGCTAGACGGTGCCGATTTTATTGTACCCACACTTCCAGTGGGCACCTATACAATAACCGCTACAGATGACGATGGATTAACTGCCCAAACAACATTGGCCATAACCGCTACCACCACCATAACCCTCAACCCCGCAATCACACCCCTAGACACAAAAGTTGATCTGACCGCGAAATACTTTGAACCAAACACTGACCTCTACATTACACTCAAAAACACAACCTGGAGCACCGACATCCACATAACCCCAAAAGAAGGGTTCAATGACGCCAAAACCAACAAAACAGGCGAATACAGCGGCACCTTTGAGGTTCCCCTAAACTGGACCTTTGGCCAATACACCCTCAACATCACCAGCACAAACGGCCTAACACTTGAAGTTCCATTCACAACCGCACCCATGGACATAAATATCCGCACACGCCAACAAACCTACATCCAAGGCGAAAGCGGCAGCTTTATGGTCACAAGCGAATTACCCACCCCCGGCTCAATCACCATCACAGACCCCACAGGCTACATCCTTGACATACTCCCAGTGAACTTACAAAAAACCGCAGACACCTACACCGACGCCTACATAACCTTCAAACTACCCGGAGACGCACCCCTTGGAACCTGGACCTGGACCGCAGCCTTTAGCGCACACGGCGGATACACAACAACCAGTACATTCACAGTCCAACCAACAACACATGCCAACCCAAACATCCCAACACCCCCAAACAACAACACCCCAAATAATGATGCAACAAACCCCAACCTCACCCCAGACACCCCCAACCCAACCGACCCAACCGAAACTGCCCCATCAACCCAACCTCAAACAACACCAAACCCAACCACCTCAGATTCAAACCCATCAACAACCAACCCACCAAATACAAACAACGAACCTGATAACACAAACACAGACACAACAACCCAAGAAACCCTCCAAGCCAACTCCAATGTAGCCCAACCAGTAGCTCAACCAGTCCAAGCCACAACAAGCTCCATAGCCATAGACATTGCCCTAACCTTATTAATCGCTGGTACTGTTGCAGGCTTCACTATACTAAGACTACGTCAAAGAGGCACAAAATCCTTCGCTGTAGACCAAGTCATGATCCGCTGCCACCAACTCATAAAACAATTAGCAGCAAACACTGCTAACATAAAAACCCCCTAAACCCTTTTTTCCTTTTGTTAGTTCCCCAGATATATAGCAATACCCTACCTTGGATGCTTGGGGAAAATTCTAAATGTGAGTTCACGCCACATATGCGTGATGAATTATGACTGAAAAAGTAGATCCAATTAAAATTCACAAAGATGCTAACGCATTAATGGAAAACGGCAAATACGCCGAAGCACGTGACCTCTTCACCAAAGCAGCTGAACTCTACTATAAAAACCAGAATTATTTCGGCTCAGCTGAGATGAATTACAAAGCCGGAGAATGCTCCACCCAACTCAAAGAATACCAAACAGCCGTAGAACTCTTCACCAAATCCGCTGATATATCCCTAGCTAAGGGCTTTGAACGCTACGGCATAAGCGCCCTTGAAAACATTAAAGAAAACCAAAAAGCACTAGGCAACACCCACGAAGTCGAAGAATTAACCAAAAAAATCGACGACCTCAACAAAAAACAACAAGAACCAGAAGAATCCAACTTCTCAGTATTCTCCTAACCTGCCTATGTTTTGCTCTTCTTTGCTAACCTTTTTTGCCGCTAGGTACACTTCCTTTTTAACAACTGAGACTGCGCAAAAACGCTTAGCACCAAGAGACAACGTTTTCTTGCTTTTTTAAAAGACTACAATTATTTTATTATGATTTTTTCTATTAATATTAGGAATAAATGAAAAATTTACAATTACATTTTGTAAAGTGTTTATTCTTGTACAGTTTGAACTTATAGTTGTGGAGCAATTAAAGCAATTAATCTGCCTTTAGGACGAAGGGCTCGCAGTTTGTGTAGCTGCTGTCGTAGTTGTTGTAGCCTTGTGTGTAGGGGTGGTCCATGATTTTTTTGCCTATATGTGTTGTATAGCTCATCGTCGGCATGGTCTCAGATGCTGAGGCTTGATTATCTAAGAATACCATCACATCAAAACATAGCGACCTTTACGATACTGAATTTTAACAATTGAGGCTCAAATTTTCCTTTGATTTACGTGCCATTTAGCCCTCCGGCGGTAAAATGTGGCTTGCTCATATTGCACATTTTGAACATTGTATCGTGGCTGATTTGTTTATCGCTCAATTGCTTTAAAAGATCAGCAAAATCAGCAGGCAAGGGATTAATTGGTCGCCCAAAACGCACACCCTTTGTTTTCGCGGCGTCAATACCCTGACGCTGACGTATAGCGGATAATTCGTTATCAATCGTGAATGAAAGTACAAACTTAAAAAATAATATCAAACTGTTTTCAAATTTTTTATCTTTCATACCAATTTTTGAGCAAAACATTAAATGTCATCGTTTACTGAAAGTATATGGTGGAATTGTATTGAAAAATAAACTGTATACAAGCATTATGGTTTTTGGATTGTTGATAGCTTTGAGTTTTTTGCAGTCTGTTCAGGCGCAGTATACAGCTGATGGAGAGGGTTTTCCATTGGTATCTCCAATTTCAATAGATTCGCCTATAAACACCGTTTATACAACAAATTGTATGTCTCTTAATTTTTCAGTTAAATCCTTCTTTAATGACCTCTCAGGAGATATCACAATGACATACAGTCTGGATGGCAAAGATAACGTTACAATAACAACATCTGCAGTGTTTACTCCAATGTACTATACAGATAGTGATGGCAATACACGACAGGCTATTCACGGATCGTACTACTTGATTTCAGGTTCAGTGGAACTTACAGATTTACAATCAGGCCAGCACAGTTTAACGGTTTTTGGACAATACAAGCTAGATTCAATGCCCAGTAAAGTTGGGTTAGATAGTCAGAGGGTTGATTTTACTATAGATGACAAAGCCTCAACCGTTACATCCAACAACAACGATAATGTTGATAAATCTGTTACCTCTACTTTTGAGGATATATCTAAGTCTGAACAACCACGTAAGTCTGAACAACCACGTCCGGAGCAACCGAACAATATTCTCTATGTATATGCAGGTATTTTTTCACTTATAGCAGTAGGTGTAGGTAGTGCCATATTTATGAAGCATAAATCAGGCAAAGAGAAACAAATGCCATAGTGTTGCTGAAACAGAAAAAACCCTGACAACCGATTAGAGACTGTCGGAAATTAAACAAGCCTGTTCAAAGCATCGTCACTCACGTGTAACCTTAGCCGTAAAAAGCATAGTATATAAATCTGCTAAAAAGTTAGAAATTTAACCTGGAATTCTGATTCAATAAAAAAAGATGTAGGTTGGATGACTTAACTCAAGTATCCATATACTAACATTATTCGAACGACAAACTATTGGGAGTTACCGTTACCTTTGCTGTTGCTGTTGTTCTTACCTGGGGTTGTGCCTGTGCCTGTGCCTGTGCCATTGCCGCCTGTACCTTGTGGATTGTTGCCGCCGCCATAACCGTTACCGTTGCCACCGTTTGGATCCCATATGTTGTTATCACCGTCTTCATTTATACCCAAAGTTTTTTCGAAGTTGGCAGTGAACGTTGCATCCGCATGTATCGTTGGAACAAAAGTTGCAGTTGTGCTAACTATATTGCCGTCTGTATCGACCCAGTTCACAAATTTGTAGCCAAAGTCTGCTGTCG
>WQVG01000078.1 GCA_009781675.1 Candidatus Bathycorpusculum acetigenes | reverse complement strand
TTGGTTCGAATATGCATAAGGTTGCCTCGTGAAAATATTTTGATAAGGTTGAGGGGGTGGTCTGCGTCACCCTACGCTTGGCAGGAGAGGTACGCACTTACCGGATAGGTGCTCATTAACGGTTAGTATACAAAGAGTTAGGATAGGAGCTTTATAAAATAATCGACGCCTCCAAAACACACAAATAGCCTAAGCTCAAGTTGCAAAGTATACATAAATCCAAATATGCCGCCGATACAATTTTTTTATAACCCTAAAATCTTATAAATCAACATATAAAACCTGTAAATATGTTTAATTCTAAAATCCTCTAAAAAAGACCTTGAAAAAGCCGGAAAACACCGAAAAAACCGAAAAAATAAAGAAGAGGTTGGAGGAAAAATTAGTTGTCAGGGTTTATCCAGCCTTGTTTGTGGCCAGTATTTGTTGATTTTTTTGTATTTTGGGTCACATCACATGTTTTTTGTGGTTGTGAGTACTGCTTAAATTCTGCTCCCTAGCGTTTGTGAGTTCACTTCAACTCACTGCCCAGGGGCTGTAGGGTTTGTTTTTGAGTGGGTTGTTTGTTATAGAAACACCGGCTATACTGCTCTGGGTTGGCGTAGTGCTCTTTGCAGCAAAGGGTGCAGAGGCGGTTTTGCATCTGCATAACACTGCACACTGCGGCAGGGCGGTTGATGTGGGGGCAGAAGCGGCTGTACTGCTCACCCATCAGAACCCCTCCAGCCATCGAGGCAGGGGTTGATTTTTGGGTCATTGACGCAGTCCGCACAGAGCCCCAAAATTATGACTTCGCCGCGGGAAACTTTGAGCCAGCGCAGCACCAATCCGCAGTGGCGGCATATGTCGCCATGCTCCCTTCTCTCCAGACAGGCTTGCTTGGTCATACTCGCACCTCCTATGCGATGACTGTTAGGCGGCTGTCATCTAGCCGCTCTCTTAACTCTTCACGGGTATAGCGCTTCTCATCTAGATCGCCTGTGTAGTGTATGAACAAATCCGCGGTCACAAAATAGCCGTCGCTTTCGGCGATATCACGTCCGTAGCGCTCATAGTCAAAATAGTCTGCCGCAGAGATCCCACGTGAGAGCTGCACCTGTTCCAACTCGGCTTCTAAACCGGTTTCCTGCGCTAAAAGATAACCCAACCGCTCCTCTCTAGACCCCCCACAAACAGCCTCTAGTTGAGTGTAGACCAAATCGGATAGCTGCTCACACACATTAACCACGTCAATTATGTGACGAATGCCATTACTCATACAGTAATAGGCAGCAACCGTTCGCTCCCCCTCCAACATACCTTCCAACTTGACAGCCAACAGGTTTAGGTCATAGAGATCCACAAACTCCTCTAAACTAAAGATAGACTCATAATCCTGAACACTATACTCCTCATACTGCTCATCTAAGCCGACGACCTCGGTTAGGAAGGTTTGGATTTCTTGGTTAGATGCTGGAAGGTTGATCCAGCCGCCCGCTAACTCACCCTCAGAGTATTTGCGGAGGTTGACGACGTAGACTCTTAATTGCGGGGTAGTTGTGGTTGGGGTAACTTCTGGTTTTACTATTTGAGACTGAATACTCATTTTGATGTTCCTCAATAGTAACCTATGGAGGTCAGTTATTTAAATATTTTCCTTAATATTAAGTAAAATAGTGAAAACATTAAAAAATAATAAAAGCGTAGAAAAACAAGCAGGGGAGGAAATGCATTTTGGTGTTCCTCAAAATACTAACTTCTTTTCTCCCCTGTATTTTCAATTTTTCGCGGAGTTACCACACACACCAACTCACCATCCATAACCCTCAAATCCCAGCGTAATTTGTCGCCAACTTTCAAACCACACTTACTCACAAACCACTGCGGCACTTGCGTTCTCAGATACTCCTTTCTAGTTACATAGTTTAATGTTGTTTCTTCGCTCATGAAGTGACATCCTTGTTTGCTTGTTTTGATGCGCCTCTATCGAGGAGAAAGTAAACGCCATATTAAGCCTTTCCTAAATTATTTACTAACAAACCAAAGTTTTCTAATTTTTATTTTACTAAATATTCCGGAAAAACTTATATAGTGTTGTAGTATTAACTGGTTATGAGGAACATCTAAATGCAAACAGTAAATAACCAAACCCAAACAACCCCAACTCAAAAAGCCCCCGCTCTATCCCCCATCATATTTGAGCGGGACAGTGACAACATAGTCTATGTATTGCGCCGCGACAAACCCCCATATGGAAGCGTCATAAGCGTCTTCAACCCCCAGAGCGAACGCATGAAACTCATCGTCTTTAACCACGATGACGACGGCGACGGCAAAAAACGCACCCGCTACGGCCTGCGCTCACAGATAAAATTGGGTGGACGATGGAACATAGCCAACGCAATTGTCTGGGTAGCCCTAGTCGAGGAGGCCGCCTAACATGACCACCCCCTCCCCCATAGTATTCACCCGCACAGGCAACCTAACCATATGCCGCATACGGGCAACTCAAAAGCCGGTTTATCTCTTTGACCCCCAAAACGAACACGTCAAGCTACAGAAATGCACCTACACCAACACCCCCACAAGCGACTACGGCCTAACCATACAAAGCCGCCACACACCCCACCAAACCAACATCATCTGGATAGTCAACAACCACCCCGAACAATAACCCCTATTCTTTTGGAGTGTACAGATATGGTTTATGAGTGTAAACACTGCGGCGAATCGTTCCTAAAACCCGATATGGGCTATGTAGTCTCTAATGATTGGGATGATGTGGACTGCAAGCGGCTTGACTACCAAGATATCTGCCCAGTTTGCGGCTGTCCCCATCTACGAGAGGTGCATTTGAGACGATGAGACTGAAACAGTATTATGTTTGGTGTGAAGGATGCGGGCGGCTTAGCTCAGGCCGCCTGATCAAGATAAACAGCAAAGCGGAAGCCAAAAAGGTGTTTCGGCGGTGCCAATGCAGGCATCGGGTTTGTGATGTGCGCTGTATTGATGGAGCAAACGTCAAATTATTCCTCTAACCCCTCATACTACGTTTCTTAGGTGTGTATGGTAGTACTGCGTTTTGAGGGGGTTTAGGGTAGTACTATGATTTGGAGGCGCGCAAGGTAGTATGTTACTTGTGGGTTATGTGTTGTTGGTTGTTTGTTGTGGGGGCGGGTTTGGTATTGGACAAAGTTTTTTAGGCTTTAGTAGTCAATTCTACCTATGACCTATGGGGATACTAGCGTGTCTGATGTAGAGAATCGCGGCGACTGCATCATATGCCTTAGACGTAACGTAGAGTTAGTTGATGGTTACATGTGCCTTGAGTGCTTCCACAAACTTGGCGAAACCAACTGGTAAAGAACAAAAAAGGGCGCAGATTCAACTTTGATTGTGTGCATGGTTTTTGACTTTGAATTATTGTTTTTCAATTTATACCATAGAAGAGTAAGGCAAATTTATATGACTACTTTAATTGTTAAAATTGGTAATGTTGATGCCAAAAAAGTTAGTATTAACTATACAATTAACACTTACTGCAACAATATTAATCGCACGGTCAGACCACTCAGAAATATTCGTTATTTGCCCCTAAAGGGTAGTTAGAAACACAGCCCAAAACTGTCTGATTTATAAAAAATGAGAATATTAGATGATATGCACCGTGTACTAGCTGTACCAGATGTCGACTGTGTTGCCCCACACAAATGTCCACACATTCAATGGAATACTGTAGTAGTAGGTTTCGCTGCCAGCCCACCAATTATACGCTACTGCAGAAACAAAGTTAGCACTGCCTCCTGCCCAAGAGATTGTGCTGGCAACATAGTAGTCTTCTCCGCCTCCGCCCGATAGATTTGAACCAGTACAGTAAACAGGTCCGCTTCGCTCTACCCAATGAACACGCCATTCAGTCCAAGATTTAACTAAATTGTTGCTAGCATATTGATTAAATGTTACTGGGTAATAATAGGGTAATGATGAAACTATGACTGTGTGGCTTTGGCCGTCATTGAAAGTTATTGAACCGGAGTGAGCATTACCAAAAGCGCCTGCACCATGCGGCACACCATCAACGATTACCTCTTTAACATAGCAGTAATGTGTGCCCCAGTCGTCTCCGCAAACCCACGTTATTAAGTTGTTCCCATTAGATACTTGAGTGGGTGAAATTAAGACATCAGCAGTGGCACAAGTCTCAACATAAACGCCATAGGGCGGCAAACTAGTGGAGTGCATAACTACTACACTATCCACACGTGCATCATTTAGCAGAGTAAATGGATTATCAGTTCTGGCATAGGCAAATACTGCTAGATATTTATATCCAATTGCTGTTGTGCCAACATAAACATCTTGAGGAGAGTTACTAGTGAAATGAGCATACCCTATGCCCATCCAGTCGAACATGTTAAGGTTGGGATCGTCGGCGCCGAAAACATATACATCCGAAGTTGCATATTGATTCGTATATCCTCTTAGCCAAACATCACCAGGCCGATTAGACTGCATCCTAACAATAACAATCGCTTCATCACCATCAGGTTTGTCTCTCCATATTTCGGTGTGCATTCCAGTGTATTGATTATCAGGAGCGCCTATGAGATTATTTGGGTTGGTGAGCCAGCCTGTGTTGGCACCAATTGGCGGACCGGGGCCAGCGGAATATGCGTCGATACCTGCACCGTAAATCAGAAGTGTTCCTCGTGTGTTTTCCATGTCTTCTAGTCGATATCCGGGGTCTTGTGTGTCTTTTTCTTCGCTCCACTCTGCGGTCATTTGTTTAAATTTGTCTGAATTCACCAGATTGGCTAGTTGTGTGGCTAAGTTTGTATTTGAGAAACTTTCTGTATTTTTGCTTGAAATGTCGATTTGATTTGTCGGTGGGGGCGGGGTTTTTTGACCAGCGTTAGCGGTGCTTGATTGTGACTGGACAACTCCTGCAATCGAGGAAAAGGCGAGAATGGTTATAACGAACATAGCAAACGCGATTTCTTTTTTCACTTTTTCACCTCCCATTGCAGTCAGTTTATCGCCGTTTAGGCAGTCAATCATTTAATTGGCGCAAGTATATTAATTCTTCTAATATTCGAGTTGAGATTGATTCATGTCGATACCTGTCAATGTACATAATTATTGGTATGACAGGAAATATATGCACACCTTGCGTGCCAGGGGATGAAGCATTATTTTCCTAAACTCCGCAAAGTTTAGGCACTACATGCAGTAAATCTTTGTTTTTCCTTAAATTTTAACTCTAAATTGCAAAATAGGCTCTTTTCTTCGTTTTTTCACAACCCTTCGGTAGCACCTAATAGGCACTACAACCACACAACAATAACGTTACAAAAAACCGCTATTTACCAGCATTTTTGTAATTAGAGCCTGATTTACAGAATTTAAAAAAATGCCAACAGTGTAGTGCCTAAAAAACACGGCGTTCAGGATTTTGTATCTTTGTTGTGTTAACCGTTGTTTTAGATTGGTAAGTCGTGCGTCAGTTTTATGAAAATTAACTCCTCAAGTAAAATTGTAAAGAGCTGAAATAGAAAATACAAGTCAGCATAATGTCCAACAGTAGCCATTCAGCAAACTCCCGCCAAACTTGTTGCCCGATTATAAAAAAATGTGGAAGTATTGCAAAAAGGATTATAAAGTGGTTTAACCCTTGTACTCGCGATGAGAGTAAATTTAATATAACTCTGACTGTAAATAATTATTTAAACCTAAAACGGCATATGGCTAAATATGTGTTAGGGATTAAAAAATGAAGCAATTAAAAAGTATAATTATACTGATTGCTGTTGGTACTGTAGCGGGTTTAATTTTAGTTGAAGGCTACAACAGTGTTAATGACTTTGGCACACGAAATGAAACGTTGGAGAGTACACCTGAACTACAAAGCACAACACCCGGATTGCTTCCGATTCAGATTCTCTCACCTCAAGAAAACACCACATACGTAGCATTCAGAATCCCCATCGATATCAAAACAAATAGTGCAGTAGCAAAAATCACCTATAACATAAACGGAGCCCCAAACGCCACCTATACCGAAGACACAAAAACCGTCAGCATCACCATGGGGCCTCATCAGCTAAATGTTTATGCCTTTGATGCTAAAGGAAAAATCATAGAATACAAAACCCTCACCTTCACTGTAGATACACCCCATATCACTCAAGAAGAACTTCAAACAACCATCGACTACTTTGAGTCACAAGAACTAACCATAGAACCAGCATCAGTTTTCCTAATTAAAGGCTCTGTGAGCTTTGAGAGTAAAGAAGAATTCACAGCTTTTGTAAAAGCACAAGGAATAACTACAATCAAAAGATATGACGAAGCGCCACTTGTTAGGTTTTTTATCAATATATATGGTGATCAGCCTCCAATATCTGAGTCGCCATCCTGCGTTGTGTGTATGTATGAGTCCTATGGAAATCCGCCAATACCCGTAATATATAGCTTTGCAGTCAAACTTATTCAACCATAATTCTCGAAATATTTCTTACCGCCTACATCTATGCGTAGATGTGTGAATCAATAACTACCAAGCTAACAAGCCTTCCCACGTCAATTCTTACTAATAAACGAAAACAACCGATACTCAGTCTCATTTCCACTGCGATTGGCTATGAAGTTGGGGGTAATGCTGTTCCTACTTGGCCTCTATATAGCTCATACATTCGTTGGTAGATTCTTTGAGGCTTCACAGGCTCTCTTCACCCAGAGAAGATTAGACGATAGCGATTTAAGACTTGCCCAGTAGAAGTGTAAAATGTTTTGGGTGAGGCTGTTCCTACTCGCCGCCAACGGTGTATTGATAGATATGCACTATGACTTGCTGGTGGTTTCACAGGCACTCTTCACCCATCTCGTTTAGGGTTGTATAATGATTTAAGGCTTGTTCAAAAACAGAAAACGCTCAAACAATCCGAAGCTCTGTTGATGTTTTTAGGTAGAGCGGATGGCTGATTAGAAGGTTTGGGTGATGCTGTCCTGTTTTGCCGTTGTTTCTATACGTTTAGCCGTGCATATATGACTTGTTGGTCTCAAAAACAAGTGTTCAGCAGTTTCACAGGTGCTCATACTCAAATATCTTTGTGTTGTCTGTTTTAGGATCTGGTCAAATGCATCTCCGATAAACTGCAGGTCGGGTGAGGTGTTCCTATAGCGTTAACTGCGAAAATAAATAACACAGTATATGGTGCGATGAAAAACGATTGTAAGGTACGCCATAGGACGCCTCACCCAAAATATTTTGGTGAGCATTATATTTAAATTTTGAGTTATTGAGCAAGGAATTGCTTGATCTGCAATATAACTTGCGCTAACTCCTCTTTTGTCAGGGGCGGGTCGTAGGGAATACGCAGTACACTCCAGCCGCGCAGCTCCAGCAGTTCATCGATTTCTTGATCGCGTCGCTCCGTCTTATTTGTGCAATGCACCGGCTTGCCGTCTAAGTAGACGGCTTTCTTTTGTTCTGCCCAGCAAAAATCCGGATACGTCGCTTTGAGAATCAGCATCTTCTGTGTCGTCATCCCTGTGGTTAGGCCTTGCTTGGATAGTTCACAGAATACGTCGATTTCGGCTTGACTGACCACCGGATGCAGATTAGCACGATAACTCATACCCCTAAGAGGCTGGGGCAGGTTATATTGTGTTGGTTGTTAGACTTCAATAGACTGGGTGTTTGGCTGCTGGAGGTGTTGGTTTTTGAGTTCGTCCGTGGCTATTTTTTCGCCTTCTTGGAAAGCGATTTCGAGGATGAATTTATTGAGTAGTTCGGCGGCTTTATTGTTCATGTTGTATTGGTACATTTCGGAGCGGCCAACAGTGCGGGTTTTCTTTATTAATTCTGTTTGTTCTAGTTTTTTGAGGGCTTTGGTTATGTGTTGTTTGCTGATGTTGCTGTTTTTG
>WQVG01000077.1 GCA_009781675.1 Candidatus Bathycorpusculum acetigenes | reverse complement strand
TGATCGTGGAACCCAGCGGCAAGGAGTATTTGTGTGCCCTTCCCAAGAAGACCGAGGAGATCTTGGAAGTATTCTCAGACTACGTAACTAAAACCTAGGGGGTAACTAAGCTGAGTTCCGGTTGTAAACCTGTTTTTCGATAGTTGGGTTGTTTATGTGGTTTGGTATTTTCAAAAAGTTTGTCTGTTATTGTGTATTCGCAGTTTTTGCAGGTATGTTTGTTTTGTTTGGTTAACGGTGTGTAGCAGTCTGGGCACCAAATTGTGGCTTCTTTTTGGGTAGCATTGATTTCGACTTTGAAGGTTTTGTCTGTTTTTTCTCCACTGAAAAATGTGACTGATAATTGCATTTCCATGTTGTAACTCGTCATAGTCTCAACCCGGTTATGTTATGTTGGCTGTTTTTGCTATATTTCTGTTTGGTTGCTGGTGCAGAGTTGGTACTATCAAGATTAGTTGGATTCACGATTTTTGTAAATTATCTTTGATATTTAGAGCCGCTAAATGAAATTAACAGACCGTTTGGTAACACCTAAATACTTCAAACGCCTTTTGATTTTTGGGGGAAGTTTTGAGTAGAGTTTCTTGTGGCAAAAAAGGTGCGTCAATCACAGATAGTGGTACTGTTCCTTAACTAATTCTGAAAAAGAGGGTAACAGTTGCATTGATTGCGAAGATGAAATGGATTTTACACGATTAAAGGCAGATGCAGTAAGAGGTACACTGGGATGACTATTTTGGCGTATCACACATTTTTAGATTGGTAAAATAGTCTGTAATCCATGTCTTAATTTCATCTCTTATACGGCAGAAAGCATCAAGGTTTTCTGCTTCAGTTCCACAAACCTCAGAAGGATCCTCAAACCCCTGAACTACGTATTTTTTGGTTTTAGGTAACTTTACACCAACTACAAGAGGTTTATCCATAGTTAGGGGTGATGTGCACAGAGTACAGAGTGTTTTTGTGCTACTTTCACAAACAGAAACGGTTAAGTCAATTTCAGTATCGCTAAATGCCTCTAAACCTTTGGAATACTGATCTGAAATATCTATGCCTATTTTTGCCATAGCTTTGATGGCTAAGGGGTTGATTGTTGTGGGATTGGTGCCTGCGCTGCAAGCCTCATATTTCTCGTCATACATGTTTCTGAGCAGTCCCTCAGCCATTTGTGATCTGGCTGAGTTGTGGGTGCAAATAAATAGGATTTTGGGTTTAGACATGACCAGACCGTTAATTGTTGTGTAATTTGTCGATTATTTTTCTGGTTTCTTTTTTATCGGGGTGAGATATGGCTTTTTGTGGACAGATGTTTTCACAGCCTCGACAAAAGACCACACACTTGTTGGGATTAACAATGATGGTGGTTTTGTCGTTGAGGGTTTTTGTTTTGAAAGCGTTCATGTGGCAGAATTTTACGCATTTTCCACAGGTGGTGCATTTGTTATGGTCTATTTTTGGATCCCATGGAATTTTGTCTCGGGGTAGTCCCTCATATTCTGTTTCAGTCATCTTTTCTTTTCACCAAAAGTGTTCCTAACATTTTTGTTCTGCAATTATGGTTATGGTTAGAGCGCATCGTTACATATAAGCATATTTTTCCTATTTTTCCTATTTTTAGGAAATATTTATTTAGTGGATGCACTATTTTTCTCTAATGGTAGTGATTAAACGTGGCTGATTGTTGTAGTGGCGATGTATGTGGCGATGAGGTTTGCAGAATTGATGCCGTGATAACGATGGATGCGAAAGGACAGATTGTTCTTCCCAAAGATTTACGCACTAAAGCAAACATGAAAGCAAATGACAAAATAGCGGTTGTTGCTTGCGAAAAAGACGGCGAAGTCTGCTGTATTATGCTGGTTAAGGCTGAGAAACTTGTAGGAGCGGTCACTCAAACACTTAATCCATTGATTAAAGGAGTAACTAATAAGGAGAGTTAAACATGACAGAGGAAGAAATTAAAAAAGAAGTCAGAACGCGTTATGCAAAAGTAGCTAAAACCAATAGTTCCTGTTGCGCTCCAAGCGCCAGTTGCTGTTCAGCTCCAAACAAGCAAGTCAGCAAAATGGTTGGATACAGCGAAGAAGAAATGAGCGCAGTTCCTGAAGGTGCCAATCTTGGTTTAGGTTGTGGCAATCCAATCGCTCTAGCTTCTTTAAAGGAGGGCGAGCGGGTTTTGGATTTGGGTTCTGGGGCTGGGTTTGATGTTTTTTTGGCGGCCAAAAAGGTTGGTAAACAAGGAACCGTTATAGGCGTAGATATGACGCCTGAGATGTTGGATAAGGCAAGGGCTAATGCAAAAAAGGGTGGATATACAAACGTCGAATTCAGATTAGGTGAAATTGAGAATTTACCTGTGGTTGATAACTCGGTTGATGTGATTATCTCTAACTGTGTCATTAATCTTGCACCAAACAAGAAACGTGTATTTGAAGAGGCTTTTCGGGTTTTGGATTCAAACGGCAGGCTTATGGTCTCAGATTTAGTTCTTCGCAGAAAGTTGCCTGAAGCGATTCAAAAAAATGTTGAAGCCTATGCAGGCTGTATATCGGGTGCAGAACTAAAAGACAAATATCTTGAGCAAATACGCGCCGCGGGTTTTCAAGATGTAGCGGTTTTAGAGGAGAGAACCTATCCGCTTGAGTATGTCTTTGGGGAGGAAGCATTCAAACATGTTATCGATCTAGGACTGACTCCAGAAGAACTCAAAGAAACAGCCAACTCTATTGTAAGCATAAAGGTATCCGCACTTAAAAAACCCGTTACTTAACTACGATGAAAGGAAGCGATGGAGAAATGGTAAAAAAAGCTTTGATTGTTGCAGTTGTTGTGGTGATAGCGGCAGTTACAGCCGCTGCCGCTGGGATCATGATCCTAAACGCGCCTGTGTCAGCACATATATCTGTGGTGATTTTTGAATCAGTATCTGGGGTTGAGCATATAACTGATGAAAATAGGACTTTGAGTTGTTTGGCGACAGATTCGGACTATGTTGGCGATGTCACCTATCTGATAATCTATCAAAATGTCACAACAACTACGAACGCACAGATCAGTTTAAACGACTTTGAAGTAACCTGTGATGGCCAACCTTTAACTGTACTCGAGAGATCTTTGGGAGTTCCGATTGACTTGGTTTCCGATCAAAATAATGAGGTCATATTGGGGCTAGTGGTTGAAGGTGCTCAGAAAGGGAATTTTGAATTACACTACAACGGGTCTGCCGATGTCGAAATAAAGTAGCCTGCCCTTTTTTCCATCATTCCATCACTTTTTATGTTATTCTTGTTTTTGAAGTCTATGCTAAAACAAGCTAATGCTTAATCAGCGCTAAAACAAAAAGCTGATCTGCCAACCCATTTTTGCAACACCGATGGTGAGTTAGAAAGTCTTGATATCCCAAGGGAGTATAGTTTGTGGTTAGTGAATCGGTAATATTTCTTGCCATAGCTACAGTAGGTGCCAGACCTTTCATGGCGATATCGCCATAACCTCTTGCTTCTCTTCGCTAATTTTTCTTTTTACTCTTTTAATTTTAATAGATAAAATAATACTACACTGTATAGTCCTTAGGCAAGCAAACACTTGCCGCGTAGGTAAGCAAAAACTTATTGTGATAGGTAAGGTGAAAACAAAATGGAAAAAATAGAACAAAGATTAGACATACTATGGGCAAACTTGGACATAGAAAACCGAACAAAAGAAACAATCGACGAGCTAATGCGCGAAATACTAGATATAGCTGCCACTATCAAAACTATGGCTTACACTCCAACTAGTCAACCGGAAATATTCCGGAAATATGCAACTATCAATAACCTAATACACGCCAAGTTTGAACTTCTCTGGTATCAAGAGAATAAAGATGCAATGTGGTAGTGAAACTTGGAACCATATGCTGAAAGTAAACGGCCAAGTTCAACATCCACCTTTTTACACCCAAGAGTTTGATTGTATTACGATGGGCAACTTTTTAATCATTGCCAGTTCCGTCAGTCTTGCCTGCTTGATGTACTGTATATATCAGCTCTGGGCGAGGTTATAAATGACTTGCCCGTGCACTGCAAGAATATTGGTGAGTTTGTTTTTTCTTGTTTTGATTGACTGGTTTCTTTTTTGTGGTGTAACCCAACAGCGAAAATAAGCATATGTCTATTTTGAGGTTTTATTTTGGTGCAGGGGATTAGGTTCACGGGAATCGTTCACAGGCTCGAACCCAATTAACATTTTTACGCGTTAATTTTTCACATTTCACGCTATGCCCTTGATTGGTTTATGAGTTTACTTGTAAACATTATCGTGTGCTCATACCTTCGAATGGTAATAACCATACTTACCTCATCAATATCTAGCTTTCTAAGCGTTAATTTATGACATAGTTGTCAACCATAGCCACATTGTTAATGTTGTCTATAGTTTTCCATAGCACTAAGTACATACAACAGTTTCTGCTGTTCATTCAGAAAATGCGGTGATTCTACAAAATAGACTATCTTAGTGCTTATCTGCGCGTTTGGGGTTTAGTTTACGATCCAGTACTACGCCTCCTTTAATGAAGAGCGTCATCGCAACTAAGGTTATGGCCATTAAAAACCAAAAGGTTGTTTCAATCACTAAACTCTTAATAACCAAGCTAAGCACCAGTATTATTACTTCTGCGGCAAATGCGCCTATAAAAAAGAAGGAGTAAAGCAACAATTGAGGCATAAGGTTCTTGCCAACCCACACATGTCCCTCAATAGGTGCTTTCTTCTTAAGGGTATATTGACCGTAGTTGTCTTTCTCTATTAAGCCCATGACCTCAAGTTTTTGAAGGTGATGATGTGCAACACTGGTGCTACTAAGTTCTGCACCGCGCGTCACATCTCTCAGCCCTATTGGTCCATCTGCACGAACAATGCATGCATAGACACTTAGAGTATTACCTTCCAGGTCATCGCTGGTCATTTCTATCACACAATGTTGTTTTTGTGCCTGTTAGGAGTTGATAGTACTTGTTCAATTTCAGGTATTACGTTTTCAATGACATCTAAATTGCCAAATGTGTATGCGTCACCATTTTTTGTTAACTCTAAGTGTTGTATGATCGTGTCATTTGTATAAGCCACCACTATGTCGCCTTTGTCATCAAATGTAGTGGAACCCACTCTTATGACATCAAGATAAATTGTTTGCTTATTTTCTATTGCCATCAAGATTGCATTGTATATTTCATCTAACGGTCCGTTGTTATCGCACTCATCGATAAAAGCATATCCTAAATAATTAGGACCACCCATAGCTATTGGTGCGTCAGCACCGCCCTGTGACATTGCCATACGACCGTCCCCTGCTATTGGTAGGGAACTCCAATAACCACTGCAACTACGTTCAAAATTGTTTTCAAACCAGGCTGCTCTACTAAACGTCACAAGATCATGGAAGCCCGACATGTACTCGTCGGTGTCAATGTATGTGTTGTTTGCTCCTATAAAGTGAGATGATCGGCCAAGTTCTTGGTCATCAGTGTAGTATACAAAGTCATAGTATTCAATTTTGGCAACTGTCTGCGGGTTAAAAGCGTTAAAATCAATTAATGGCATAAATCCAACACCAATTACACGTTGGTAGCCATCAGCAACTGCGTTAGCAGAGAAGTACAAATAATCAATGCTTATGTCGAACTCTGGATCATTAGTTTGGGCTGAGACTGTATTGTGTGTAAAGTATGTTAGGGGTAGAACTGTTGCTAGTCCAATTAATAGGGTGCATATGCATAGTGCTATCATTCTTTTTTCAATTTTCATTTTTGATTTTTCACCAGCTTTCCATTTCGCAGAGTATCCTATATATGTCCTTGCAGATCATTTTTTTTCTCAAGTGATCTTTTTCAGAACAGCACTCAGTTGCATGATATTTGTAGGGCAGGTTTATCAACTAACACAGTAAACATCACTAACCATCGTTGATCTGTGAAATAGTTTATTCCGGGGATTTTTGTTGCTTTTAATTTACCTGCTTTTAATGGTAGTGATTATGTTGATGTTGAAGCTCAAAGCTGATGATGGTGTAGATCAGAAAATTTGGGTAAGCCTGATAGTTGTTGGAGAACCTGCTAAGGGTTTGGGTTTTAGTGTTGCTGCAAAGTAGAGCAGGTTATGTGGCTGTGTATGTCGGTTAGCTGTGTATGATCTGAATGGAGGGTTTGTTTAGTAGTTATGGTTGGAGGGGAGGGAAATGTTGGGTTTGCTTTTGAGAGCATATTTGGCAATAATATCGGCTCTAAAACGGGTAGCGTTGAGGTTACTGGTTCCAGTTCTCAAATTCTTGTCTGCCATAGTGTAGTGTTAAAACTCAACGACGAATTGTTAATTCAGTGGCAATAAATAAATATCATCTCTATTGCAATATATCTCAATAATAACTAAGATAAAGAAGGGAAAATATGTTCATGAAATTATTCCAAGGAAAATCATTAAACTTCACACTCATTATTGCTGTGGGGTTCATTTTTGTTGTTGGGTTCAGCTTGTTGTCAGGTGCATTTGAGAGCGCATTTGCTGCACCCAACAATGTTGGACCCCGCGCCAATTCTGGGGTTGACCCGGTAAATGGTATCTATGTTTCTTCAAATGGCAATGACTCTGGGGCAACCGGGTCTATTGATGCACCTTATAAAAGTATCAATACCGCTTTGGCGGCCGCGCACCCCGGAGATACTATAATTCTGCGCGGCGGTACTTATTATGAAGGCGTTAATGTCCGTGTTCGAATACCCGATATCACCATAAAGTCCAGAGAGGGTGAATGGGCAGTTATTGACCTGACCACCTATAATTCCGGCCATAATGAAGACTCGGGGGTTTATTTCGATGTTGACTCCTCCGGCGGCAGATTGCAATGTGTCGAAGTAATTGGAGGATTCTATGCAGTTTGTTTAGAAACCAGATGGGATTGGGGACAAGCCAATCGTGCCGGCGCATCCAATATACTCATTGAGGACTGTATACTGCATGATTCCCGATACGATGTGGTTAAAGTTAAACCTAATTGCGATAATGTTACCATTCGGCATTGTGAAATTTATAATTCGGGGCGGGCAGAAATCAATAATCCTTACTGGCTCTACGGCGAAGTGAATGCTGAAGGTATTGATAATGTAAACGGTGACAATATGGTAGTGCAAAACAATTACATCCATGATATTGGCGGTAACGGGATTTACGCTAAAGGCGGAGCGACTGATGTGTTGATTGAAAACAATCGTATTGAACATATATGCGGAGCTGGAATTATGGTTGGTTTTGACGCCAGCCCAGAGTTTTTTGACATTGTTGTTAATCCGCAGTATTATGAAAACATTCGGGGTGTTGTGCGCAATAATCTGATTATTGACACAGGTTGGGAAGGTATTGGCTTATATGCTTCTAAGGATGCCCAGGTTTATAACAATACGTTGGTTAATGTGGATAATGGTCCTGGTCAATATCACAGTGCAATTTACTTTGGTATTACATTTCAGGATTGGGCAAGTTATGCTGGTCGCCCTGCTAATATCAATCCAACTATTCACCACAATGTTGTGTGTCAGCCCTCAAGTATTGTTCGTCCGATGATAGAGATTCGTTATGCTAATGAGCTTGGTGGTCTGTCGGCTCTGGTTGGCGATTTAACGATGAGTGATAACTGTTACTATATTGCTGGTAAGAGTGCAGTCTTTATTGATCGCCGGCCAGGAAACACATTGGAGAATGCGGGGCTCTCTGCATGGCAAGCCCATATCAACGGCGACAGCGACTCGCTTGAAGCTGATCCGATACTCAATGATGATTATGTCGCAACCAACCCACAATGCGCAGGAATGGGGATAAGCCTTTCCATGTCACCGACTCCTACCGTCACCCCGACTCCTACCGTCACCCCGACTCCTACCGTCACCCCGACTCCTACCGTCACCCCGACTCCTACCGTCACCCCGACTCCTACCGTCACCCCGACTCCTACCGTC